>JAGWTI010000142.1 GCA_028876065.1 Nitrospirota bacterium
GATTCCACCAGCACCAACGACGGGCACATGAGCATCAAGCTCACGTTCGAGATCGGCACGAACGTGGATATCGCCCAGGTCCAGACGCAGAACCGGCAAAAGCTGGCGGAGCCGCAGCTCCCGCCCGAAGTGGTCCGCCAGGGCGTCACCGTGAAGAAAGTGTCGCCGGATCTGCTCGCGGTCGTGGCGTTGAGTTCCCACGATCCCCGGCAAGACACGGTCTTTCTGTCCAACTACGCCATCCTGCGCGTGATCGACAACCTCAAGCGGCTCCCCGGCGTGGGCGATGCCATGGTCTTCGGCCAGCAGAACTACAGCATGCGGCTGATCCTGGACCCGGTCCGGATGGCGCAGCTCAGCCTCACGCCGACCGACATCGCCACCGTCGTCCGCGAACAGAACCGGGACTTTCCCGCCGGCACGGTCGGGCGTGAGCCGGCCGCCAAAGGGAACGAGCTGACCATCCCGGTCATCACGCGCGGCCGGTTGACGGAGGTGAAGGACTTCGAGGAGCTGATCGTGCGGGCCCTTCCCGGCGGATCCATGGTTCGCCTGAAGGACGTGGCCCGGGTCGAGTTGGGCGCCCAGTCCTACGACCTCGAAGGGCGGTGGAACGGCAAACCCAACGTGTTCCTCCTGACCTTCCTGTCGCCGGGCGCCAACGCCCTCGACACGGTGAAGCGGGTTCGGAAGGAAATGCAGAGCCTGGCCAAGAGCTTTCCCCAGGGCGTGTCGTACGACATTCCCTACGATACGACCCGGTTCATCGAGGTCTCCATCCAGGAGGTGGTCAAGACGCTGGGAGAGGCCATGGTGGTGGTGATCCTGGTGGTCTATCTGTTTTTGCAGAGCTGGCGCGCCACGTTGATTCCCGGCGTGGCGGTGCCGGTCTCGTTGATCGGCACTTTTGCCGGCATGAGCGCGCTGGGGTTTTCCATCAACACCCTCACGTTGTTCGGGATGGTGCTGGCCATCGGCATCGTGGTGGACGACGCGATCGTGGTCGTCGAGAACGTCGAGCGCCATATGACGAAGGGCGGGCTTCCGCCCAAGGAGGCCGCCAAGAAGGCTCTGGGAGAAGTGGCGGGGCCGGTGATCGCGATCGTGCTGGTCCTCTGCTCCGTGTTCGTGCCCGTGGGGTTCCTGGGCGGGATTACCGGCCAGCTCTACAAGCAGTTTGCGATCACCATCGCCATCTCCGTGATCATTTCGGGCTTCGTCGCGCTGACGCTCAGCCCCGCCCTCTGCGCCCTGGTGCTCAAGCCGGGCCACGAGTCCCGCGGGGGATTCTTCGGGCTCTTCAACCGGTTTTTCGATTGGACGCAGGTCCGTTATACGGCGACCGTCGAGATGCTCCTGAAGCGGTCGCTGCTGGCGCTGGTGGTCTTCGGCCTCCTCATCGGCGGCTCCGTCGGCCTGCTGAGGATGATCCCGCCGAGCTTCCTGCCGGACGAGGACCAGGGCTATTTCATCGCCATCGTCCAACTGCCCGACGGGGCGTCCAAACAACGGACCGATGCGGTCCTCGACAAAGTGGAACGGTATTTCCTGTCGGTGCCCTCGATCCACTCGACGGATGCCCTGTCCGGCCAGAACTTCGTCTTCAACACGCGGGGACCGAATGCGGCGACCATGTTCCTGCCGCTCCGGCATTGGGACGAGCGGAAAGATCCGAGCCAGCATGTGACGGCCCTCATCCGCGCGGCCTACCAGGAATTCGCCAAGATCCCCGAGGCGTTGATCCTGGCCTTCAACGCTCCGTCGATCCGAGGGCTCGGCGCCACGGGCGGCTTTTCCGTGCAGCTCCAAGACCCCAGCGGCGGGGATTTCAAACAGTTCGCCTCCGTGGCCCAGGCGTTCATCGCCAAGGCCAGGCAGGACCCGGCGATCGGCGCGATCGGCACCAGCTTCCGCGTGAGCGCCCCCCGCATCTATGCCAACGTGAACCGGGAGCGGGCCAAAGCGTTGGGCGTGCCGATCTCCGAGGTTTTCGACACGCTCCAGGCCTACTTCGGCAACCTCTACGTCAACGACTTCCTCAAGTTCGGCCGCGTGTACCGGGTGCAGACGGAGGCGGAGGCCAAGTACCGGTCGGACCCGGAGGACATCGCCAAGATCTACGTGCGCGCGGTGAACGGGGAGGGCGCCTCCATGATTCCGTTGGACACGGTGGTGACGACGGAGCATACCAGCGGTCCGGACCCGGTCACGCACTTCAACGGGTTCAACACGGCCCTGGTGCTGGGCGCAGCGGCGCCCGGCTACAGCTCCGGCCAGGCGTTGGACGCTTTGGACCGGTTGGCGCAGGAGATTCTGGTGCCGCAAGGCTACGGGATCGACTGGAGCGGCATTTCCTACCAGGAGCACAAGGTCGGCTCGGAATCGGCCCTGGCGTTCGCGTTCGGTATGGTGATGGTGTTCCTGGTGCTGGCGGCCCAGTACGAGAGCTGGTCGGTGCCCTTCGCCGTGATCCTGGCCGTGCCCTTCGGGGCCTTCGGAGCCTTGACCGCCGTGTGGCTCAGGGGACTTTCGAACGATATTTACTTCCAGATCGGCCTGGTGACCCTGATCGGCCTCGCCGCCAAGAATGCGATTCTGATCGTCGAATTCGCCAACAAACGCCATGCCGCCGGTCTGCCGATGGCGGAGGCGGCGATCGAAGCGGCCAAGCTGCGGTTCCGGCCGATCGTGATGACCTCCATGGCCTTCATCATGGGCGTGGTCCCGCTGGTGGTGGCGACCGGCGCCGGGGCGGCCAGCCGCAACTCCATCGGCACCGGCGTCTTCGGCGGGATGCTCGCGGCGACCTTTCTGGCCATCTTTTTCGTACCGCTCTTTTTCGTGGTGATTCAACAAGCCTCCCGGCGCATCATGGGCCGGAGGGCGGCAGCTCCGAGCGACGCGCCGGGGTTATCCGGGCCGGACGGGCCGGCCACGCCGGAAGGAGGGGAGTGACATGCGCAGCCTGCTCCTGATTGCTTTGTCGCTGCTGTCGATCTCCTGCGCGGTGGGCCCGGACTACACCAAGCCGGACCCGCTCAAGCCCGAGGCCTTTCGTATGGCCGAGACGGAAGGGTCGTCCATCGCGAACCTGCCCTGGTGGGAATTGCTGCAGGACGAGGAGCTCCAGAAACTGATCCGGATCGCGCTGGAGGAAAACAAGGACCTGCAGCAGGCCACGGCCACGATCGAGGAGTTCGAGGCCCGACTGTTCATCGCCAGGACCGATTTCGCCCCGCAGTTGAGCGGGACGGTCAATGCCCCTTCGTTCGGCCGGCAGTCCCTGTTCCTGTTTCCGGGATTTCCCAACCCTTTCAACTATTACGTGCAGGGGAACCTCTCCTGGGAGATCGACATCTGGGGACGCATCCGCCGCTCCAACGAGGCGGCCCGCGCGGACTTGCTCAGCAAAGAAGAAGCCCGGCGCGCCATCGTCCTCGAGCTGGTGAGCAGCGTAGCCCAGGCCTATTTCGATCTTCGCCAATTCGACATGCAGTTGGACATCGCCAAACGCACCCTCGTCGCCTGGGACGAATCGGTGCGGATCGCCAAGGCCAGGTTGCGGCGGGGCATCATCGCCAAGCTGGACGCGGACCAATTCGAGGCGGAACGGGCCAATGCCGCGGCGCGCGCGGAGGAATTGGAACGGCAGATGGTGCAGAAAGAGAACCAACTGAGCGTGCTGCTGGGACGGAACCCGATCCGAATTCCGAGGGGCCGCTCCCTCACGGATCAAGTCATGCCGCCGCAAGTGCCGGCCGGCCTCCCTTCGGAGTTGCTCCAGCGCCGTCCCGATATCGTCCGGGCCGAACAAGAACTGGGGGCGGCCACCGCGCGCATCGGGATGGCCAAGGCGGACCGGTTTCCCAAGCTGTCCATCACCGGGCTCCTGGGCGTGGCCGATCCCTCGTTCTCGCAATTGTTTGCGCGCGGGGGCGATTTCCGCGTGATCGGCCCAAGCGTCACCGGTCCCCTGTTCAACGCCCAGATCCTGGGCTTCCAGCAGAAGGCCGCCGAGGCCCAGGCCAAGCAGGTGCTGGCCCAGTACGAGCAGACGATCATCGTGGCGTTCAGGGAAGTCGAAGACGCCCTGGTGGCCGTCACGACTTCCCGCAAGCAACGAGCCGTGCAAGCCGAGCAAGTCGAGTCCCTGCGGTCGGCCCTGCACCTGGCCAACCTCCGGTACAAAGGCGGGCTGGCCAACTATCTGGACGTGCTCATCGCGCAACGGAACCTCTTCGACGCGGAGTTGGCCCTCACGGGCACGCATCGCCTTCATCTGGTGTCCATCGTCCAGCTCTACAAGGCGCTGGGCGGGGGATGGCCGCCGACTGCCGCAGCGGGAACCCAACCGGCTGAGCCGGCGCCGGCCAGCGAGAAGGGATGAGCCGTCACGTCTGTCCTGCCCCGGCTTCGGCCCTCCCGTTGTAAGAAATTGCTTGGCCCTCCGACCTATGGGCACGGCGCCGGGCGCGCTGGACGGTGGAATCCACACCCGGGTCCGGCTCGAAGAGGGTCAGGAGGCTGGATGTACGGCAGGAGGGGGAACATGAACAGGAGTCGGATGGGCAGAGGTCTGCTTCTCGTCGGTGGCTTGCTGGCAGCGCTGGGTGCGACTGCGACAGGGGCAGAGCAGGGGATGGGAGCCAGCCAACCGGCAAAGGCCACCTTCGCCGGCGGCTGCTTCTGGTGCGTGGAGGAAGCGTTTCAGGACATTGACGGCGTAGTCTCGGCCACGTCCGGCTATACGGGAGGCCAGAAAGCCAATCCGACATACGAAGAAGTGTCGGCCGGCGGCACAGGCCATGCCGAATCGGTGGAGATCGTTTACGACTCGGCAAAGGTCGGCTACGGACAGCTGCTGGAGGTGTTCTGGCGTAATATCGATCCCACCACGCCCGACCAGCAGTTCTGCGACCATGGGAGTCAGTACCGCTCCGCTATTTTCTATCACAACGAGGAGCAGAAGCGGCTGGCGGAGGAATCCAAAAAGAAGGTGGAGGCGACCAAGCCGTTCAGGGAGCCGGTCGTGACCCAGATCGTTCCTGCCTCGACCTTTTACGCGGCGGAAGAGTATCACCAGGACTTCTACAAGAAGAATCC
>JAGWTI010000047.1 GCA_028876065.1 Nitrospirota bacterium
AGGCGGACTTGAAGAAATTGATCGCCTATTCCAGCGTCAGCCACATGGGCTTCGTGACCCTCGGCATCTTCGCGTTGAACGCCCAGGGCATCGAGGGCGCGATCCTCCAGATGGTCAACCACGGCATCACGACCGGCGCCTTGTTCCTCTGCGTCGGGATCATTTACGAACGGACCCATAGCCGGTTGATCAGCGACAACCGGGGGCTGACCGGCCCCATGCCGAAGTACGCCACGTTCCTGGTCATCTTTTCCCTCTCGTCATTGGGTTTGCCCGGGACCAACAGTTTCGTGGGCGAATTTCTCGTCCTGGCCGGCACCTTTTTCTGGAGCAAGCCGGTAGCCGCGCTGGCCTCGCTGGGCATCATCCTGGCCGCCGCCTACATGCTCTGGATGGTCCAACGCGTGGCCTTCGGAACGCGATCTGAACAGGCCGAACACCCGACCGTCCATTTGTCCGACCTAAACCTGCGCGAAATGGCGCTGCTGGTCCCGCTGGTCCTGCTGGTCTTCTGGATCGGCTTGGTCCCCAATCAGGTCCTGACTCCCCTGCATGCCAGCGTCACGAATTTGCTGGACCAGATGGACCAGGAAGAAACGGCGCTCGCGCGCCTGGACGCGCCCGGCGGCGCGCGTGATGCGTCCACCGGGGCGGCAAGACGACCGGTGAGCGGACTGGCTCCCGACGAACAACGAGAGACACACAACGAATGACGCTTCCCCTGACCGACATCCTCGCGATCCTGCCCGAGCTCATCGTCGTGGGCGCGGCCTGCCTGATCCTGGTGCTGGACCCGATCACGTCGGCCGCGCGCAAGGAATGGCTGGCCTGGATCGGGCTGGGCGCACTGGCCGCCTGCGTGGGCGTCACCGTTTCGCAGATGGGCGTCACGGTCATGGCCTTCAGCGACCTGGTGATCGTCGATCCCTATGCCGGCTTCTGGAAACTGCTGCTCTACGTGGTCAGCGGACTGACCATCCTGCTCTCGCTGGCCTACCTGAAGGAAGAAGCCATGCACCTGGCCGAGTATTACGGCTTCCTCCTGCTCTCGCTGGCCGGCATGATGGTGATGGTCTCGGCCGCCGACTTGCTGACGATCTACCTGGGCACGGAGCTCATGTCCCTGTCGCTCTACATCCTGGCCGGCATCAAACGGACCGAGGGGCGCTCGCTGGAGGCCTCGGCCAAGTACTTCGTCCTGGGCGCCTTCTCGTCCGGCATCCTGCTCTACGGCATTTCGCTCCTGTTCGGGATCACCGGCAGCACCAAACTCTCGGCCATCGCCTCGGCCATCCACGGCCGCAGCCTGGATGATCCGCTGCTGCTGTTGGCCATGATCCTGCTGGTCGTCGGCTTCGGCTTCAAGATCGCCGCCGTGCCCTTTCACATGTGGACGCCGGACGTGTACGAAGGTTCGCCCACGTCCGTCACCGCCTTCATGGCCGTAGCCTCCAAGGCCGCCAGCTTCGGCGCGTTCATGCGGGTGTTCCTCGAGGGATTGGGCGGGCTGAAAGCCAACTGGCACGGGCTCTTTCTGATCGTCTGTATCGCGACACTCGTGCTGGGCAACGTGGTGGCGATCGTCCAGACCAACATCAAACGCATGCTGGCCTATTCCAGCATCGCCCATGCCGGCTATGCGCTGATCGGGGTGGTCGTAGCCGGGCACGCCACGGCCTCGATCGAAATCCGCAGCCTGGGCCTCTCCAGCGTGATGCTGTACCTGGCGATTTATGCCTTCATGACCTTGGGCGCCTTCGCGGTCGTCGCCCTGTTGCGCAAGGGAGGGGTGGAAGGGGAGGACATCGAGGATTACACGGGCCTGGCCAAGCGGCAACCGGTGGCGGCCTTCCTCATGCTGGTGTTCATGGTGTCGCTGGCCGGCATCCCGCCCACCGCCGGGTTCATCGGCAAGTTCTACCTGTTCATGGGCGCCGTGCGCGCGGGCCTGACGTGGCTCGCCGTGGTGGCCCTCCTCCTGGCCGCCGTCTCGGCCTACTACTACCTGCGTGTCGTGATGGTCATGTACATGCGGGAGCCGGACGCGTCGGTCACCGGCCAGCCGCGGCTGGCCGCTTCACCGGCTCTCGCCATCGTGCTGGCCTGCGCCTTGGCCGGGGTCGTCCTCTGCGGCCTCTACCCCAACCCGCTCGTCGCCTTGACCCAACAAGCCATCCTCGCGCTGAAGTAGGGGCACCCGGCGCGTGGCCGGTCAGCGCGGACGGCGTACGGACGACCGTCGACCGACAACGGCGCAGGCTTCGATCACATCCGCACCCCGCGTAACTGCAGGAATCGGGCGATCCCGTCTCTCGTCACCAGGCCGGCGAGTTGTCCATTCTCCATGACGGCCAGCCGGTCTTGATCTTCCCGCTGCATCTGTTCGAGCGCAGCCAGGGCCGAGGCATCGCGCCCCGTCTCCATGGCCGGCGACCAGGGTTGCATGATGTCCCGCACTCGCCGCCAGGGCCAGAGCGATTGGGACAGGGCCTGTACGTCCTGCACCGCCACCATCCCGACCAGCCGTCCCTCGTCCATCACCGGAAACCCGCCGTGACCCTGGGGCAGAAAATGCTGCGCGACCGCGTCCGCCACCGAAAGGTCCGCAGGCAGGGTCGCCACCTCTCTTGCCATCACGTCCACGACCGAGGCCTGCTCCAGCGCCGCCTTGAGGGTCGCCTGCCTGCGGCTGCCCTTGGCCGAACTGAAGAGAAACAACCCGATCAAGGCCACCCAGCCCCCGTTGGCCGCCAGCGGACCGGGCATCAAGCCGGTGGATGCGCCCAGCACCAGCCCCAACCCGAGCAGACCCAGGACCAAGCCGAATCCCTGGCCGACCAGCGACGCCTGTCGCGTGGCCCGATGATAGTTGCCCGACCAGGCCCAGAGCCCGGCCCGCAGCACCCGCCCGCCGTCCAGCGGGAAACCCGGAATCAGATTGAACAGCCCGAGTTGGAGATTCACGGAGCCCAACAAGAGCCACAACGCGACCAGGCCCTGGCCCGTATTGACGGTCGCCACCAGACCGAGGAGGATCCCGCCCAGCGTGAAGCTCACGAGAGGGCCGGCGATGGCGATCAGGAACTCGGCCTTCGGCCCCGGCGCTTCCCGGCGCATTTGGGCTACGCCGCCGAAGATGAAGAGCGTAATCTGTTCGATGGGGATTCGGTAGCGCAAGGCCACGTAGGAATGGCCCAACTCATGCAACACCACCGATCCGAACAGCAGCAGCGCCGCCGTGCCGCCCATCCCCCAGTACCGCGACGCCGAGAGGCCCGGGAGCACCTCCGGCAGATAGCCGGTCGCCAGGCTCCAGGTCACGAACCCAAAGACCAGGAACCAGGACAGATGGACTTTGATCGGAATCCCGAATACGCGCCCGATTTGCCAGTCAGGACCCACCGTGCACCTCCAGACAGTATCCATAACAGCCGCGACGAAGAAGCGTCAATATCCGTCTCGTTTTCCGGTATAATCCTTCCCCGATGCTCCTCCACGGATGCAAGAGACTCGCTGGAATGGGCCTGCTGCTCGCCGGCTGCTGGTGCGCCTCCGCCTGTGCCAGCCTTCCCACCACCAGCCGGAGCGGCGCGGTCCACGACATCGTGATCACGGAAGATCGGATCTCCCCCCAGGATCTGATCGTGCAGATCGGCGACGAAGTCCGTTGGGTCAACCACCGGCTGAACCCGGTGTGGGTCTACTTCTTCCGGGACACCCTCGACGAAGTCTCGTGCGCCAACGGTTTCTCGCTCTTCTGGGCCAACGAGGAAGAAGCCGTCATCGCGCCGGGTCAGTCGGTGAGCGTCTGTTTTGCGAAGGAGGACGCCGTCAGTTACACGGTCCAGAGCGAGCAGACCGTGATCCGCGGCTCCACCGCCGGGGAAGGCGGCTCCTTTTCCATTCCCAAGGGCTTGCATGCGGCGGTGATCGTGGAGGCGGCGCCGGTGCGCGCCCCCCGCTAGTCCCGCGCCGGCAGACACGGCATGACACGGACGATGTATCGCTGGCTCTTCTTGGTCCCGGCTTTGTGGTGCGGTCTGCTCGGCGCCTCGGCCGACGCCCAGGTCGTCCGCTCCGGCCCCTCCGCCTGCAAAGCCATCGCCTTGACCTTTGACCTCTGCCCGGTGCGAAACGGGAGCGGCTACGACGACCCGTTGCTCAAGACGCTCATCGAAAAACAGATCCCGGCCACCTTTTTTATGTCCGGTCGCTGGATGGACCGGCACGAGACCGAGGTCCGCGCGCTCCGGTCGGTCCCTTTCTTCGAGATCGGCACACACGGGCAGGTGCATGCGCACCTGCCGCAGCTGGACGACGCCCACCAGCGGGAGGAGATTGCCGGCGCGGTCCAGGCGCTGAAAGCCACTTACGGAATCGACGCACCGCTGTTCCGCCCCCCTTACGGCGAATACAATGAGACCACCGTGGCGTTGGTGCGGGCGCTGGGCCTCCGTTTCATCCTCTGGGATCGCATTTCCGGCGATCCGGACCCAAAGCTGAGCCGCGAGCAGATCGCCGGGCGGCTGACCGCCCAGGCCCGGAACGGCAACATCATCGTCTTCCACGCCAACGGCAAGGGCTTGCACACCAAGGACGTAGTCGAAGATCTGTACCGGGACGTGATCGTCGCCAAAGGCTTCCGCCCCGTCACCGTCACCCAACTGCTGGACCAATGTCCGGGAGAACCAACCCATGCCCAACGCCAACCCGGTCGTTAGAGCCTACCGGCCGGAGGATCGCGACGCCGTGGTCCGGTTGCTGGCCGGATCCGATCCCTGGCGTACGCTCGGCTATCGCGACGAAGACTGGTCCCGCTTGTTCCGCGAGGACGGGCTCGTTGAAGGCCGGGAAGGCTACGTGCTGGATGCCGACGGGGCCGTCGCCGGCGTCGCGTTGCTGAAGCCTCGCTTTTTGATGGGGGATTACCTGGAATTGCTGGCCATCGCCCCCTCGGCACGCAACCATGGACATGGCGCGCGGCTCCTCGCGCAGCTCGAATCCATCACCTTCGCGCGAGGCAAGAATCTCTTCGCCTGCGTGTCCGACTTCAACGAGGGGGCCAGGCGGTTTTACGCCAGACAGGGCTATCAGGAAATCGGGCCGATGCCCAACCTGTTGATCCCCGGCGGCGCCGAGCTGTTGCTGCGGAAAACGACGGGACCGGCGCGACAACGCTGAGAGCATATGGCTGATGGCGAATAGCTTATGACCGGAGACAGAAGAGATTCCATTGCCCGGCCATGAACCATGTGCCATAAGCTCTGTTCTGGAGGAAGACGATGCGGGTGAAAAAACTGCTCCACACCCGGATGCGGGTGAGCGACATGGACCAGACGATCCGGTTTTACACCGAGGTGCTCGGCCTGCAGGTGCTGGATCGCAAGACCTCGCCGCGGGGCTCGCACCTGGCTTTCTTGGCCGTCCCCAATAGTGAAGAGTTGATCGAGCTCTGCAGTTTCCCGCCCAGCGGGCCGGTCAAGGTCCAAGAAGACCTGGTGCATCTGGCGTTCGAAGTCGAGAACCTGGACGAAGCCATGGCCCAGCTCGCGGCGCAAGGCGTCAGGATCACCGACGGCCCGACCCGCAGTGCCTCCGGCAGCCGCTTCCTCTTCATTGACGCGCCGGACGGTTACGAAGTCGAGTTGATCGAACGGCCCCCCGGCACCGCCCTGGTATAGCCGCCCCGCGCAAACGGTCTGGCAAGACGCCTCCCTTGCCCGGCAGCCAGCCAGGCCGTACAATTCCCGTATGGCCGGCAACCTGACAAGCTCCCCCGCTCTCCAATCCAAGCTCGACCATCTCCCCGCCCAGCCCGGCGTGTACCTGATGAAGAACGGGAAGGGCGAGATCCTCTATATCGGGAAGGCATTGGTGCTGGCCGACCGGGTCCGGTCCTATTTCCTGAAAGGCGCGGACCATACCCCCAAAACCGCCGTCTTGGTCGGCCAGGTCGCCGACCTCGAAACGATCGTGACCCGGTCCGAGTTGGAAGCGCTGATTCTGGAGAGCAACCTCGTCAAGCGGCACAAGCCCCGTTTCAACGTCGTCTTGCGCGACGACAAGCAATACCCCTATCTCCGGCTGCCGATCAAAGATGATTTCCCGCGCCTGTCCATCGTACGTCGCGTCCAGAAGGACGGCGCCCTTTACTACGGTCCCTACGTCCCCACCAACGCCTTGCGTGAAACGCTGAAAGTGATCCGCAAGGTTTTTCCCTTGGCCACCTGCGAGATCGACATCGACGGGACCGCCGAGCGGGCCTGCATCGAGTTCGAGATCAAACGATGCATGGCTCCCTGCACCGGCAATCAGAGCCGCGAGGACTACCATCAGATCGTCAAGCAGGTGCGGCAGTTTCTGGAAGGGCGCGACACCGAATTGCTGGACGGTCTGCGGGCCGAGATGCAGGCCGCGGCGGAGCAGGAACGGTTCGAAGAGGCGGCCCGCCTCCGGGATCGCCTCCTCAAGATCGAGCGGACCTTGGAGAAGCAGCGGGTCACCCAGACCGCCTCGACGGATCAGGACGTGATCGGGCTGGCCAGGCAGGGCGCCGCGGTGGATCTGCAGATGCTGTTCGTGCGCGGCGGGCTGCTCATCGGTCGCAAGGACTTCTTCTGGCCGGACGCCGCCGAGGCGCCGGACGAAGAGCTGGTCCGTGCCGCGATCGAACAGTTCTACAACAAGGACGGGTTGCCGCCCAAGGAGTTGCTGGTCCCGACCCCCCTCGATGACGCCTCGTTGATCGAAGCCTGGCTGTCCGAGAAAAAAGGCGAGTCGGTGCGGGTCCTCGCTCCCGAGCGAGGGGGCAAGCACCAGCTCCTGTTGCTCGCGGAGGAAAATGCCGCCTCAGCGGTAGCCGATCATTTGCGCAACGAGGCGACCGAACGGTTGGCGGCCGACGAACTCAAGCGGCTGCTCCGGCTCGATCGCCCCCCCCGGCGCATCGAAGGGTTCGACATCTCCAACACGATGGGCGAGCAGTCGGTCGCGTCGCTGGTCGTCTGGGAGGAGGGGCAGGCGAAGAAAGCCGACTATCGCAAGTTCCGGATTCAGACCGTGCAGGGCGCCAACGACTTTGCCAGCATGCAGGAAGCCGTCGTCCGGCGCTACGGCGACACAGAAGATTTGCCGCTTCCGGACCTCATCCTGATCGACGGAGGGCTGGGGCAACTGGCGGCCGCCGTCGAGGGGCTCCGCCAAGCCGGACAAGCCGGCCTTCCGATCATCGGCCTGGCCAAGGCCAAGGGGGAGAAAGACGAACGCATCTTTCTCCCGGGCCGCAAGAACCCCATCATCCTGCATGCCGCGTCGCCGGCCACCCACTTGTTGCAACGCATCAGGGATGAGGCCCACCGGTTCGCCATCACCTACCATCGCAACCTACGCGGTAAAGCTTTGATCGCGTCGCGCCTCGACAGCATCGCCGGCGTCGGTGAAGTCCGCCGCACCCGCCTGCTGCGCCGATTCGGCAGCCTCGCGCACATCGCCCGCGCAACCGACGAAGAGCTGCGCGACGCAGCCGGGGTTGATGCAAAGACCGCCGCGGCAATCCGCAAAGCCCTGGCTTAGCAGGTCCAGAAGCCGTGCCCGCCTCTCAACGCCCCTCTGCCATCCAGTAAATCGGCTACCATCGAAGAGTTGGCCGCGACCCTCCGGCGGTGGATCCCTGCCCTGTCCCACTGATTCATCGACTTCCCCAGAAGCTCTCCTATTCAACGTGCCTGACCGACAGCTTTCTTTTGGACGACCATCGGTATGGCTATTGGACCATGGTTTAGGTGTCACGTCCTGGTTCAATCGCCCACCCTCTCGGTTCCCTCCATTTGTTTTAGCATCAAATAGTGGAATTAAATGCAGCAATATCAATTTCTTACACGAGATAATCCGTAAGAACCTCCCATGTACTCTAGGCACGATCCCTGCTGACGCTATTCATGAGGCACCCGACCAGAATCTCCGTTCAGTTGGACGACGGAACACACAGAGGGAGGACCGGCAGATGCTAAATGTGACCTCAACCGATCTGAGCTTGCCCGCCTTGCACCGTCACGAATCTTCCGTCCCGCGTCCTTCCCAGGAGCCGGGCAACCAGGTCGCGCGCCACCAACGTAGCTTGCTCCAAGCCGTGATGGCCAGTCTCAGCGGCACCATCGGGTCTGTCCTCCTGCCCACGATGACGCCGCACCTGCTCTGCGGGATTGGGCGAGAACTGGGTCGCCGCGCCTTCAAGCCCATCGACCATGTACAAATACCCAAAACCGATTCCCTGCACGAACAGCTCCTTGGTTGCTTTCAGCAACTCGAGACGCAGTGGGGCTGCCATTATCAGATCGTGGATAGAAGTATAGGGCGTCTCGAGTTCGTCCTTCTCGACTGCCCCCTTGAACCGCAGCAGGATTCCCCCCCGCACCTCTGCTGGCTCTACGCCGGCATGCTCGGCGAGGTGGCAGGAAGCCTGTTTGGGTACGCCAAAGCATCGGTGACGCCCTGTGCGGGAACGCCGGCGCTCACCCGCGCCTCGGGTGCCTGCCGGATCATTCTCTACTTGCAGAAGACCGCCGAAAGCGTCGCGGCCGAGGGCACGACCTACCCCCATAACCATCAGGCTGCCGATCATCTTCCGTCCAGAGCACGGACGGGCCTCCCCTTGGATCGGCTCTCGGACAGGGAATGGCAAGTCCTGCGCCTGATCGGCGAGGGATTCAGCGACAAGGAAATTGCCGACGCCTTGAAGATGAGCGTCCGCACCGCGGAAAATCACGCGGCCAAAGTGTATAGCAAGCTGGGTGTGCGCGGGCGGGCGCGATTGATTCGGTATGCCCTGCGCCACCGCGTGGTCAACTTGTGACCCAACGCGAACGAGCCTTGACGGACGTCCTAAATCAGGAGGGACCCCATCATGACGGACACAGCGTCCCCCCGATCCGAAACGATCCTGGTGGTGGATGACGAGCCGGCCCTGCGAGAGTTGATCCGTGTCGTCCTGAAGATGAACGGGTATCGCGTGCTGGAGGCCGGCAGCGGGCAGGAGGCGCTTCGCATCCTCGCATCATCTCCTGCGCCCATTCACCTCATGTTGTCGGATGTATTGATGCCGGACATGAACGGGCAGGAGCTGGCCGAGCAAACGCATCAACGTTATCCCGAGACGAGAATCTTGCTGATCTCAGGGTACACCGGCACGAGCGATTTTTTCGACTGGGCGACCCAAGCAGGGGTCGTGTTCCTGCCCAAACCGTTCAACGTAGAAGACCTGGAACGTGTCGTCCGCGAAGCCCTCGACGGGTATTGCCCTTTATACGAGACCTGCGACTCCCAACTCCATGAGACGGCGCTTTCCTGGACGATTCCATGACCACGCCATCCCCTCTTCGGTTTCAAGGTTCGTCCCAGCCCCACGCTCGGAACACCTGCCCCTTCGGCGCCCCGGAACGGCTCGACTCATTCGTCCTTACGCGCGCTGCGCTCACCCCCTCAGCCTACGCCTAGCCATCGGGCACGTCACGGGCCGGAGCTCTTGCGAATCGGACCCGGCTTGCCTATATTCTCGTGGGAGGATCGAGCGAGAGGATGACGGAGGAGCAGGCCGTCGCCATTGGAGTGCGAGCCTTCCTGATGAAGCCCTGCGCGTGCAGACCTCACCGATCGGGCTCGGCACATTCCGGACTGATATCGTGACCCGGCAGACAGGATCGGCCGGCCCGGAATGTCGTTGGACATAAAGAATTCCCGCCCTCATATACTCCATAGTGCTTATTTCCAAGACCCAGGCTGCCTCGCTCGAATCCCCCGCTCACGCGTGACGCGCAGCATCCGTAACCTTTAATCTCAGAGGAGGTCCCATGTCGAACATCACCCATCCAGGATCCACGGCAATGGCCCCGTCCGGCCCCGGCGGCGTGAGCCGCATCGAACAGGGCTTTGAGGTCATGATCTTCGCGAGCCGCTGGATTCAAGCCCCCCTGTACGTCGGCTTGATCGTGGCGGAGCTGCTCTATGCCTACAAGTTCCTGACCGAACTCGGCGAGATGGTCTATCACCTCGGCGCTCTGTCCGAGACCGTGTTCATGCTCGGCATCCTGTCGCTCATCGATATTACGATGGTGGCGAACTTGCTCACGATGGTCGTGATCGGCGGCTACGCGACATTCGTCAGCAAGCTCGACCTGGAAGGCCACCGCGACCGGCCTGACTGGCTCAGCCATGTGGACCCAGGAACGATCAAGGTCAAACTGGCCGCCTCGTTGATCGGAATCTCCAGCATTCATCTGCTCAAGGCCTTCGTCAACGTCAGCAATGTGCCGGTCGAGCACATCAAGTGGCAGATCCTGATCCACATGACCTTCCTAGGCTCGGCGATCTTGTTGGCGTACACGGATAAGCTGATGCAGAGGGAGCGTAAGCACTAAACGCGCACGCGGCCATCTGCCGTCGAGGACAACCCGTAGAGTTACCAAGAATTGACCGTGCTCACCCCCATTGACAGCCGACGAGTGCCGTGGGATAGTTTCGCCCTTTGCTCTCGGATGCCAGGAGGGACATTTCCCTTCACTGCAGCGGGAGGCCCATGCGTCCTACCATGAAGAGGATCCTCGGTGGCCTCGCAACCGCCGTGCTATGCCTGGCCTGCCTGGCAGTCCCTGACAGAACTCAGGCCAATGGGTTTCGTATCTTCGACCAAAGCGCCTCGGCCACGGGCCAGGGTTCGGCCTTTACAGCCCAAGCCGACGATGCCTCGGCGGTGTATTACAACCCGGCCGGCATGACCCAATTGCCGGGCATCCAGTTTTCCGGCGGTATGTTGTTCATCGGGGGAGGCACCAGCTTCAAAGCTCCCAGCGGTGCCAGCGTCACCGGAGGATTCAACAACAGCCTCGCTTATCCTCCGCCCATCAATCTCTACGTCACGGCGAACCTGAAGGACCTGGGCATCAAAACTCTCGGCGACACCACCCTGGGCCTGGCGATCGTATCTCCGTTCGGCATCAGCAATGAGTATCCGGCCAACGGGCCATTCGCCACCGCGACGACTTCAGTGGCCTTCGAGCTGATCGACATCAAGCCGACGGTGGCCTACAAACTCAACGACCAGCTGTCGTTCGGGTTCGGCCTCGACGTCTACACATTCCTCCCGTTCATCGGCCAGGGGCAAGCCGAAACCATCTTCAACTCCTCCGGCGGACCGGGCCTGCCGGCGGCCGGCTCGCGCATTGAGATCAACGGGCGCGACACGGCGATCGGTTACAATTTCAGCACGATGTACACCCCGTTGCGCAACGAGGACGGGAAACCGATCCTGAACGTGGGCTTCATCTACCGCAGCAACACGGACATGAACTTGCGAGGTCAGTACATGTCCAACGGCAAGCTCTTGGCGGATGCCTCGACGAACTTTTCCCTGCCGGCGGTCTATACGCTGGGGGTCGCCTACTGGCCCCTTCGCAACCGGGACCGAGAATGGAAATTCGAAATCGACCTGGACTATACGGGCTGGCAGAACTTCCGCAACAACAACGTGACCCTGTCCACCGGCTCCACGATTTCCGCCCCGCGCCACTGGCAGAACGCCACGACGCTCATGCTCGGCACCGAACACAAGTGGCTCCACGTGGACCGGCTGCCGGGCTGGGAAATCGCCGCCCGCGCCGGCTATTGGTATGCGGAGACGCCGGTCCCCGACGCGACGTTCAATCCGGCCGTGCCCGACGCGAACAGCAACTCGATGACGCTGGGGTTCGGCTTCCTGTGCAAGGGGCAGGGCCGCTTTTTGGGGTTCATCAACTGCAGCCCTTCCAGCGAGCAGGGATTCGGACCGAAGGCGATCGGCGTGGACCTGGCCTATCGGGCGCTGTTCTACGAAACCCGCACCGTGACAGGCAACCAAGCCCCTCTGGCCCTGCCCGGCGTCGTCAACGGCACGTACAATACGACGCTCCACGTCGGCTCGCTCAACCTGCGCGTCAATTTCTAGCCGCGCTAGGAGGCCGCCGTCAACGAGCCTTCTTGGCTTCTCCACGAGGGCAGCCACGCCAGGGCCACGAGCTTGACGGCGATGTTGCTCTTGGTCGGCTTGAGCGCCAGGACCTCCAGCTGTTCCGTCTGGCCGTCGAGTGTCGCCGCCAGCTTGTCCACTTCGCCCTGGAACTGCGCTTCGAGATCGGCGATCTGCTGATCGAGCGCCGCCACATTCTCTTTCGCCAACCCGACGTCCTTCGTGTCTTTGATCGCCCGGCCGGCGCCCCGGATGGCCGTCGTGGCCTTCCCGATCGTCGAGGCGCTGACGGTCTTCCGACCCATGAAGGCCTGCAAGAGCGTCGCCCCGACCGAAATCGCCGCCTGGACCTTGCTCTGGTTGGCCTGCTCCTCCTCCCGCGCCACCGATTGCTCGGCTCTTCGCTTCCGCTCCTGAAGCGACGCGAACTTCGAGGCGTATTTCTGCCGCAACCGTTCGGTCTCCTGGTCCCGTCGCTCGTGCGCGGCCTGTTGGAGACGAATCCGGAAGTCCCGCTCCGTCTCGCCCGGTTTGGAAAGGAGCTTGAGCTGGGCGCTCTTGAACAGAGTGACCGATTGCGTTCGGTAGAGCCAGGCCGCGAATTCCTTCCCCCAGGCGTCATAACTCTTGGCCTTGCCGGCCGGGGCAGGCAGCGAGGCAAATTGCGCCGCCTCTTGGGGAGCTTTCTCCAAGTCCGAGAGGGCCACACCCGTCTCCTTGGCCTCATCCCAATTGACCGCCACGGGTGCATCGGTGATCGCCGCCAGCATGGCAACGTCTTGGGCAACGTCCACCCCCGCCTTGGCATCGGCCACGCGCACCTGGGCCGCGCCCAGCAGCATCGGTTGATAGAGCAGCTGACTCCCGGCCGGCTGGCTGCTCCGAATGGGCACGAAGTATTGCGGGACCTCCGGCGGCAAGACAGGCCTGGAGGGAGTCAGGAGTGACGGCTGAGAAAGGAGAGCCTTCGCCTCCCCCCCTGCGCCTGACGCCTCACCGGATTCGCCAGACGCTTTCCGGCTTTCCATCAGTGTCTTGATCTGGGTGCGCGTCAGCGGGCCGCGCAAGTAGGACAAGGTCCAGCGCGACTCGAACACTTCCGGCGCATCGTCGTGGACATTGTGCAAGAGAAAGATCCGGCTGCCCAACCCGGCCAGCAACTGTTCCATCTTCTGCCGGTCGAAGGATCGGCCCGTGCCGGCCGACGCCCCTTCCAACCCGTCCAACACCCGCGCCTTGTCCCGTTCCGTCTGCAGCCGCCCGATAAACCACGTGCCGGTATTGGCCAAGCCTTTGTAATCCAGGTCCACCGGGTTCTGCGTCGCCAGGACCACGCCCACTCCAAAGGCCCGGGCTTGTTTGAGCAGCGTCAACAACGGGGCCTTGGACGGGGGGTTGGCCACAGGCGGGAAGTAGCCGAAGATTTCATCCATATACAGCAGCGCCCGCAAACTGGTCGTCCCCGATTGTGCCCGCATCCACCCCAGCGTTTGGCTCAAGAGCAACGTGACGAAGAACATCCGCTCGGCATCGCTGAGATGGGCGATGGAGAAAATGGCGATGCGCGGTTTCCCCTCCGGCGTATGGAGCATCCGATCGATCTCCAGCGGCACCCCCTCCAGCCAGGCCGAAAACCCGGGCGCAGCCAGCAAGTTGTTGAGCTTCGTCGCCAAACCGAACCGATCTTTCGACGGAAAGAACGATTCCACGTCGAGGACGCCGACCTTCGCGACAGGCGGCTGCTGAATCTGGTGGATCAGCGTCCCCAGATCCAGGTCCCGTCCCTGTTTCCAGGCAACATCCAGAATCGTCGAGAGCAGGATATGCTCCCGGCTCTGGATCGGGTCCGCATCGATCCCCAACAAGCCCAGCAAACTGGTGACCGTGGTGCCGATGCGCTCGCGCAACAGCTCCGCATCCTCGTGAACGGCCGGCGCCGGGGCGGCAAACGATGTGAGGATGGAGACGGGAATGCCGGCCTGGCTGCCCGGCGTGTAGATGGCAAAGTCCGCGGCCTCTTTGAGCCGCGCAATCCGCTCCCCGTCCTGTCCCCATTCGGCCAGACCCTTTTTCCACAAGTCCGCCTGTTGCCGGGCATAGTCCGAGGGCGACAGGCCCTTCTTACGGGCATCGTCCTCGTTGATCCAGGGCGAAAAGTCTTCGCCGCGCAGTTGCGGAAAAGTCAGGAGCAGGTTGGCCAGGTCGCCCTTGGGGTCGATGACGAGGGCGGGAATGCCGTCGATCGCCGCTTCTTCCAGCAGCCCCAGGCAAAGGCCCGTCTTGCCGCTTCCCGTCATGCCCACGCAGACCGCGTGGGTCACGAGGTCTTTGGACTCGTAGAGTAACCAACCCTTCTTGGGCTTCTTTTTCCCTAGATCGTAAGGACGACCGAGGTAGAACACCCCGAGCTTTTCAAAGTCCTGCATGCACCGACTCCTTTCTCACTCAACCGTCCGGAACCTGCACAGCCCCGCCATTGTAGGGCGCGCCCGTTACGACCGCAAGAACCGGTTCATGCCGATTCCTGAACCGGTACGACTTGAGCAATCCCTTGTCAGGCCTATGCCGTTTCTCTATGCTGCTTTTGAGAGAACTGTCCATGCCGATCCGTCGCACTCTCGTCGTAAGCCTCTGCCTCTCCCTCCTCGCCGCCTCGGCCTGGGCGGAAACACCGGCCCCGAGCGTCCACTGGGGCGCCATCGCCTACCCGGACCAGGAACGGACCCTCACCACCGGCTTGACGCTGAACCGTTTCACCCAGTACGACGGCGCCGGCAAACAATACAACGACATCAACCAGACGATGGGGTTCAACTTCGCCTCGGTGAGTTGGACGGAACGCTGGCAGCGACTGCCGGGCTGGCAGACCAACTTGACCCTCGGCATCGGCCCCACCGACGACGGCCTCACCCGCTTTCTTCAGAACGACGTGATCCACAAGCTCCGCGGCCTCGATCCCGTCCCGGTCGGCGCGAAGCGGGAGGCCTTGGACTATATGGTCAGCGGCACCCTGACCAATGGACCCCGGTGTTCGGGCAGCGGGAGGACGGGTTCGCCGGCATCGGCGTCGCGATGGGATCGCTCTATCAAGAACCCTACGCGCAAGCCGGCCTGCGCCGCGTGGCGCTTTCGGACGTCGCCCAATCCTGGTTCGGTGAAACCTCGCCGGCGCTCAGGACCTTTTCGAACTGGGTGCGGTTCTCCGCGATGGGACGATACGGACGTCTGTACGGAGGGAGCGCCTTCCCGGTCATCGCGCCCCAGTCGTATCTGGGCCAGTTTTCCATCAGCGCGGGAGACTACCGCGCCAGCCGGAACGAAGCGGATACGTGGGAAGTCGAGATGGCCTTTACCGTCGATTCGGGGCTCTTTGTGGACCGCAAGGGGGACGCGCTGGAAGAACGGTTCGCCTCGATCGCTTTCCGCTACTCGTTCGTGTCGTTCGAAACCTGGAACGACATGATCAACCGGAAGGACTATGGGCCATCGTATGGAGCCCGCCTGACCTTCGACTTGCTGCGCCTCTATGAACGATGGAAATGTCCGGCCTAGCCTGAACATGCCGACAAAACGCGCCCGCAGGCCGGACACGTCGGCTCAACATTTGGGCCGGCGGAGCAGAGAAAAGACGCTGTTCAACTCGTTGTACCGCGCCACTTCCTCCGTCGTCGCACCGCCTCCGCCATGCACCTTCTTGTTCAGGCCGATCCATTCCCAGTATTCCCGGCACAACTGCGCTTCGCGTCCGCTGAGCTCCGGCGCTGTTCGTCGTTCCGGCGGCGCGGCCTCCCTGGTCATCGCGCGCGGAGGGGGACCGGGCAAAGGCCGTTTCAACTCGCGTCGCGGCGGCGACTCGGGAGCCGGCGGCGCCGATTCGACATTGCCGAACCCTCCCTGCTCATCCTGCTGGCGCATGGGCTCGCACCCGGGCTTGGCTTGGTCGGTATAGACGTTCCCCGGACAGACGTACAACGTTGCGGCTAGCACATAGGCCGTGACCATCGACCGCCTCCGTCGCGTGACGACTCACATGATCGAGCCAGGAGATTTACAGACACGCAGGGTCAAACAACAGGTCGCACGCCATCGTGCCGAGCGTCTGCGGCCGCATATAACCGGCCGAGGGATCCCCCGCGCCCATCGGAGCATTCAAGGTTGCGCCCCCGGACATCCCGGGGAGCCCCCGCCCCGCAGACGGCGACAACTTCCCGGAACTTTGGGGTTGATTCGCCAGAGGCGCGGGGGGAGTCGCCGGTGCGGGCGCCGTGGGCCCTGTGCTCGGCAAGACGGGGAACTGCGATCCGGCCGCAGGATTCAGGGCTTGCTGGGTTTGAGCGGACGGAGTCGGCGAGAGGGTTGAGGGAGCCGAGGGCGGGGCTTGTGCCGCGCACGGACTTGCCATGAGGCCCACACTTGCAAGCGCCCCAACGACAACGGTCCCTGCCCAAAAGGCGGCCCTGCCCATCGTCACAGTGCTCGGTGGCTTCCGTTGCATGACGGGCCTATTGTACTCCAATCCCCGATCGCTTCAAGCCCCCGAGGGACACGCCTGAACCAGAAGACCGCGCCAACCGTCGCGCTCAGCCCCGCCTACCATTCTTTGAAAATCACGAACACGGCCCCGACCATCAGGGCGAAGCCGGCTAGGTAGTTCCATTTCAGCGGCTCTTTCAGGTACCAGACCGAAAACCCGCAAAACACCACCAGCGTGATGACCTCCTGGATCGTCTTCAACTGCGCCGCCGAAAACTGATAGTGGCCGATCCGATTCGCCGGCACTTGAAAACAATATTCCACGAAGGCGATCCCCCAACTCACGACGATGGCGATCCACAAGGGCGACTCCTTGTACTTCAAGTGCCCATACCAGGCAATGGTCATGAAGATATTCGAAATCGTCAACAGCGCAATCGTCTGCATGGGGTTCCTCTCAGAGAAGAGCGTATGGCATATGGCGAATAGCAAATGGCCGACGGCTGATACCCGCGGCCATACAAGTGTGGGGACCTAAAGGCAGTGTGGCAGAACAGGGCCGATTCGTCTGCTACCGCGCAATTGCTGCCGCGCGCCGTTTGGCACGTCGGGGCGAGCGTTTTGCCAAATCGGTGCTCTGTCGAGCGACTTTGATGAGTGAACTCAGCGCGTCATTGACGGCCCGCTCGGTTGGGAATGCCGCTGCTACTTCCGGCCTGAGCAGCACAAGGTTTGTCCCTCCCCGATAGGCCTTCAGATACTTACCCCGCACACCCTTTCCGAGGTCCTCCCGCCGATACTCCGAACGCAGTTCGTCTTTTCTAACCTTCCTCATAGATCGTCCTCTCATGCTTTGCCATTGGACGCGCGTTGATGATTCTGGTCTTTCCACCGCGCTCCGTATGCGCAACGACCAGCAGCCGGTTCGCCCGTGACAATCCGAATGTCAGAAAGCGCGACTCATGTTCCGAATGGTCCGGGTCTGAAAACGTGATCGCTAACGGGTCCCCAAAAACCGTTGCTGCCTCCTGAAACGAAACGCCATGCTTCTTGACATTGGCGGATGCCTTCCTCTCGTCCCAGTCGAACTCCATCACACAGGTCTCTTCCCGTTAGAATCATAGCGCATAATTACAAGCGTAGCTTCTCTTCCTAGACGATGCAAGCGCTCTTTGCCTCTTGAGCCTCGCCTCCCAAGCTTCAGCAGATCGACTCCCGACCCCTTATTTTCCTCCCAAGTGCCTGTACCAGGCGATCGTCATGAAGATATTCGAAATCGTCAACAGCGCAATCGTCTGCATGGGTTCCTCTCCAGAAAGGTGCGCATACCCCGCTTTAACCGACACTCTCAGCGAGCAACAGAACTAAAAGGGATGTCCGTGGATCAGACTCAAAGATTTCAATCTCCGCTCTTCGACTTTGCAGAAAATGAAGAATGGCCTCCGTCCCGGCGTTCCCGACCGACAACCAGATGACCTTAGGCGGAGCGCCGTGGAGAAAACTCAGTTGACGAAAATCGTTGTCCTTGGAGACGATCGCGTACCCGTCGCGCTGTGCCCGCTCCCAGATCGCAGCGTCCGTCGCACCACGCAGACCAAGCGCACGGACATGGGCACTGCCTGGATACTGAGTTTCGAGAGTTTGGACAAAGGAGGGGCTGAGATTCTCGTCGAAAAGTAGCTTCACGTCGCCGATGAGCTCGCGAGCCGGCGCTCACGTTCAGCGGCAAAAGCGAGACTGGCACGGATGTCTTCTGCGGTGAGGTCCGGAAAATCGGCAAGGATCTGAGTTTCGGTCATGCCCCCAGCAAGGTATTCGAGCACATCATACACCGTAATGCGGGTGCCTTTGATGCAGGGCTTTCCGCTTCGAACATCGGGCTTGACCGTGATGCGATCCTGCCAGCGCATGGCCATGAGTGTAGCCCCCCTTGGCAAACGATGCAAGCGCTCCTTGCCTCTTGGCCTCGCCTCCTACACTTCAGCAAAGCGACTCCCGACCCCTTATTTCCCCCAGGAAACGACCCCGAAACCTTTACAATTTTTCTATTGGTGCGTCCCTGTCACCCTGAGGGTTAGCTTCGCCCACAGCTCTTCCAGAGAACGTGCGCCATCCAACAAAGTCCAGAGATCGCTCTCGTGAAGCGCAACAAAGGGTAGCGCTTGCTCCGCGAGAACTGATGTCGCTATAAACTGAAAGTTCTTCGCGGTTCGATCGGCGTTGTATTTGTCGTAATAGTGCACGACCACAAACAGTACTTTGTCGCGGGCTCTCTTCTCGAAAACACTGAGCAGTATGTACTGTCCAATCAAAAGCTTGGCCGCATTGCCGGAATCAATCTCTACTAACACTAGGCGATCATCGATTTCCAGACTCTCGTCGACGCTAATTCGGACGTCAGCCTTTGAAACTCCCGTGGAATATCGACGCTTACCTTTCAATGCATCGCTACCAAACTGCCGTGTGATACGCGCGCGAAATGCATCTTCGTTTGTCGACATGATTGATAAGAATGAACCAATGCTTCGAGCTTCAGTGATCAATGCAGCCGATCCGCTGCACGTCGGAGTTAATCAGCGTTTTCTGCAATGCCTCGCTTCATGCAAGCACAAACGAGGAAACGCGAGCCATCGGACTGTCGACCAAAGAAATATCCGTAAGCCTCGTCCGGAAGCTGAACCCCCGTGGATTCCGCCTGCCTGCGAGCCTCGGCGACACTGCGTTCAATAAGGAATGGCAAGTCGCCCTCGGGGTCACCGTGAGCCACAAGCTGAGCTCGGCGCCCCCCACCGATATCTAGCGCCGCCAAACAGAAGCTTGGCTCGGACTCATGGGTCAACACTACGTCGCCAGCAGTCACGAAAAGGGTCAAGACTGTCACTTTGCCTGGAGGTGCTGCTTCAATGTGTACCACTTTCGCCCATTCGCTTGCTTTTCGCTGCTCTGGCCTGACCAAGAGCTCTGAAATGGGGAACAAGAGCCGAAAAGCAATGACTGTATTTGGCAAGGAAGCTGATGGTTCATTCCAGACCTCCCAGGCTCGATTTTGATCGCCAGGGAGCAAGTTGCTGTTCTCAGCCACTGCTTCAGTGGTAAATGCCATCCGCCACCGCCCTGTTGGATGAAGGCTTACTTTCGCTTCCCTGAAGCCGTCACGACATTTGATAAAGACATCGCCGTGCTTGCTCGTCCAGATTCGCCAAGAGTTAGAGGTAAGTCCATTCGGTGAGCCAACGGCAAAACGAACTGGCCCACGCCTCACTGGTATCAATCCGGCTCGTGCAGCCAATATGCTTGGAGTCATCGTCGGACCAAGTACGTCTTCGTGCATTGGGTAAGTGTACTGCGATTACATTGTTGTGTCGATATAGGCGATCTTCTTCGGTCATCGAGGATTTCTCAATGCGCTGAACAAAGCGGCTGAGGGCCATCGGCGCCGTCAGCCGCTCTTTTCTCTCTTTTTCTAGATCGCGGGTGGACGGGATGGGCGCTGAGGTACTCGACCTGGCGCAAGTTGCCTGTCGGTAGCCGAAAAGACTCCCCGACGCCGTTCTGCTAGCCCGTAAAGGCGTCGGGGCCAACAGTATGAACCAATCTGCCACCCAACATTATCGCATCAGGGCGAGCCCGAACGCGCCCACCCGTCGCCAGCCGCTTCCTCAGCCGAGCCTCGCCTCTTTCAACACTTGCCCCGTGTACGACTTCGCCACCTTGGCGATCGCCGCCGGCGGCCCTTCGGCCACAATCTCCCCGCCCCGGTCGCCACCCTCCGGTCCGAGGTCGATCAGCCAGTCCGCGTTCTTGATCACATCCAGGTTGTGTTCGATCACCAGCACCGTGTTCCCCGCCTCCACCAAACGGTTCAGCACATCCAGCAACCGCTGGATGTCGGCAAAGTGCAGGCCGGTCGTCGGTTCGTCCAGGATGTAAAGCGTGCGGCCCGTGGCCCGCTTGGACAGCTCGCGCGACAATTTCACCCGTTGCGCCTCGCCGCCGGAGAGGGTCGTCGCCGACTGGCCCAGCTTCACATAGTGGAGCCCCACATCGTGCAGAGTCTGCAGCTTGGTTTTGATCAGCGGAATGGCCTGGAAGAACTCCAGCGCCTCGTCCACCGTCATGTTCAGGATGTCCGCGATGCTCCGATCTTTGAATTTGATCTCCAGGGTCTCGCGGTTGTACCGCTGCCCCTTGCAGACTTCGCAGGTCACATAGATGTCCGGGAGGAAGTGCATCTCGATCTTGATCAGCCCGTCTCCCTCGCAGGCTTCGCAGCGCCCGCCTTTCACGTTGAAACTGTAGCGGCCCGCTTTGTAGCCGCGCACCCGCGACTCGGGCAGCTTGGTGAAGAGGTCCCGAATAAAGGTGAAGAGGCCCGTGTAGGTCGCCGGGTTGGAGCGGGGCGTCCGGCCGATCGGCGACTGGTCGATGTCGATGACCTTGTCCAAGGCCTCCACGCCCTGCAGTGACTGGCAGCCGTCGATCTTGGGCTTCTTCTGATAGAGGAGCTGAGAGAGGGAGTGGAACAGGACCTCCAGCACCAGCGTGCTCTTGCCAGACCCGGACACGCCGGTCACGCAGGTCAACAGACCCAGGGGAATCTTGGCGGTGAGATTCTTGAGATTGTGCTTCCTGGCCCCGACCACGCTGAGGAACTTCTTCGCCTTCCGTTCCCGATGCGGCAGGGTGACGGAGAGGTCCCCGCGCAGATACCGGCCGGTGAGGGACGCCTTGTCGGCCATGATTTCCTTCGGCGTCCCTTGCGCGATGATCCGGCCCCCGTGGGCGCCGGCGCCAGGCCCCATGTCCACGAGATGGTCCGCCGCCATCATCGTTTCCGCGTCATGCTCCACGACCACGACGGTATTGCCCATGTCCCGCAGCCGGAGCAGCGTCTGGAGCAGCCGGCGGTTGTCCCGCTGGTGCAGGCCGATGGAGGGCTCATCCAGAATGTAGAGCACGCCCACCAAGCCGGACCCGATCTGCGTGGCCAGACGGATGCGCTGCCCTTCGCCGCCGGAGAGCGTCGCCGCCGCCCGGTCCAGCGTCAGGTAGTCCAGCCCGACGTTGTTCAGAAACCCCAGCCGTTCACGAATCTCTTTCAAGATCCGTTGGGCGATAAAGGCCTCCCGCTCGTTGAGCTTGAGCGACCCGAAATAGGCGGCCGCCGCCCGCACGGACAGTTGCGTCGCCTCCGCGATGGATTTGCCCCCCAGCTTGATCGAGAGGCTCTCCGGCCTGAGCCTGGCCCCCTTGCAGGTGGGACAAGGTTCCAGCAGGGTAAAGTCTTCGTCCTCCGGACAGCCGGGGGTGACGGCAAACCCGATCCCGTCGCAGGCCGGGCAAGCTCCGTGGGGGCTGTTGAAGGAAAAGACGCGGGGCGTGATCTCCGGGTAGCTGACGCCGCATCGAATGCAGGCCAGCTTCTCGCTGTAGAGACGGGTTTTATTGTCCTCGGTCAGGACGCCGACCAATCCATCGGCCAGCTTGAGTGAGGTTTCCACCGAGTCGGCCAACCGCCGGGCCAACGGATCGTCCGGCCCGACTGGCTTCATCACCAGCCGGTCGACCACCACCTCGATCGTGTGCTTCTTTTGCTTGTCGAGGGCAATGTCCTCCCCCAGGTCCACGATCTGCCCGTCGATCCTGGCCCGGACGTAGCCGGCCCGCCGCATCTCGAGGAGTTCCTTGCGATACTCCCCTTTCCGTCCCCGGACGATGGGCGCCATCACCTGAAACTTGGCGCCGGCCGGCAGGGCCAGCATCGCATCCACCATCTGCTGGACCGTCTGGGCCGTAATCTCCTCGCCGCAGCTGAAGCAAAAGGGGCGGCCGATCCGGGCAAAGAGCAGCCGTAAGTAGTCGTAAATTTCCGTGACCGTCCCGACGGTGGAGCGGGGATTGTGGCTGGTGCTCTTCTGCTCGATGGAGATGGCCGGCGAAAGCCCGTCGATAGAGTCCACGTCCGGCTTGCCCATCTGCTCCAGGAACTGGCGGGCATAGGCGCTCAAGGATTCGACGTAGCGGCGCTGGCCCTCGGCATAGATCGTGTCGAAGGCGAGGGAGGACTTGCCGGATCCGCTCAGGCCGGTGATGACCACCAACTTATCGCGTGGAATCTCGACGTCCAGGTTTTTGAGGTTGTGCTCGCGGGCGCCGCGAATGAGGATCGAGCCGGACATAGAACTCCTGTGACTGCGCGATTATAACATAGGGGTATCGGTCAGACAGGCACCCTCTGTACTCTCACGCATGGGCACAGTCCTTGCTTTCTCGCCCCACGTTGGTGCCCGTCGACTCGGCAATCGCTCCAAGACACACCACACACAGGGGGGAGAACTATGCTTAACCTCGAACGGCGCTGCGCATCGCGGATCACCCTTCAGGCCGACGCCACGCTCACCCTGAACGAAGACGCCTGGACCGGAACGGTCCGGAACATCAGCCCCGACGGGTTGTATATGGTCTTCCCCGACACGGTTCCTGTCAGCGACCACCAGCTCCTGCAGTTGGCCTTGGTGAGCGAAATCGGCCTCTTGGAGCTCAAGGGAAGCCTCGCGGGCATCCGCGAAGTCTCACGCCAACCGACGGACCGAGCGGGATCTCCTCCGCTCGGCCTGGCCGTCAAATTCGCGCCCTTGGGGGCCATCGAACGGGAGATTCTCGGCTCGCTCCTGGATGAGCTGCGCGAGCGGCCCGTGAACCTCAGGCTCACCGGCTTACTCATCCCGCGAGAGACCGGCGACCTTCTGCTCGAAGTGAGCGCCCAGGGAAGCGACACGACCGCTTTTACGCCGATGACCTCCTCGACTCCCGAGGCGGAAGAAGCAGCTCCGACGGATCGCCGGCTGACGTCGCGCGGCACCGTGTCGATTCCGGTGCTCATCCGGCGGACGTGCGGTCCGGCCGCCGGATCCGACTACCTCTCCGCCCAAACCATCGACATCAGTCTCGGCGGTATCAGTCTTCGAGTGACGGCGCCTCCAACCTCGCTTGAGAACCCCGTCGTGCTTCAGCTGTCCCTGCCTCCGAGCCTTGCAGGCCGTGCGGCCCAGGCCGCATCGTCCGAATCATCAACGCCCATCGCGGGGACCGCAGCGTCGGACTGCATTTTGACGGCGGAACTCGTCTGGACGGCGCCGGCAAACGGCGGAAAGCGCGGACCCAACGACCGACCCGACACCTTCCAACTGGGCCTGCGGTTCCCATACCTGGATGATGCCGCTCGCTTTAGAATCGCAGGCTTGGTCGCGCAGCTTCTGACTTCATCGGAACCGGTTGAGCAGGAAGCCTCGATCCAACCGTTGGTCAGCGAATCGCTCGAATGCCGCAATCGGCAGGGCCAGCGACTCGCCTTGTACCACGACCATCTCCGTCAAGCGCTGCCCCCAAGCGCCCCTACCGTCATCATTTCTCCCGGTTACGGAGAAACGAAAAAGGAGCAAATTGCCCTCGCCTACTACTTTGCCGCGAACGGATTTCGCGTCCTTCGCTACGACTATACGAACCACGTCGGAGAAAGCGAAGGCGATATTCAGCAGTCGACGCTCAGCGGGATGAAACAGGACTTGACTGCAATGCTCGACTTTGCGGAACGAACGTGGCCCGCCAGCCCCGTGACCGTCGTTGCCAGCAGCCTGGCTGGGCGCGTCGCCCTCAAAGCCGTGGCGGGGGACAGGCGGGTAAGCCTGTTGGTCCTTCTCAATGCGGTCGTTGACGTCCGAGCGACGCTCGTCGCCGTCCACCAGGAAGACCATATGGGGATGTACCTGAACGGCGCCGCTCGAGGCATGATGAACGTCCTGGGGTTCAACATCAACGCCGATCACTGGCTGGAGGACGCCATTGCGGAGGGCTATGCCGACCTCCACACCACCGTGAAAGACGCCGAGCAGATCCGGACGCCTGTCGTCATCTTTGCCGCGGAGAATGACGCCTGGATTTCCAAGGACTCGCTCAGGACCGTGCATGCTGCGCTCCGCTCAACGGTCAAACCTCTCTATTTCATTCCAGAAGCCCTCCATTCGTTGCATGAAAATCCCAGAAAAGCCCGGGCGGTCTTCCTCCAACTTGTCGACTGCTGCCGGAAGCAATTCTTCATCGCCCCGACGTCGGCGGACATCCGCCAGCCAACGCAACGGGTGATCGGCCTCCAGAGCCGATTGGAGCGGGACCGAGCCAGAGCCCAACGGCAGATGGGACAGGCGGAACTCGTCGAATTCTGGCGGGATTATCTCGATCATTTTCACTATGTAGTGAACGTCCACGATTATTGGCAGCTGCTCGATCATATTTACCGCCTGACGGCCGTGCCGAACGAGGACACGTTGATCTTCGACGCCGGGTGCGGCAACGGCAATTTCGGCGTCTTCCTCATGGTCAACCAAGCGTACAGCCAGCGGCACACCTCCGCGTTCCTCCCGTCGCCCCTCACATATGTGGGAGGCGATTTCATCTTCAACGCCTTGACCCAGGCACGGGGCAACTTCCGCAAAGCGTCCAACGAGTTCGGCGGGCAGGCCGTCAGCGCACTGGGGTTGCCGGCGGCAATTTCTCCGGCGCTGGCGCTCCTGAATCTCAATCGACGCCTGCCGTTCCAGGATGATCAATTCGATCGGATCGTCAGCAACCTGGTCATCGCCTACGTCGATGACCCCCTGTTCACGTTGCGGGAAATGATGCGCATCCTCTCCCCCGGCGGGAAGTTGGTCCTGACGAACCTGAAGCCGCGTCCGGATCTCTCCCAAATCTATCGGAACTTCGTACAAGTGGCGGAGCGCGCCGAGGAGGTGGAAGAAGCGCGACAACTCCTCCAAAACTCCGGGAAGATCATTCGGGCGGAGAGTGACGGCGTCTTTCGCTTCTTTGACCGACAGGAGCTGATGCAGATGCTCATCGCCAGCGGGGCCGGCCAGCCACGTATCTATTCCACCTTTGCCAACCAAGCGTACATTACGGTAGCAGAGAAGAATGGAGCGGTGTATGCTGCCTCTACCGGTTCTGGCCAGAGTGCCTTCGAGCCTCGGGTCCACACATGACCTTCTATGCGCTCAGCGGCCTCGTCAACGGGATCGCCGCGACTGTGCTGGGTATTTTCGTCTACCGACGAGCCCCACAGGATAGGCGTCACCTGACATACGGTTTCTTTTGCCTCGGCGTCTCCGTCTGGAGCTACGCCTATTTCGCGTGGCAGCTCACCGCGTCGCGAGACCTGGCCCTGCTTTGGACCCGCCTCCTCATGGCCGGCGCGATCATCATCCCCATCGCGTACATCCACCACATCCTGACCCTGCTCGATCGCGTCGAGCACCAGCGTCCTTTGCTCCAGTACGGATATGCGTTCAGCGGCCTTCTGCTGCTTGCCGATACGACGCCTTACATGGTGGCGGGCGTCGCCCCGG
>JAGWTI010000048.1 GCA_028876065.1 Nitrospirota bacterium
CCCCCCCCCCCCCCCCCCCCCCCCCCCCCCCCCCCCCCCCCCCCCCCCCCCCCCCCCCCCCCCCCCCCCCCCCCCCCCCCCCCCCCCCCCCCGCCTCGAGAAAAGCCTCATTTCAGGCCTGGTTCGGCCGCTTGCCGCAGCGGAATCGATCGGACCGTGAAGGAGGCCTCAGAAAAGCGAACGCGACTGTGGAAGACTGCAACAGAAACGGGAACGACAGTCCAAGATTTTGGACGTTTTTGACGTCCCGTCAGGTGCGAGGACTTCGCCGTCCCGGAGGGGGAAACGGGGTGGCCGGAGGTAGGGCCACCCCGCCGGAGGACCGAGAAGCCCTCCCCCGAGGACAGGCCGGCGGACGGGCACAACGGCCGCCGGCCTGTCCGGGTAACGATTCAATACAAGAGGCCGAGATAGGCGCCGGCTGTATAGAAGTTATTGGTCGTCTGGGTCATGTTGGCCGCCAAGTGATAACGGGCATCGATCCCCACGTTGAAAGGACCCCAGATGTTGTATTCCATCCCCGCTCCCCACTGCACGCCCATGTCTAAATAGGTCGTGGCGTTGGAGGGAGGGCTGATCACATGGAAATCCACGCCGATCGGGATCACCCAGGGCCGCAGTTTCTCTCCTTCGCGGAACTTGAGCTTCGGCGCCACGTCCACGGTCAGCATCGTCACGGCCACCGTGTTGTTGCGGACCGAGCAGCCGGGCGCGGCTGCGCCCAGCGCGCCGGCGCAGGTGGAGGGCACCGCTTGCGTGACCGTTTGGGAGTCGAACCGCTTCAGCTCGATCCCCAATTCCCCGACCAGCGACATGCCGTGTACACCGAAGGCATTCTTATGCATGCCGAGGTCCAGCCCGGCGCCGACGTAGCTGCCGATCGACGAGTCGTTGCGCAGGTTGTTGCGGCCGTACACGTCCGTGAACACTTCATTGGCCCGGTTGCTGGTCAGCCCGGCGAACCCGCCCCGGAAAAAGACTTGGTTCTCTTCCGCCCATGAGAAGGAGGGAAGACTCACACCGAACACCGCCAGCGCCAGCCATGCCCCTGCTCTCCGTTTCCTGCGATCTGTGAATGTGCCGCCGTTCATCGTACCCTCCTTTTCACGGTCCCACCATGGTCGTGTGGTTGATATGGGGGCACGATAGCGGCGGGTTCGGTTTCGCGCACTGATCTGTGACAGGCCCTATATTGATTCTGGTCAGGGAGCGGACTAGGGCGTTAGGCCTAGCAGGTCGTTGACAAATTATTTTGAAACCACGCAGATCCCAATGGTTTGATGGTCTGGGATAACATGAGAATTCCCCGCAGGATGGTCAAAAAGGCCGTCCAGCGCGGCCGCAGCCAGCGAAGGGGCGAGGCGTACTCTGTGCGGTACGGTGAGCCCCTGAGCGACGCGAGAACAAAGCTGGCGGACTTTTTCAACATCCTGCTAGAGCGGAAGGAACGCGCGTGGCGAGGGGAGCGCGAGGGCCGGCCATGGTCGGGAGCAGGCTGTGGCGTGAAGGCCCGAGGTCGAGCCGGCGGTGGATGGGCCGGCTCGACCTCGGGGTGGCTCGGCTAGGGGGTTGAACCGGGCAGAACCATGGAAACCTGTTGCCCTTGCGGGTTCTGCGCGCCACTGGCGCAACGGAAGCCCAGCCAGTTGATCTTCGTGTTCGGGTCGGTCCCGTTCCGCATCGCGGCCCGCATCGTCGTCGTGCTGTCCATCCAGCCGCCGCCACGGAAGGCCTTCTGGGTGCCGCGGTCAGGGCCTGTCGGATTGCGGTCCGGCGCGGTCTTGTAATAGTCCTTGTCGTACCAGTCGGCCACCCACTCGGCGACGTTGCCGATCTGTTGGTGCAAGCCGTAGGGGCTCACGGCGTTCTCGTACTTGTCCACCGCGATGATCGGCGGATAGAGGAGGAGACGTTCGGGCCGGTCCCGTACCGGCCCGGAGAGGCCCGTCCGGCCGAAGTTGGCCCGACTTAGCCCGGCCAGTTGGTTGCCCCAGGGAAACAACCGCCCGTCTTCGCCCCGCGCGGCCTTCTCCCACTCGGCTTCGGTCGGGAGGCGTTTCCCGGCCCAGGCGCAATAGGCCGAGGCGTCGTACCAGCTCACGTGCATGACCGGGTGGTGGGCCATGCTTTCCTGGAAATTCCCGCCCTCGTAGCGCCAGTCGATCTGCGGCGGCCGGTTCGTGGCCAGCACGAACTTGAGGTACTGGAGCGCCGTCACCTCGTACCGGTCGATTTCGAAGGCGTCCAGATAGACCCGCCGCTGCGGACGTTCGGCGTCATAGGCGTTCCGATCCGTTTTCTTGTCGCTGCCCATGAGGAATTCGCCGGCCGGGACCAGAACCGCGTCGTCCTTGACGGGCCAGGTCTTGGCCCGCTCCATCGCGAGCTTCTTCCCTGCCTCGGTCCATTCCACGGTGATGTCCTGCGTGTCCAAGCCCCAGGCTGCGTTGGCGAGGGCCAGGGCGATGGCGACTGCGATCAGGATGTTCACGAGACGGTCTCGCTGTTTCCATTTTTCAACGGATTCGGCTTGCATTTTCTGCCTCCTTCTTAGTTAGAGCCATGACTCGGTCGTCAGCGTTCAGCAGTGGGCTGACGTCTCTTGTGATGGATTGCGCGCATCGAAACCCGATCAGGTAGGACCGGTGATCCGGCGCATGGGCGCCGCGACCGGCCGAGCGGGCGACCTCCGGGTCCTCGTTCCAGGACCCGCCTCGATACACATGATCCTCTCCCCACTCGGGCCCGGTCGGGTTGAAGCTCGTCCCATACTGGTAGTATTCCGGGTCGAACCAGTCGGCGACCCATTCGGCCACGTTGCCTGCCAGCTGGTAGACTCCATAAGGGCTGACGCCCCGATCGTACCGGTCCACGTTGGCTAAGGGCGGGTATTTGACGCCCCGCTTGGAGCCGGGGTGGGCGATATTGCTTTTCTTCCATCCGGCCGGTTCGTTGCCCCAGGGAAATTTGCGGCCATCCGCTCCGCGCGCGGCTTTCTCCCATTCGGCCTCGGTGGGGAGCCGCTTGCCCGTCCACCGGCAGTAGGCGTCGGCGTCGTGCCAGCTCACGCCGATGACCGGGTGCAGGGCCATCTTCTCCGGGAACGGATCGGCGCGCCAATACGGCGGTCCGGTCCGGCTTGTCGCCAGCACGAACCGGAGATAATGTGCGTTCGATACTTCGTACCGGTCCATCTCAAACGCGTCCACGTATACCCATCGCTGCGGCTGCTCCTGCGGACCCGCGTCTTCGTCGGCCTTGGGGTCGCTGCCCATGGAGAACCAGCCTGCAGGGATCGGGGCCGTGCCGTCGGGGACCGGCAGGTTCGCCAGCCGTTTGGCTTCGGCCGCGTCGCCGGACGGTCGCCACTTCGGCTGGTCATGATCGGCGCGGGCCGGCAGGTTCCACCAGCAGAGGCATGCAAGCGCAAGGATGGCCGTACGAGGCCAGCACCAGGTACCAGAATCTCGCCGAGTACCGGTACCGGCAGGTTCCTGCACGTTCATCATCGTCCGGCCTTGCACGCTGATTCGCCTCCGCACGAGTCGTACGATCCGCGTCCATGCTGAGTAGTGTCGCTTCTCCGGTGTCGGGATGATCGCTTCAGCGGGCCTGCTTTTGGATCATCGGATCGATTTCTTTCTTCGTGTCCTCGGTCACGTTGTAGCGCACATACGCATGATCCAACACCTCGTTGGCGTAGAGCCGCCCGATTGGGGCCGGGACCGCGATATGGGCCTCTGCGGTTCCCTTCGGGCCGACGGTGACGGTGTGCTCGACTGTGGTCCGGATGTAGGGATGCCAGATGACCAGTTTATAGGTGCCCGGCGGCACATCGGTCATGGTGAACCGGCCCTGCTCGTCCGTCTTGGCGAAGTACGGATTGGTGACGGCCAGACCCCAGCTTTCCATGTACGCGTGGAAGCCGCATTGCATGACGAACGTCCGGCGGCCCTTGCTGAGATTGACCAATTGCTTCATCGGCGCCCCGGCCAGGTGTTTGTGGTACAGCGCGGCATCGCTGCGATCCTTGAAGTTGCGGGGGTGCTGCGGATTCATCGGCAGCGGCACGTTGAACAGCACGCGCGGGCCCAAATGCGAGGTTTCATAGGCCTGGATGTCGTGCATGACGGGGTCCATGTTGACCACCGTCACCGATTGATCGTCCCGCACGACGGTCGTGAACGGGACGAAGAGGCAATCTTTCGCTTCGACTTGCGGGAGGCTCCGTTCATGGAAGGGTTTGCCTTTGTCGATCCCCTCCAGATAGACCACCACGTCGCGGAACTCGCCCGCCGGCCCGACCTGGAACGGTTGCAGGATGCGCCAGCCCTGCCCGTCGGAAATCCGCCCGCAATAGAGCGGGTCGGGCAGGGTGGTCAGGTTGTAGCCCTTGGGCTTCGGCACGGCCCCGTCGAGCGTGACCTGCCCGGTCAATGTCCCGCCGTCGGTGACGGTGAGCTCCTCGTACGCCTCGGCTTCGCCGAGACCGAGCAGGAGCGCCACGGCGACCACCGTTCCCATGACCATCCTGTTCCATGTCCGCATTCCGGCCCCCTTTGTAAGACAATGATGAAGGATGAGTGATGAACGAACGGCCTCGCCACTCATCGTTCCGCATTCATCATTCATCATTCAGCGTTAAAGAGAACGGGGGAGCCGCGTTGTTCTGCAGCTCCCCCGCCCTCGGTGTTACCTGGTCACGACGACTACTTCATCGCGGTCGGGATCGCCTGACCGGCCTGAGGCTGGCTCGGCGGGACCTCCGCGCTCTTGGTTCCGGCTGCGCCGCCCGACAACGAAAGAATCCGTTGATCGCCGGCCGGCAGCACCCGGAAGTAGCCCCACTGTCCGGACTGCGTGTAAGGCAGCCGCTGGTTGGACCAGACGTAATCGCCCACCAACCGGGCGGGTCCGCCCGCACCGCCGCGCAGGAAGACATCCAGGGTCTCGGACCCGGAGTACTCCACCACGCTGATCTGGTCGGCGCCCGGCATGTAGGGCTCGATGGGCCACTCGTGGCCTTCCACCGAGAACATGCCGTTCTGTTCGTTGTTCGCACCGATCACGTGAATCCGGACCGCGTCGCCCGCATGCGCCTCGATCAACGGCGTCACGGGATCTTCAGGCGCGTCCACTTTGCAGGGCATGAAGACCTTGTCCAGGCCGCAGCCCTGCTCCTCGCGGAATTTATAGGGTTCCGCGCGGTAGTTGACCGACGTCACGCCAGCTACGTTTTGCACGTAGGGCATGAACGCCGTCCCGATGATGTTGTCTTCATCCTGGAAGAACAGCGCGACGTCGCGATAGTTCGCTTTGCCGGCATTCTCCGTCAGGCTCCGGTCCACGATCACGTCCGCACGCCAGGCGTTCTTCTGCGAGAGATCCTCGCCGGTCACCGGATCGCGATATTGCGACCCGCGAGGTCCGACGACGACCGCCCCATAGAGCCCGTTGCGCGGATTGGTCACGATGTTCCCGCCGTCCCACACCAACGACGTCGTCTCCTTGTTGCCCGGATGCGCGTAATAGGTGTAGGTGCGGCTCCCGCCAGGCGCCACGGTCTGATCGCCGCCGTTGTTGCCGACGTTCAGGCCCTGGCTGTCCTTCGGATCGAAGGCCAGGCCCGGCGCGAAGAAGGACGCCTTGCTCGCCTTCATCTTGTTCTTCAGATTGACCTTGACGCAATCGCCGACGTTGACGCGCAGCGTGAGCGGATGCGGCATCACGTTGCCCGCCACCCTCGTGGCGTCCTCTTCCAGCGCGAAGATCTTGCCATCGGGGACGGTCATTTCGATCTTGCGCTCGAAGTCCACTTCGATCGCGTCCGGCGCCTTCGGGTTCAGTTTCAACGGACGGTCCATGGCCACCACGTTGAACGTCTTCACCGGCGCGTCCGCCGGGCAGACATTGCTCGGCGTCGCCGGAATGCCCGTCGGGTTGGTGCCCTTCGGGAGCGGTTGCAGATCCGCGGCCGGCTTGTCCAGCACGCGGAAGATACCCCATCCACCTTCGGCGAAGTGGGAGCTCCGGCCGTTGAAGTGGATGTAGTCACCCGGCATGCCCTGGAAGCCGCCCGCCTTGGTCACCAGGTCGTACCGTTCGGCGATCCCGACGTGGATCGAGTACTTCCGATTGGCGTCCCCGGCGTACCGTTCGGTCAGGAACGTGTGCCCGGAGATGGTCCACACGTGCGACTCGTTCATCAACTGATGCAACAGGCGGAACACGACCGTATCGCCCGCGTAGGCCCGCAGCAGGGGCGTATCCGGATCGCCGTGGACGGTGCTGCTGAACAACACCGAGGTGTCCGGGTTGTTCGACAACCGCTGCGCGAACGGTTCGGCTCGGAAATTGAAGCCGCTGCCGGTCGTGTGCGTTCCCCCGTTGATGTACTGGTTGGGCGCATTGAGGATCTTCTCCGGCATCTGGAACGACACGGTCTTGCCCGCTTCCAGCGCCACTTCCACCGGCTGTCCGGGCGGATTGCCCGCCTGGATCACGTTCACGGTGTGCGGCACCGTGTCGTGGATCGACACCATCAGCTCGCGGAAGCTCCCGCTCACGCCGTAGCCGATCGGCTCGGTGCCGTGGATGTCCGCGATCGGTCCGCTGTAGACCAACTTCCCGTTCTTCGGATCGTGATACGTGGACCCGAAGGGCTCCACGAGCGTCACGCCGAACCCGCCGTGCGGCCAGGTGGTCGCGCCGAAGGCATGGTCATGCCAGAACACGGTGCCGTAATCCGCATCCACCCAATACCGATACCGCACGAACTCCGGCGACACGAGGTCGTTGGCCGGATGGTTCTGCTTCAGCGGCTTGAAGAATGTGAGGGTGTCTCCGTTGATCGACTTGATCCGGGCGACCTCGGAGCAGCTCTTGTCCCGCGGCAGCGAGGCTGCGGGATCAGTGCCCTTCTCCAAGCAATCCATGCCCACCATCACTTCGGTGTTCACATGGAACGCCGCCGCCCCGGGCGCCATCTGAATCTTGATGGACGTGGCGCCGGCTTTCGCCCCGCCGATGAGCTTGGCGACCATCGGAGCGGGCAACCCATGATTGGTCTTCTTGCCCCACATGGTGAAGGGGCGGACCGACATTTCATACTCCATCCCGGAAATCACGCCGTCCGAGTTCCCTGTATCGAACTGGAAGAAGTGGGGATGGATGTTGATCTTGGACGACTGGAAGTTGGTGAAATCATCGTCGTCCCATTCGCTGGTGAGAATTGTATCCACGCAATCGTACACGTTGGCGCGCAGGACCGCGGGATACTTCATCTCGTCGTTGCCACGGGTCAACCGCTCTTCCTCATGGTGAACGTAAATCAACCCGTCCTTGTCCGTGATCGCCGGCTCCTTCCCCTGCTTTTTGGACAGGGTGATGGGCAGCCGGATGAAGTGCAGGTTGTTCACCTTGGGGGTGTTCGCATTGTTCGGGCACAGGCTCCACGGACCGTTCTCACCCGGCTTGGCCGGCTCAGAGGTCCGCTCGCCGTTTTCATCCTGGTGGATCGGCTCCAGCCAAGGCGCCCCGCTGTGGTTTGCGGAGAACGGCACGCGCTTACCGAAATGCGGCTTGAACAGCGGCCATGCCATTTTCCCCGTGGTGGGATCGAACAGGATGGCCGGTCTGGTGCTGTCCGACCACTTGTCCGCCGCCGGGTACTTTGGATTCTTGGCCGTGCTTTCCCGCTCGCCCTTGGCGACGTCGCCGTCCCACTTCCAGTCCCACACGGTGGCGTCATAAGCCTTGATCTGGGCGACTTCGTCGTCCTTATGGCCCGGCTGGCCCTGGGCCGGCACGAACATTTCCACCCAGTCCTTGATGTTCACGACGGCAGGATTGGCCTTCCAGTTGGTCTTCTGCTTCCTGTCGACGATCGTGAACTTCTTGCCGAACCAATCCACGGTCGTCCCGATCAGCTTGTCGGACGACACGCCGAGTTTCATCCGTCCTTGCCGATCCGGAAGTTCCCGCATGTCCGGCATCGTATCGGTGTGGCCCTGGCCGACCTGGAGTGTGTTGTAGTACCGGCCGTAACCCCACATCCCCGCGACATAGTGGTGGGCGACGTGGCAGTGGAACAGGAATTCACCCGCCAGGTGCTGGCAGCCGCCGCCGCCGCATTCCGGCTCCAGGTCCAACGCTTCCGACGGCCCGATCACTTCCACATCCACACGATCGGACTTGGTCCGCACGACCGGATACTTCACCGGACCGTCCTGGCCCATCGCCCACAAGTTATTGGGCTCGGTCGCAGGACTGCGCTGCCAACGAATCGTTCCGCTGTGGGGATGGTGCGAGTGGAACACTTCCGATCCGCCATGGACAATGCGCCATTTGGTCGGATCACCCAGATAGCCGCGAGGAATCGTGGTCGGCGGATCGCCGAAGGTATAGGCGCTGTAGGCCAAGGACTCGTCCTCGAACCCGAAATACTCGTGCTGCAGGTGCATCTGATCGATGCCGAAGGGCTCACTGCGGTAGTTCAGCGCGCGGCCGCCCGGACGGTAGGCGTCGGTCAGCGGATCGCGCTGGGGCAGGAAGTCGCTCTTCTTGTTCAACGGACGGAACGCCTCGTCGCCGACCTCGTGATAGAAGAGCACGTGCTCGCGGAAGTCCGGTCCGGAGCCGTTGTCGATCATGACTTGCCAGCCGCTGGCGGTTTCCGGCGCCGTCCCGGTCCCGAGCGGATCGAGATATTTCGATCCCTTCGGTTCGACGACGAAGGCGCCGAACAGACCCAACACCGTCAGTTCGCGGTCACGGCTGTAGGAATGGAACTGCCGGACGCCTTCCTGCGTGTTGGACGGAATGTACCATTCCATCTCCACCGACTTGCCCGGCGCCACGACGGAATCCGGGTTCGTGGTCGTGGCTGCCTTCCCTGTGGCGCTGATGACCATGCCGGCGGACTGGATGTGCAAGCTGCCCGATTCATCCGCCATCTGGTTGCGCAGGGTGATCTTGACGCAGTCGCCCTGGTTTGCCCTGAGGACCAGCGGTTGAATCGCGTCGCCCTGGAGGCCGGTGGTCACCGATCCCGGATCGAAGCCTTCTTTTTCACGCGCCGCCTTGTTCTTGGCCTCTTCCGCCCGAACCTTGTCGATGTCATTGGCCAGCACGTACATGTAGCCGGGATAGTAGTCCAGCCACCGGTTGAGGGAGATCTCGATGTTGATCATCGAGACGTCGTAGGTCTTCACCGACGCGCTGGCCGGACACTTGCCGCCCGTCGCCGACACCGGCTCGACCTTATTGTCCGACATGAGCAGGAAGCTGGACCCGTCCTGCCCCATGTACTGGTGCATCGACGACATGCCGTTGAACAAACCGGACGTCTGATGCGCCTGGGCGTCCTGCGCCATCTGCTCGTCCATTCTGCGCATGAGCCGGTTGTGCTGCATCTCGACCACTTCGGAGCGTCCGGCGCGCCCCTCAAGGGCGTCCTCCACCTTCGTCTGCGCCTTCAACGCTTCCTGCCAGTTCGAACCGGCCACCGGGCCTGACACCGGCGTTGCATGGCCCTGGTGGGATTCATGCGAGGGACCGGCCGCGAACGCATAGGGCGATGCGACAAGACTGCCCGCCAGCAGCGCAGCTTGCAGCCTCGCCACCACCTGCGCGGAGCGGCGCCTGCGTTGGAACTTCAAGGACCTCATTACTCGGCCTCCTTTCTGACAACAAGGGCGGTCGCAGACATTGCGGCCACCCGAACAGGGATCGCGGATTCCTTCTATACGGCACACACCCGGCCTGCACGTTCCTTAAACGATTGAAATATAAGTGCCGGCGGAGAGTCCTTCTTATTGACAGGTCAGGGTCGTTCGGAGGCCGGTCCTAGTTACCCTACCCTCCGCCAGCGGGCATTTAACTCCGCAACAGGCGTGCCATTTTGTTATTTTCCTCAAAAAATGAAAATAATCATTATTAATTAATGGCTTAGGCAAATGAAATTGGCTGGGAACAGTTATGACAAGGTGAAAGAATTCCATAAGCTTAGACAGTCATATGGCTGAAATCATCTTTTTCCAAAAAACTCAATGTGTTCCGTTGTCTAAAGAATTAAACAATATGATCGGAAGTGGAGACAGATTGGGGCAGAGCGAAATCGTCAACAGTGGGATTTTTCGAGGAGATTTGGCAGATTGGACAGCGGATACCCGACGGGGAAAGAAGGGCCGATGCCGGTAACTAATCGATCTGATAGGCGCGAAGCTTATTGTAGAGATTGGCCCGGCTGACCTTGAGCAGGCGGGCGGCGCGCGAGCGATTGCCGGAGGCTTGGCGCAGGGCTTCCTCGATGCGGGTCCGCTCGGCCTGCTGGGTGGCGTTACGGGCGACGGAGCGGAGATCGGTCTCCGCCGAAGCGATGTGGGCTGAATCCGAACCGAAGAAGTGGGAGCGTGTCAACTGCGGTCCTGATGTGGTGACGACCGCCCGCTCGATCAGGTGTTCGAGCTCCCGGATGTTCCCCGGCCAGGGCGCATCCGTCAAGGCCCGCAGGGCCTCGGTCGTCACGTCTCGGGCCGGCTTATGGTGCCGTTTGGAGGAGGCCTCGACGAAATGCCGGACGAGCAACGGAATATCCTCGCGCCGCTCGCGCAACGGGGGCAGGGCCAGGGGCAGGACGGCGAGGCGGTAGTAGAGGTCTTCGCGAAAGGCTTTGGTCTTGATCAGGCCCTGCAAGTCCTTGTTGGTGGCCGAGACCACCCGGACGTTCACCTTGATCGAGCGGCCGCTGCCTACGGGCTTCACTTCGCCTTCTTGCAACACGCGCAAGAGTTTGGCCTGAAAATGGGCGCTGGTGTCGGCGATCTCGTCCAGAAAGATGGTCCCGCCGTCCGCTTCCTGGAAGAGGCCCTTCTTGGACATGTGTGCGCCGGTGAACGAACCTTTCAGGTGTCCGAACAGTTCGCTTTCGAGCAGCGTCTCCGTGAGGGTGCCGCAGTCCACGACCACGAACGGCTGGTTGCGCCGACCGCTGAGTTGATGGATAGTCCTGGCCACCAGCTCCTTGCCGGTGCCGCTTTCCCCTTGCAGCAGCGCGGTGGCCTGGCTGTCGGCGATCAACCGGATCATCTCGAACAAGTCCCGCATCGCCGGGCTGTGCCCGATCAGGCGTCCGAGGTGATCGCTCTCCTGCGAACGGCGCTCGCCCGCCTCTGTGGGGAATCGTCCCGCCCCCACGCGAGGCTTGAGAATTTGTACGACACAGGCCAGCTTCCCGTCCGCCGAGTGCAGGGGAAACGTTTCCACGACGCCGCACGTCACCGCATTGGGTGAGAGTCGTTCGATAACCTGTTTGAAATCGAGGCCGTTGAACACCTGCTGGGCCGGGCAGGTCGAGCAGGGGTCGGACTGGCCGACGAAGGCCGTATGACATTTCACGGCGGGGGCCTCGACCTCCCGGCAGTCCGGGCTCTCGTGGGCGGGCCGGTTGGCGTAGACCAGATTGAACTGCCGATCGATGACGGCGATCGGTTCGCTCAACCGCTCGCCGAACGCCCGCACGGATTCGAGGTGGGCTGTCAGGACCGGATCATCCGGTCTGAAGGGGTTTGGGGTGCCGTCTTGTCGAGATCCGGCCATCTCGTTCTCGTTCCTCAGCGTAAAGAGCGTATCGCGTATGGCTAATGGCTTAGAGAGTCGCGGTCGTGGCCTCCCTCTTCAGCCAAGAATTTATTCATTCTGCCATAAGCCATATACTATTTGCCATGGGCTCACGTTTTATGGTCCAGCGCATCGATGACCGCGGCTTTCAACTCGCTCATGCGCACGGGCTTGCTGAAATAGGCCGTCACGCCGGCCTGCAGCGCCTCCGCTCTGACTTTGGGATCTCCGAACGCGGTCATCAGGATAATGGGACACGTGGGGGCCACCGTCCGCAATCTGGCGACATAGTCGAGCCCCCCCGCCGGCATGCGGAGATCCGTCACGATGAGGTCGGGCGTCTGCTCGGTGATGCGCTGCAACGCCTCGTCTCCGTCCCCGGCTTCCACAATCCGGAGGCCCAAATCCCAGAACTCATCGCAGATGAGGCTTCGCATAGCTGTGTCGTCTTCCACCACCAGTAGCACCGCAGCCTCCTTTATTGCCACCTAAGTCTCCTACTTCGGATCCCTCCGGAAGTGACTCTGTCCGATCCTCTTCTTCGCAATAGGTATGCCTGTCTGAGGCCAGTGGGCTATTCGGACCGGCGTGAACGAGAAGAACACAGGAGGGGCGCGGGTTTCCCCGTTCGGCCTGGGCGGAGGCTCGCAAGGTTGGACCACAGGATGTGGGGTGAATGGGGACAAGTACGGCTCAAGCGACTCATCGCTCAGTCCCAGAATTCTACAATCGGGCAGGATATATAAAGAGAAGAACCATCAAGAAGGGAGTCTTGAGAGAGAGGGAAACGAGACTATTGGGGCAAAGAAATGGGCAGCATGAGGGTGAAGGTCGTGCCCTGGCCTTTCTGACTGTCCACGGTGATTGTCCCGCCATGTTCCTGCAGGATCCCATGGACGACCGTGAGGCCAAGGCCGGTTCCCTTGCCGACTTCCTTGGTCGTAAAAAAGGGGGTAAAAATCTTCGTCAGGTGTTCCTCGGGGATCCCGTGGCCCGTATCGGCCACCGTGATGGTCACGTGGTTGCCGGTCGGCTCCGCCGCGATGCGGAGCCGGCCCCCTTCCGGCATCGCATGCACGGCGTTGATGAACAGGTTCAGGAACACCTGGCTCATTTGATCCGAGTCGGCATGGACCGGCGGGAGGTCGGGGGGAATCGTCTTGTCCACCTTCACATGGTGCCGCGCCAGCCGCTCGCTCAGGATCTCCAGGCACGTGTCTACGGCGCGCCCCACATCCATCGGCCCCCGCTCGCTCGGACGCCGCCGGGCGAAAGTCAGCAATTGGTTCATGAGCTTCGTGATCCGCTCCACCTGTGCGACGATGGTTTCCAGCCCTTTTTGGGTCTGTTCCTCCTGGGTCCTCCGCATCAGGAACTCGGCCCGTCCCAGGATCACGTTCATGGGCGTGCCGATCTCATGGGCCATGCCGGAGGCCAGGGTGCCCAGCTCGGCCAGCCGCTCGGTATGGCGCAGCTGCTCCTCCAGCCTCTTGCGATGCGTGACATCGAGGCCGACCCCGCCGACATAGCGTTTTCCCGTTGCGTCCCGGACGGGAAACTTCAGCACCAGCCATTGATGGAGTTCGCCCGACCGATCGGGCAGGATCTCGATCTGTTCGTTGGCCGCGTCCGTGATGAGCGTCTGCGCGTCACGGTCATGCAGGGGATGGGCGATGTCGGGCGGCCAGACCTCGAAGACCGATTTGCCGAGCACCTCGGCGGCGGGCTTGTTCAAGTGCACTTCGAACTGACGGTTGACGTAGACGTAGTGTCCTTGCGAGTCTTTCAAGAAAGCCACGGCCGGGCTGTTGTCCATGAAGGCTTTGAACCGATCTTCGCTTTCCTGGAGCGCGGTCTCGGCCCGCTTGCGCTGGGTGATGTCGCGCAAAATGACGGTGAAAAACTTTCCCGCGGAGGTCTCGAACTGGGAGATGGAAGCCTCGGCGGGAAACTCGTCCCCGTCGGCGCGAAGGCCCATGACCGAGCCCAGCAACCCCATGCGCCGGTTGGTCACCCTGGTATGGCCGAACGTCTCAACGTGGCCCTGGTGCGCGCGGCGAAACCGCTCGGGGATGAACCGGTCGATGGGCTGGCCGAGGGCGTCCTTGGCCGTGCAGCGGAACATTTGTTGGGCGGCCGGATTGAACAGGACGATGCGCTGCCCGGCGTCGATCGTGATGATCGCGTCCATCGCCGACTCGACGATGTGGTGGAGATGGGCTTCGTCGATCGGCTCGTTATTGCCCATGCGCCACCGGGTCCTTACGCCTTGTCTCGTTCTTCAATTTCCGCCAGCTTCCGGTAGAGGGTTTTCCGGTCGATGCCCAGGGTCTGGGCCGCCTGGTACTTGTTGCCGCCGGTTTTTTCTAGGATGCGGAGGATGTATTCTTTTTCCACGTCGGCCAACGGCAGGATGCGTTCCGCCGCCTCGTCGATGACCGCTCGGTCGCCGCGCGCGCCTTGGATGGCCGGCGGCAGATCGTCGGGAACGATCTTCTCGCCCCGCGCCAGCGTGACGGCGCGCTCGATGACGTTTTCCAGCTCCCGCACGTTGCCGGGCCAGGTATAGTCCATGAGGAGCGCCAGGGCGGTCTCGTTCATGCCGCGCAGGTTCTTGTGGCTGGCTTCCGCGCATTTCTTGAGGAACGCCTCCACCAGCATGGGGATGTCCTCCCGACGCTCCCGCAAGGGCGGCAGGTGGATCTCGATGACGTTCAGGCGGTAGTAGAGGTCCTCGCGGAACCGCTTGGCCTTGACCTCTTCGGCCAGGTGCAGGTTGGTGGCGGCGATGATGCGGACGTCCACGGGCATGGACCTCGTGGCGCCGACCCGCCGGATCTCCCGCTCCTGGATGGCGCGCAGGATCTTGGCCTGGAGCATGAGCGGCAACTCGCTGATCTCGTCCAGGAACAGGGTGCCCTTCTGCGCTTCCTCGAACAGGCCGCGCTTGTCTCCTTTGGCGTCGGTGAAGGCGCCCTTCATGTGGCCGAACAATTCGCTTTCCAACAGGGCTTCCGGGATGGCCGCGCAGTTCACCGGCACGAAGGGGGCGTCGCGCCGTTCGCTGTTGTAGTGGATGGCCTTGGCGACCAGTTCCTTGCCGGTCCCGCTCTCGCCGGTGATCAGGACGTTGGTGGGGCTGTCGGCGACCCGGCGGATCAGGTCGAAGACCTGCTGCATCGGTTTGCTCTTTCCCAGGATCTGGTGGAAGCTGTACTCCTTGTGCACCTCGCGCCGCAACCGGCCGACCTCGCGCCGTAGCGCGGCCTCGCGCAGGGCCTTTTCCATGACGAGGACGAGTTCTTCCGTCTTCACCGGCTTCGTCAGATAGTCGTAGGCGCCCTGCTTCATGGCCTCGATCGCGCTTTCCACCGAGCCGAAGGCGGTCATTAAGATGACGTTGATATCCGGGTGCGTCCGCTTGATCTCCGCCAGCAGTTCAATCCCTTGCATCTCTTTCATGCGGAGGTCCGTCAGCACCACCGAGTATTCTTCCTCGGCCAGCTTCTTGAGCGCCTCGCGGCCGTTGGACGCAACCTGGACTCGATGGCCCCGTTCCTCCAGCACGTCTTTGAGCAGGGCCCGCATGTCCGGCTCGTCGTCCACGATCAGGATCGCGCTCAAATTGTCCATGAGATGCTTGCTCCCGGATGCTGTGCTCGCCGCGTTGCGCCCGTAAGGGTAATCTCTTTCCGGAGTCGGGTCAAGGATGCCGGGGTTCTTCCATCGGAATCGCCTCGCGGCCGCTCCCGATTGTCCGGGTCCTGGGGCTGTGCTATGCTGACGGCCCGATTCACCTTGTTCGGCGCGAGCTTGTTCAACGGGAGCGGTCGTCGTGTCCACATCCGCTGTGCTCTTCAATGTCGGCCGTTTGGATTACGCCCAAGCCTGGGACCTGCAACACCGGCTGGTCGAGGAGCGGGTCGCCGACCGCCGTCCTGACACCCTGCTGCTGCTCGAACACGAGCCGGTGTTTACGGTCGGGCGGACCGGACAGGACGACCATTGGAAGGACCTTGCCGCCGAGGGGACTCCGGTCCATCGTGTGGAACGGGGCGGCTCGGTGACCTACCATGGCCCGGGCCAGCTCGTCGGCTATCCGATCGTACGGCTGAACGACCATTGCCCCGGTCCCAAGGCCTATGTGCACCGTCTCGAGGAAGTCATAATCCGGACGTTGGCCGATTGGGGAATCACCGGGCGGCGGGTGGAGAAGTTGCCGGGCGTGTGGATTGGCGGCGAGCCGGCTGAAAAAATCGCCGCGGTCGGCGTGCGCATCAACAAGGGAATCACCCTGCACGGGTTTGCCTTGAACGTGAACGTCGATGTGACCCCGTTCAGCCGGATCACGCCTTGCGGCATCGCCGGCTGCCTGGTGACGTCCATGGCCGCGCGGCTCGGTCGGTCGGCGGACATGCCTTTGGTCCGGCGGCAGGTGGCGGAACACTTCGGGCGATTGTTCGATCTCGACTGGACCGAGCAGGAGCCGGCCGAGGCCTTGCTGCCGGCCGGCGTGGGGGGCGGGGGAGGATTGCCGTGAGAGAACTGGACAATCATACATTCCGTTTGGCGGTGGCGCAGTTCGACCAGGCGGCCGAGCGGATGCATCTGGATCCAAATCTTCGCGAGCGGCTGAAGCTGCCGGAACGATCGCTGTTGGTCAACGTCCCCGTGCGGATGGACGACGGGACGGTCAAGATGTTTGCCGGCTACCGGGTGCAGCACGATTCGTCCCGCGGCCCGTCCAAGGGAGGCGTTCGGTTCCATCCTGACGTGAGCCTGGGAGAAGTGGCGGCACTGGCCATGTGGATGACCTGGAAATGCGCGTTGGCGGGCCTGCCCTACGGCGGAGCCAAGGGCGGCGTGCAGGTCAATCCCAAACAGCTCTCCCGCGCCGAGTTGCAGCGACTGACCAGACGCTACTCCGCGGCGATTTTTCCGCTCATCGGGCCGGACAAAGACGTGCCGGCGCCGGACGTGGGGACGGACCCGCAAGTCATGGCCTGGATGATGGACACCTACAGCATGCAGGTCGGCTATGTGGTGCCGGGGGTCGTCACGGGCAAGCCTCTGTCCATCGGCGGGAGCTTGGGGCGCGAGGAAGCGACGGGCCGGGGTGTGGTGGATGTGACGCTGGAGGCCATGCGGCATCTGAAGCTGGATATTCAGAAGGCGACGGTGGCGGTTCAAGGATTCGGAAACGTGGGGGCCAACACAGCCCGCATCATGGCGGAGGTCGGGGCCAAGGTGGTGGCGGTCAGCGACGTGAGCGGCGGGGTCTACAATGCCAAGGGGTTGACCATTCCTGAATTGCTGACCTGGTATCGCGCGAACGGCCAGACGTTCGGCTCCTGCACCATGGGCGACCGCATCACCAACGAGGAACTGCTCACATTGGATTGCACGGTGCTGGTGCCGGCCGCCCTCTCCGAGCAGATCACCGAGGCCAACGCGGCGAAGGTCTCCTGCCGGATTCTGGCCGAGGGGGCCAATGGCCCGACCACGTTGGAAGCGGATCAGATTCTGACCGACAAGGGGGTCTTCATCATTCCCGACATCTTGGCCAATTCGGGCGGTGTCATCGTGTCCTACTTCGAGTGGGTCCAGGACATGCAGCGGTTCTTCTGGAACTCCCTGGACATTCGGGACCGGCTGCACGAGATCATCACGGCGGCCTTCCACCGGACGTTGCAGTTCTCCCAGCAGCGCGGGGTGACGATGCGGATGGCCGCGCTGATGAGCGGCATCGACAAAGTGGCGCAGGCCCATTTGGCGCGCGGGCTCTACCCGTAAAATGGTGATGAGTGATTGGTGATGCGTCATGAGTTATTTATGAGGAAGGAAGTGCGAGAAAGGAATCTGTTCCGGAACTACTCATCACCCTTCACCCCTCACCCATGACCAGTCCACTATGAAGTACGTCCTCGCCGCCATCGCCGGGATCTGGATGGCCGACGGGCTGGCCCTGTTGGTGGCCCCGCGTCTCGTGATCGCGCGGGTGCGTGAGGTGCTGGCCTTGTCCTCGACGGTCCTGCGCTGGGAAGGGGTGGCCGTCTGTCTGGGCGTGCTGCTGCTCTGGGGGACGGTCGGCCTCCACTATGAGCCGCTCTGGATGGCGACGGGGCTGGCCATGGTCGTCAAGGGGATCTTCCTGGCGTTCGGACCGGAGCAGCTCAGAAAGAACGTGTTGGACTGGTGCCTGCATCGGGAAGATGTGGATTACCGGTTCTGGGGCCTCGCCCTCTGCACGCTGGCGCTGCTCCTCTTGCACGCCGTCGGGTGGCTGGGGAACGAATGAGATGATCCAAACGCTGGTTGTCGGCGGAGTCATCGGTTTGATCTGGGTCGGGATCGGCGTGGCGATGATCGCGCTGCCTGCCTGGTGGCAGGATCGGATGCGGCGGACCTTGGCCGATCCCTTGGGCCGCTTGCTCGTCGCACAAGGCATGATCTTGGGAGGACTGCTGCTGTTCTTGGGCACGTCCGCTCTGCGAGGGGCTTGGCTGTGGACCGTCCTCGGCGCGCTCGCGGCGGTGAAGGGGTTGCTGCTCCTCGGCATCTCCGCCGCCTTGCGCGACCGATGGATGGAATGGTGGGGACGGTGCCCGTCCTGGTTGCACAGGCTGGCGGGGATCCTCCTGCTGGCCCTTGGCACGTTGCTGGCGGTGGATACGCTGCAGGGCACGTTGTGAACGATCTGCTCGAACTCTGGCAGCGACACAGGGACGCGGGCTGGCCGACTTTTGCCGATCCCAACCAGGGGGAGCTGATGACGCTGGACACCGTGATCAGCGGCTGCGTCACCTATTACTTGGATTCGGCCGAGGGGTTGGACCGCCAGCGCATCGTCATGTTGGAAGAGTGCCTGGCCGATTTGAACGGGCTCTTGCCCGACCTGACCGACGAAGCCGCCGCCTACTTCGAACGGGCGCGGACGTTGGCCTGTCTGCTCTTGGACGCTCCGTCCCGCCGGTGAACGTCGGCGCTTTGTCCGCCGGCTGGTCGCGAACCAGCTTCATTCCAACTCGACACCTAGAAACCGCGCCGTCTGGGCACACCCGTGAAATCCGATGAGCCGCGCGCCGTCGGGACGCACGAGCGCCGGGACGGCGTGGCAGCCGCTCTGTTCCCAGTCGTTCTGCCAGCGTGAGGTCGTGGCGGCGATGTCGTGGCGGTCCAGTTGAGCGAACGATAGACCGGTGAGGCCCGCCTCCGCGGCGAGCCGATTGAGCGTCTCCGGATCGGAGAGATCGGCCCCCCGGCACCAGAAGGCGCGATAGAGTAAATCCTTGAACAGAGGGCCTCGCTGCCGATCCAGCTGCAAGGCCAGGGCTGTGGCACGAATGGCTCTGGCGGTGTTCGGCTTCCCCGGCGGCAGCTCGATCGGCAGGTCCGGCACCCGCAGGCGCACCGCCTCCACTTCCCGCATCAAATCTTCCGCCAGCGCCTCGTGCCACGGAGTCATGGGCACGAACAACCCGGGAGCATGTTGGACGCCGCGCCAGGAAAGGCGTTCGGCGATGTTCAGCCGGAGCAGCGCTTCGTTGAGGGCATAGCAGAAGGGACAGTTGAAATCGCTGTAGACGACGACAGGGGCTGGCATGGCCGATTCCTCCGCGTGCATGAACCGCAACGCCGGTGGGGACGAGACGGAAGGCCTCGCCCCACCGAGCCTGAACGGATCAAGGAACTTCGACGATATCGTTCTTCATCGGGCCCAGGAGGCCGAGCAGTTCGTTCTTTTCCGCCTCGGGCACGTTGAATGTCTTCAAGGCCTTGACCAAGTCCTCCACGAGGGCGGTGAAGTCCGCGTTGGAAATCTTCATCCCCGCGTGGGTGGCCTTCATGTCGCGGCCCGCATAGGTGCAGGGCCCGCCGGAGGCCGTGCAGACCTGATCCACCAGGTGCCGCTTCAACTTGGGAATATCCGTCGTGGCGAAGCGGCCGTTGATGCGCTGGTCCTGGGCCACGTTGGCCACGAACTGATCCACCACGGCGGAGATCGCCGCCTTGCCTCCCAGCCGATCGTACAGCGACGGGGCCGATGCCCCTCCCATGGACCCCATCGTGTTGCAGCCGATGGGGCCCAGTAAAAGCCCGGCCAGAGCCAGGGCGCCGATCGTCCGACGAGAACCGATACGTGCCGACGTGTTGTTCACTGATGCCTCCTTTGCTAATGGCTCGCGCCGATCCGGCGCGGCTTGTTCGTGGTTGACGCGGCGACTGTAACGGCTCTATGATGCATAGGTCCAATACATTGTTTTGATAAATTGAATAGGTTATTCCTATAGGAGTCGGTGAGAGGGTGTCATGGAAATGCGGCAACTTCGATATTTTCTGGCTGTGGCGGAGGCGCAGAACTTTACGCGGGCGGCCGAGGCCGTGCATGTCTCCCAGCCGTCGCTGTCGGTCCAGATTGCCGGGCTGGAAGAAGAGCTCGGCGCGCCGCTGTTCGATCGTCTTGGCCGGCGCGTCGCTTTGACGCAGGCCGGCCACATTTTACGCGAACACGCGCAACGGGTGTTGCGGGAGGTGGAGCAAGGGACGCAAGCCATCCAGGCGCTGACGGGTGCGGAACGCGGCCGTCTGTTGGTCGGTACCCTCTCGACCGTGAATGCCTACCTGATCCCGCCGCTGGTCTCCCGGTTTCGACAGCGCTTCCCCCAGGTCCAGTTGCAGATCCAAGCCCGCCCTTCCACCGACATTGAAGCGGATCTCCTGGCCAACCGCCTGGACTTGGGTCTTTGCCTGCTTCCGGTGGGGAGCGAACGGCTGGTGACGACCCGCCTCTTCGAGGAAACGCTCTGTCTGGTGGCCCCGGCCGGCTTCCAGCGCAAGGGCCGTCGCATGAAAATGCGCGAGCTCGCCGGCTTGCCGCTGATCTTGATGCCGGCCGACTATTGTTTGCGCAAGATGGTCGAGGCGGAATGTGCGGAGGCCGGCGTGGACCCGCAAGTGTCCATCGAGATGACGTCGCCGGAAGGTATCTTGGAGGCGGTGAAACAAAAGGCAGGATTGACGATTCTGCCGGAATTGTTCGCCCGGCACCGGCTGGCCGGCGGCGCCTTGCGGATCATCGAGCTGTACGATCCGGTGCCCAAACATCCGGTCGGTCTGGTACATCTGGCCAACCGGCATTTAGGCCTGGCCGCGCAGGAATTCATCCGTCTCTGCCGCAGCACCTTGGCCGATCTGCACATGGAGGAATCAAGGAGAACAACCGGCGCAAGAGCGCGTATTCCCGGCGCTGGCTGAGAGATCTCGCATCAGAGATCAACGGATTGTTAGGGCAAGTTCCATAATCGCTTCTCTAACAAGGGCGGTCTGGTTGCTCCCCTACTGCGCGCATCGAGCGAGCACATTCTGATCGTGCGGGCTCTGCGAGCACGGGGGGGTATCCAGGCCGCCCTCTCCGCCCTTCGTCAGCCAACGCCTCCTCCCACACTTGCACAGGGTTTCCGGATATGGCATCATGCCGACCTTCGGAGTTGCCGGATGGCACACCTCATGGAATATGTCGGCTGCGTCCATATCTTCCTGGGCCCCTACCGGGGGAACCCCATCGCCTTGTATCTGAATCGGGGTGAGGGCTCCTGCCAGATCGGGCCCAAGGCCTATCCCTGGAACGATGTGGTGGGCAAGGGCGAGACGCCGAACAAGGCCGCAGCCGACTTCGAAGAGAAGTGGAAAACCAAGGGCCTGTCGGCTGACATGTACTCAGGCCCTTCCTGGGGAGGTGGGATCAAGCCGGAACGGCCGGCCCCGCCGAAACCTCCCGCTGCTCCCAAGCCGGCTGCCGCGCCTGCGACCGGAACGGATGCTGCCGGTGCCGCCCCCGCTGCCGCAAAGCCCCCTGTTCCCGCTGAGTCTGCAACCCCGGCCGCCGATCCGAGCTAGTCTCTTTCATGCATCGTGACTTGAACGGGTGCCGCCCCCCGCTGCCTGTACGTTTGACATCGCGGCCAGCCGGCTGTGATGCTTTCCGTACAGGGCGTAAACCACGGTGCCGATCACACTCCACACCCCGAACCGGATCCAGGTCACCGTCGGCAGGAAGGCCATGAGGCCGAGGCAAGCCGCCATGCCCAGCAGGGGAATCCAAGGCATGAACAGGATGCGGAAGGGCCGGGGCTGATCCGGTTTGGTCCGCCGCAGCACGAGCACCGCCGCGCAGACCAGGACGAACGCAAACAAGGTCCCGATATTGGTCATGTCCGCCGCCTCGCCGATCTGAACGAAGGCGGCCAGGCTCGCCACGCCGACGCCGGTCAGCAGCGTCGCATGGTGGGGGGTGCCGAACCGGGGATGGACGGCGGAGAGCCAGGGGCCCAACAGTTGGTCGCGCGATATGGCGAAGAACACGCGGATCTGCCCGATCATCATGACGAACAGGACGCTGGTGATGCCCGCCAGGGCTCCGGTGGCCACCAACGCCGCGCCCCAGCGGAAGCCCGACACGCGTAGCGCCTCCGCGACCGGCGCATGGATGTCGATCTGTTGGTAGGGGATCATGCCGGTCAGGACCGCCGAGACCAGCACATACAGGACGGTGCAGAGGCCGAGCGACGTGATGATGCCGACGGGCAAGTCTTTCTGGGGGTTGTTGGCTTCTTCGGCGGTCGTCGAGACGGCGTCGAAGCCGATGAAGGCGAAGAAGACGATGGCCGCGGCCGCCCCCACGCCTTGAAATCCGTTCGGCATGAACGGCATCCAGTTGGCCGGCTCGACCGACGGGGCACCCACGGCGATGAAAAAGGCGATCACCGCCAGTTTGACGATGACGATGATACCGGTGGTCCTGGCGCTCTCTTTCGTCCCGCGCACGAGCAGGGCGGTGACGCAGAGCACGATGATCGCCGCCGGTAGATTGATCAGTCCCCCGTCCACGCCGGGCGGATGAGTCGCCCAGGCCGGCAAGTGGAGGCCGAGCGTTTTCAACACGTTGTTGAAGTAGCCGGACCAGCCGATGGCGACTACGACGCAGGCGAGGCCATATTCCAGAATCAGATTCCAGCCGGTGATCCAGGCCAGGAATTCGCCCAGGGTCGCATAGGAATAGGTGTAGGCGCTGCCGGCGACCGGCAGCATGGCGGCGAATTCGGCATAACAAAGGGCGGCCAGCGCACAAGCCACGCCGGAGAGGATGAAGGACAGGACGATGCCCGGACCGGCGCCGGGCCGGTTGGCGTCCCCGACCACGGCCGTGCCGACCAGCACGAAGATCCCCGTGCCGATGATGCCGCCGATCCCGAGCGCCGTCAGGTCCCAGACCGAGAGGGATTTTTTCAGCCGATGCTTTGGATGGTTGCTGTCGGCGAGGATCTGTTCGATGGATTTGGTCCGGAAGAGGGGGTTAGCCACGAGAAGTCCAACGATGCATTGCAGAGCCCGCGTTCATCATGTTGCACTCAGCGTTCATCGTTGCGATTCGGAGCGGGCAGCCTGGAGAAAGGCCTCGAAGAGGCGGCGCTGCACCGCATAACGGTCGAAGAGATATTCCGGGTGCCACTGTACGCCCAGCAGAAAGGGGTGGCGGCGACGGTCGGTTGCCTCGATGGCTTCGATCACGCCGTCGGGGGCCACGGCGGTTGCCACCAGAGCCGGCGCGACGGTCTTGATGGATTGATGGTGCGAACTGTTCACGCGGAGATTGGCGTTGCCCGTGATCCGCCGCAGCAGACTGTCGGGTGCGACGCGTACGGAATGGGCATACTCGGTGGCCGGGCCAGGGGCTCGGTGTTGCAAAGCCTTGGGGAGCTGCGCGCCGATATCCTGCACGAGGCTGCCTCCCAGGGCGACGTTGATCGCCTGCATCCCCCCGCAGATCCCGAATACAGGGAGCGGGGACTTCATGGCTCGACCGACCATGGCTTGTTCGAAGGCATATCGCTGACGGCTCATCACGCGAAACTTGTAGCGCTGGCGCTCGCCATAGAGCGACGGCGGCAGGTCCGGGCCGCTCCCCGTGAGCAGCAACCCGTCTAGTCCGTCGAACAGCCGGCGTTGCAAGGCCGGATCGTCCGTCAGAGGAAGAATCACCGGTACCCCGCCCAGTTCCTCGATGGCGCGGGCGTAGCGGGCGCGCAGAAAATAAGTCGGCTCTCGGCCGCCCATGTCTTTTCGATCACCGGCGTTGAAGTCCGGCGTAACGCCGATCAACGGTTTCATGCTGTGATCTATGCGCTCGCTATTTCCCCGGCTCGGTCGTCAGGGGCGCGCCGTCGTTGTCCGACGCCACGCCCAGGAACCGGACCGGTTTGTCCCCTTGCAGGTGTTCGGGCGTGATCACATAGGTTCCGTAGACGCTGGTGTGCCAGACGGACTTGGCCGCGTCCAGGTTGCCGCCGGAGAAGACGTACGTCAGGCCGCCCGTCACTCCGCCGACAATGGCGAAACAGACTTTTGCGGCTCCATAGGGAAGCGTGAGCAGCCAACTGGCTGCCTGCAGTCCGGCGCCCTTGGCTGATCCGGATGTCGCATCCTCCGCCCCTTGAGCGTGACCCACTGGAATCACGGCCAGGTGCACGAACGCCAATACCAGCAGCACCGCCAGCCCTTTCATCATGGTTTGCACGGCAGTTCCTCCTTTCCTGTAATCCGGCCGGATCCCATCGCATGGGGGGTTTCAGATCGACCGGCCACCGGCTGTTGTATATAGCAAATCCCGAAGCTTATGCAAACCCCCGTCCCGCCGTAGCCGATGAACGCGGCTGTTGACCGATGAAGAAACGAGGTCGGCATCCGCCCACGTTCATTGTGCGGCCTGCGTCATTCCGCAGGGGGAGTCAGATCCAGCTCGGCGAGAATCTGCGATTTCAGCCGGTCGGCCTGCTGTGTGACGGCACGGTTCAATTCATCCACGAAGACGTCGGAAGCAACGCGGCCGTTCTCCTGTTGAAGGCCCGCCTCGATGGCCAGGTCCAGCTTGAGGGCCGAGAGGCCTTGGACCAGCAACTCCTGCGCGCGATTCGCATAGTCGGGGCGCTCGTTTTCGGCGACGGACACCAGCGCCTTGCGCAGCCAAGGCTCGAAGGCGAGAACATGCTTGGCGTTGGCCACCTGCGCCTCGTCCAATTCAACCGCCACCTGTACCCCGCCCTTCCAGCTGCGCTTCTTCACATTGAACACGCAAGCCAGGCGCGACGGATGGGCCTCGACCGGCTCCGGTCCGTAGAAAAGCGTGATGCGGTAGGGAGGCAGTTCGGGAATAGGCTGCGACGACATGCCGGTTGATTCCTTGGTTCCTTATGACACAGGCGTCCAATCCACACAAGACTCCGCCACACAAGGCCTTGTCCTATCTCATCCCCGACTCACCTATTCGACTCACTGTTGTGCCAATCCCACAGATTCAAAACGACCTATAGAAATTGGTCCACGGTAGGATGCAAGCAGGAATGCGAGGATGCGAAACAATTTCAGTCCTGGTCTACTGTCTCGGAGTCCTGGCACAGTACGTGCTCAATAGTACGTGCTTCCCTGAACGCACATTGGAACAACGTGTGATGGATGGGTTGTTCCGGATCGTTCGACGGGTGTGGCTCATACCCCCGAAAAAAACTGTTGCCTACAGTGTGGCAATACATTCTAATAAGTCGTGATGTGTCCTGTGCCTAACGATGCGGAGAGGAGGTGCCCATGGCTCTATCATCGAACAATGCAACGATTCGCTCGGGAAAATCGCTCGGTTTCGTCCTCGCGCTCGGCCTCTGGGCGGCCGCCGGATGCGCGACCTCCGGCGACCTTGAGCAGATCAAGCAGGAGGCGCAACAGGGGGAAAGCAAGCTGCGGGCGGACCTGATGAAGGAACAGACGCAGTTCTCC
>JAGWTI010000049.1 GCA_028876065.1 Nitrospirota bacterium
TCTCGGCGGCAATAGCTTCGACACGCCGTCAAAGAGCCGCCGGATCACACGACGTGCGGATTGAAGAGGACATGCCACTGGAGGTTGCCTCCGCCGCGCCCATCGCAAGCGCTGTGAGAAGTTGAAGAAAGAAACACTGGCGGGGTTTCTCCGTGCGCAGTAGATTCATAAAACGATACTGAGCGCGCGGATCACACGAAGTGCGGTGTGGTGCCGAGGGACAGAATCGAACTGTCGACACCAGCCTTTTCAGGGCTGTGCTCTACCAACTGAGCTACCTCGGCACGGGCGCCACCATAACAAGCGGCCTTTCTCACTGTCAAGCCGGCATCGCGCTCATTTTCGCCAAAATTTTCACGTCGTATTCTCTTTCCTCTCTCTGCGGGAAACGCCGCTGGCGAGACCACCTCCATCACCTTGACGCCCTCTGCAACGACAGAGTATTCTCATTCCACGTCAGCCAACACACAGGTCATCACCGACTCCGTAAGGACAGCCACGTTTATGGATACACCGGCTCCGCTCACTGATACTTCGGATGCTTCGCTTGAACCGGTCTCGCCCGAGGCCCTCGTTCCCGAAGCTCCGCCCAAGACCAATCAGGAATACGTCGAGGAATTGGTGAAGAAGGCCCGGGCCGCCGCGGGCAAATTGGCGTCGCTCTCGACCACCATCAAGGACCAGGCGCTGACGGCGATGGCCGACGGGTTGGAGGCCAAGGCCGACGACCTGATGGCGGCCAACGAAAAAGACCTGGAGGCCTTCGAGCAAGCGAAGGGCGGCACGGCGATGGCCGATCGCCTGAAGCTCACGCCGACGCGCATCAAGGACATGGCCGACGGCATCCGCCAGATCGTGAAATTACCCGATCCGGTCGGCGAATCGCTCAAGATGTGGCAGCGGCCCAACGGCATGTTGGTCGGCCGCGTGCGCGTACCGATCGGCGTGATCGGCATCATTTATGAGTCGCGCCCCAACGTGACCGCCGATTCTGCCGCGTTGTGCCTCAAGTCCGGCAACGTCTGCATTCTGCGGGGCGGGTCGGAAGCCATCCATTCCAATACCGCCATCGCTTCCGTGCTCTCGGAAGCGGCGGAAAAGGCCGGAGTGCCGCCCGGCGCGATCGCTTTCGTGGACCGGACCGACCGGGAGGTGGCGCTGGCGCTGCTGAAGCAAGACAAGTATGTGGATCTGATCATCCCGCGGGGCGGGGAGTCTCTGATGAAAACCGTAACGGAGGAATCCCGCATCCCGGTCATCAAGCATGACAAGGGCATCTGCCATACCTATGTGGATGCCGACGCAGACCTGGCCATGGCCCGGACAATCTGCGTCAATGCCAAAGTCCAACGCCCCTCCACCTGCAACGCGATGGAAGCGCTCCTGGTCCATGAGAAAATCGCCAAGGCGTTTCTGCCCGACATCGTCAAGGAACTACAGGCGGCGGGGGTGGAGATCCGCGGCTGCGCCAAGACCTGCCAAATCAGCCCGGACGCCAAACCGGCGACGGAGGAGGACTATGGTAAAGAGTTCCTGGCCCTGATCCTGGCGGTCAAGGTGGTCAAGAACATGGATGAAGCGATGGAGCACATCGCCCGCTACGGTTCCTGCCATACCGAGGCTATCATTACGAACGATTATGGACGAAGCCTGCGGTTTCTACGCGAAGTCGACGCCAGCGCCGTCATGATCAATGCCTCGACCCGGCTGAACGACGGGTACCAGTTCGGGCTCGGGGCGGAAATCGGCATCAGCACCACGCGCATCCATGCCCGCGGCCCGATGGGGCTGGAAGAATTGACCTGCTCAAAATTCGTCGTGTATGGCTCGGGGCAAATCCGCGAGTAGATGTCCGGCGATTCACACATCCGTTCCGCGCTGACCAGACCCGGCAGCCTGACCTTTCCCGCCAATCTTCCATTCGCACAGAATTTCGACTCAGCCGGCGGCCGAGTCGTCCGCCGGCCCAGCGGGCACCTGGTCTTTTACGGGCCGGACCATCGGCGCGTTCTGGCCACCGATCCAGACGGCACCCCTCTCCATGAATGTGCATGGGGGAAGGACGCCGCCGGGAGAGCCAGACTGCTTCGAGCCCGTATGCAGTTGGATTGGGGCCAGTGGATCGGGCTCAAGCCGGAAGGCCTCGTCAATGCCACCCAGCTTGACCTGTCCCGCAAACCGGGTTGGCAGCGATTGCGGGCCGACGATCTGCGGCAGATGGCGGCCCAGGCCATGCAGGTTCCCTTCGAGGAAGTACAGTTTTTTTACGGCGACGACGACTTGCAGATCGATGCCCAGGGCTGCGCGACGATCCGGCATAAAAAGGATGCCTTCTATGTGCTGGACGACGGCACCTTCGAACGAGCCCGCTTCATGGCCTGCATGGGCGCGATGCATTGGCACGGCATCGATTTTTTACCGGTCGTCGAACTGTTTCAGTCGCTCTTGCCGGGAACCGGCTCCGCGGTGTTCGAGCTGATCCGCGGACTCTACGACGACCAGAACGACGGCCGGTCCCAGCCCCCGGCGCTCCGCTATCGCGGCATCCCGACCTATCCGTCCGAGGCCGCCTACCGGCTTTTCAGCGCGTTTTTTACCCCGTGCCTGCCTCGCGGCGGCGATCCGTTCCCGATCTTCATGGATCAGTCGCGCTCGCACGAAGTCCTCTGGCTGCCCGCCCCCGATCCACCACGCCGATGTTTCGACCAGGCACACCGGCTGTGTGTCACCATTAAAGGATCCTCGATCCAAAAGGCGACTAAGGCTGACGATCCCTCCGGCCTGCCCTTTGTCAGCACGGGCCCCAACGGCTTTGCCCCCTGCGAGCGACGCGTCACGGTCGGTGGTGGAGCGCTGCTGCTTCAGCAGGGCCAGGGAACTGTCCGCATCCCGCTCAACCCCTCCTGGGGTCCCATCAAGGACACGGTGCCCCCTCCTCAAGAAGGCGCGGGGACAGGGGAGGGGTGGCGGTCGCTGTTCGGCGGACAGCTCCCGCCGGTCGAGCCGGCCCAGGCCTTTTCGGCGGTCCTCATCTATCCGGACGACGACCGGGAGATCGGTGAACTGGAAAGCCAGCCCTTCGTCGCCGATTACCTCCAAGACCTGAGCGAGCAGGTGCCAGAATTGTCGTCCCGCGTCGGCCGCAGCACGCACGTGTTGGTGGATGGCTTCGATGCAACCATTACCACCTGCCTCAGGCCGGATGGCGCTCGTCATCACACCGTTCTGTACGATCATGCAGCTTTTGCCCAGAAGCAAGCCCAACTCCTCTGGAATCAGCTCGCCCAGACCAATCATCTGGATTGGCTCCCTTCTTTCAGATTTCTTCCGGCAGCCGGCCACCGCGAGTCGGCGTACAAGCACCTATATGACCTCCTGTTTATCTGGACTCCTTTTCAGGATTTTGCCAGACCGGAGGCGCTGCAACGGACCTGCCGCCGGATTCCAGCCGCTCTACGTCCCGGCGGCCTCGTCTTCGTCGTCGGGCCTACCGCCCTACCGTCGCACCTCACGTCATCGGGCCTGACCATCCTTCAACGAACCCCGGTGGAGCAATTGCCGACCGTTGCCATGCATCGCACGATTTTGCCCAAAGCCGGCCTGAAACCTGGCGTTATACTGTACCTGCTCACCAGACGTTAGGGGCCCCGCAGACCTCGCCGCCCCCTTCAAGTTCCTTCCTGGTTCGACCGATGAGGAATCAGCGGCAGCCACACGTCAAGCCGAGGGCGCGCCCAACGGAGGAGAGGGAAACCACGCAATGAGCCAGACATCCAATCTCCTACACAATGAACCCTTGCGGAAGCTCGTGTCCGAGATGCAGACGCTCCCCAGTTTGCCGTCCGTTTATCGGGAACTGATGCAGATCCTGCGGACAGACGATGCCTCCGTCGATCAAGCGGCGCGGATCATCTCCAAGGACGTGGGCATGGTGACGAAAATCCTGCAGGTCGTGAACTCACCCCTCTATGGGTTGCGCGGGAAAGTCTCCAATCCCAGCCACGCCGTCGTCCTCCTGGGGCTGAGCACGATCAGAGCGTTGGTGCTCTCGCGCAACGTGTTCGCCCAGTTCGACCAAAGCAAACTCCCGTTTTTTTCGTTGGAGGTCCTTTGGCAACATGGCATGGCAGCGGGAGTCCACGCACGCGCCATCGTCAAAGAAGAGGCCGCCGAGCAGACCTTGACGGAAGATACCTTCACGGCGGGGCTGCTGCACGATGTGGGCACCCTGGTTCTGGCGACCAATCTGCCCGACCAATACACCGAAATGTTGGCGCTGATGCAGGAGCGGGACATCTCCGAATGGGACGCGGAACGCACCATCTTCGGCGCCACGCATGCGGAGGTGGGAGGGTACCTGCTCGGACAATGGCGCCTGAACCAGACGATCGTGAATGCCGTGGCCTACCATCACGAGCCCTCCTATGCTCCAGCGCCAGTGTCACTGGCGCTGGCGACCTTGCATGTCGCCAATGCCGTGGAAGAGGAAACCCAAGCCGCGGCGCTGGGAACGACGTTCGCCCCGATGGATCTTGATTATCTTGGAGCCTGTGGCCTGATCGACCGGCTTCCGCTCTGGCAAGCCATCTGTCGCGACGAAGCCATGAGCCGGGCCGGGTGCTGAGCGGCGGCCATCGAGCCGCCGTTTCGTCGCGTCAGTCGGTTCTTGACACTCCCGCACCAACCCAGTAAGATACGGCTGCCTTTAACGCTCATCCAGTGAGGTGAGCAAGGAGCCTGAATCATGCGTCACGGCCGGCACTACGCCGTATCCGACAATGCGACCTTCTTGCCCTGTCCGGGCGAGAAGGTTTTTTTATGCCCGGAATCCGTCTGATGGCCCCGGACAAGCAGCACGAGAAGCTCATCATGGACGGCCACGAAGTCGGGCGGGCTTTGACGCGCATCGCGCACGAAATTTTGGAGCGGAACAAGGGCGTCGAGGGGCTGGCTCTGGTGGGCATCAGGACCGGCGGTGTCCACCTGGCGCACCGGCTGGCAAAACGGATCCAAAGCATCGAAGGGGGCGCGGTCCCCATCGGCGACCTCGACATCACCCTCTACCGGGACGACCTGGCGCTCCGCAAAGACCAGCCGATTCTCCGCAAGACCTCCATCCCGTTCAATATCTCCGACCTGAAGGTCGTGCTGGTGGACGACGTCTTGTTCACCGGACGGACGATCCGGGCCGCCATGGACGGGCTCATCGACCTGGGCAGACCGGCCGAGATCCAGTTGGCCGTCCTGGTGGACCGCGGGCACCGGCAACTGCCGATCAAGGCCACCTATATCGGCAAGAACATTCCCACCTCGCGGGATGAAAACGTGCAAGTGTTCCTTGAAGAAGAAGGGGAAGAGGACCGGGTTGTCATTCTTAATGGTGCATGATCGTTTTGACTAGCAGGATGCTCAAAAGAGTCCTCCAACGAGGCCGCAGGTCGCGAAGTCCCCGAGGCGTACTTGAGAAGTACGTTGAGGGGGATGAGCGGCCGAGAACAAAGTTGGGGGCTTTTTTCAGCATCCTGCCTAATGGAGGCGCGCCATGAGCCTCAAACAGAAGGACCTCACGACCATTGCCTCACTGTCGCCCGACGAGATCATGCTGATTCTGGAGACCGCCGACTCCTTCAAGGAAGTCAGCGGCCGCGAAATCAAAAAAGTGCCGGCACTCCGCGGCAAGACCGTCGTCAACTTCTTCTTCGAGCCCAGCACCAGAACCCGCACCTCGTTCGAGTTGGCCGCCAAGCGGCTCAGCGCCGATGTCATCAATTTTTCGCCCTCCTCCAGCAGCGTCGTCAAAGGCGAAACGCTCCTGGACACGGCGCGCAACATCGAAGCCATGCAGGCCGACATCATCGTGTTGCGCCACCAGGCGGCGGGGGCGGCGGAAACCCTGGCGCGCGGCGTGAAATCCTCGGTGATCAACGCCGGCGACGGCTGGCACGAACATCCGACGCAGGCCTTGCTGGACCTCTTTACGATGCGAGAAAAGCACCGAACGTTCAAAGGCCTGACGGTGGCCATCGTGGGGGACCTGGCGCACAGCCGCGTGGCCCGATCGAACATCTACGCCCTCGCGAAGATGGGAGCGGAAGTCCGAGCCGTCGGCCCTCCCACCATGATCCCGGCCTGCCTCGACCGGCTGGGGGTCAAGGTCTACCACCACATGGACGAGGCCTTGCACGGCGTGGACGTGATCATGATGCTGCGACTGCAGCTGGAACGGCAGGGGCGGGCGCTGTTTCCGACGATTCGCGAATACTCCCGCCTCTACGGGCTGACGGCGGACCGCGTCCGGCTGGCCAATGCCGGCGCGATGATCATGCACCCGGGCCCCATCAACCGAGGCGTGGAGATCGCGCCGGATGTGGCGGACAGCTTTTCCTCCGTCATTCTGGACCAAGTCACCAACGGGGTGGCCGTCCGCATGGCGGTCCTCTATCTGCTGGCAGGAGCCAATTGACATGACCACATTGATTACAGGCGGGCGGGTCATCGACCCGGGCCGGCTCAACGGCCCGGCCGAAGTCCTGATCGAGCAGGGCAAGATCGCCGCCGTCGGACAGAATCTCCTGGCCGCGACCGGAAAGGACACCGCCTCCGTCACCGTGATTGACGCGACCGGCAAGCTGGTCCTGCCCGGCTTCGTGGACTTGCACGTCCATTTCCGGGAGCCGGGCTTCGAATATAAGGAGACGATCGCGACGGGCAGCGCCTCGGCCGTCGCCGGAGGGTTTACCTCGGTCTGCTGCATGCCCAATACGAATCCGGTCAACGACAGCCAATCCGTCACGGAATTTATTCTGGAAAAGGCCCGCGCCGCCGGCAACTGCGCCGTGTTTCCCGTGGGCGCCATTACCAAAGGCTCGGAAGGCAAGGAACTGGCGGAGATCGGCGACTTGCGGCGCGCCGGCTGCGTGGCGATCTCGGACGACGGACGGCCGGTCATGAACAGTCTCGTGATGCGGCGGGCCATGGAATATGCGCTGGCCTTCGATCTGCCCGTGATCGACCATTGCGAGGACCTGCACCTTTCCGAAGGCGGCTGCATGAACGAAGGGTTGGTGTCCACCGAACTGGGCCTCGCCGGCATCCCCGCCGCGGCGGAGGACGTGATGGTCGCACGCAACATTGCGCTGGCCGAGCTGACCGGCGCCCGGCTCCACCTGGCCCACGTCAGCACCGCCGGCTCGGTGCGCATGGTGCGCGAAGCCAAGGCCCGGGGTATCCGCGTGACCGCGGAAGCCTGTCCGCATCATTTTTCCCTGACCGAGGAAGCCGTCCGGGGATTCGACACCCTGGCCAAGATGAATCCGCCGCTTCGCGCCTGGCAGGACGTGCAGGCCATCAAGGAGGGGTTGACGGACGGGACCATCGACGCGATCGCCACGGACCATGCGCCCCATGCGGTCCAGGACAAGCAGCGCGAGTTCGCCGACGCGCCCTTCGGCATTGTCGGGCTGGAGACCGCGCTGCCGCTGACCCTGGCCCTGGTGGAAGAAGGCCTCCTGTCGTTGGAACAGGCGGTGGCCAAACTCACCACCGAGCCGGCCAAGGCGTTCAGCCTCGCGAAAGGCAGTTTGGCACCGGGCGCGGATGCGGATCTGGTGCTCGTGGACCAACAGCAGAGCTGGGAAGTGGACCCGTCCCGGTTCCGCTCGAAGAGCAAAAACACGCCCTTCGCCGGATGGAAAGTCAAAGGCCGGGTCATCCGAACTGTGGTGGGCGGGCGGACGGTCTATGAGCTTGCACACGGCTGATGCGCGGATGGCACAGGGAGGGGAGCGAGGGTTGCTTCTGTGTCACACGCTGGAACTGGTGGCCTTGGCGGTCTGGGTGGGGGGGCTGGTCGTGATCGTCGGCGCGGTGATTCCCGCCGTCTTTAACTCCTTCGGAATGGAGCCGGGCGGCCGCTTTCTCACCAAGGTCTTCGACGGGTATAATCGGTTGACCGTCGCCGCCATCGCCATGCTGGCCGGCACAACCGGCTGGCAAGCCTGGCGGAGCAGGCGAGAGGCGGTTCCCGAATCTGGCGGCAGGCGCCTGGGCCGCATCGAAGTCGCGCTCCTGGGCGTGATGATCGCGATCGCCGCGCTGATCATCCTGGTGTTGGGTCCCTCGTCCGTCACGCTTCAGGAACAGGCCTTTGCCGCGCAAGGAGAGGCGGCCAAGAAAACCGCCTATGATGCGTTTTTCAGGACCCATACCGTCGTGCGAGCCTTGTACGTGGTGAATTTGGGGCTCGGCATCGGATTGTTGGCGGTGAAAGCCGCCCGCTGGACCAACGTGAAACAGGCACAGGCATGAAAAAAGCCATCTTGGCTTTGGCAGATGGGACGGTCTTCGAGGGACGCGCGCTCGGCTTTGCGGGTGAAACCGTCGGCGAGTTGGTGTTCAACACGTCCATGACCGGATACCAGGAAATCCTGACCGATCCCTCCTACAAGGGGCAGATCGTCACCATGACCTGCCCCCATATCGGCAACTACGGCGTGAACACGACCGACGTCGAGTCGCGCCGCATCTGGGCCGAAGGGTTCGTGGTCAAAGAGTCCAGCCGCAAACCCAGCAATTGGCGCGCGGAGCTCGGCCTCAGCGAATATTTGATGGAAGCCCACGTCGTCGGCATCGAAGGGCTGGACACCAGGGCCCTCACCAGACACTTGCGGGACCGGGGCTGTCAGCAAGCCGTGATTTCCCACGTAGATCTCGACCCCAAACGGGCCGTGGACAAGGCACGAACCGCCCCCGGCATCGTCGGCCGCGACCTGGCCGCCACCGTCACCTGCATCGAGCCCTATGAATGGACGGAAGGTTCCGGCGCCTGGCCGCCGGACGCGGCGGTGAGCGGCGCCCAGAGCCAGCCGGGCCGGGTCGGACAGCGGCCGTACCGCGTGGTCGTCTATGACTTCGGCGTCAAACAGAACATGCTCCGTCGTCTCGTGGATGTCGGCTGCTCCGTCACCGTCGTGCCGGCTTCGACCGACGCCGAAACCGTGAAGACGATGCATCCCGACGGAGTCATGTTCTCCAACGGGCCCGGCGACCCGGAAGCCGTGCCCTATGCGGCGGAGGCGCTCCGGCAGCTGATCGGCTGGCGTCCGCTCCTATGCATCTGCCTGGGCCACCAAATCCTGGGGCTGGCGTTGGGGCTCAAGACCTACAAGTTGACCTTCGGCCACCATGCCGGCAACCATCCCGTGATGGACCTGCGGACGCGCAAAGTCGAGATCACCTCGCAGAACCACAACTTCGCGGTGCAACTGCCCGCCCCCTTCGATCCGGCCACGCCGCAGGCGACGCTGGACACGAAGTTTGGGCGGGTGGCGGTCAGCCACGTGAGCTTGAACGACGGTTCAATCGAAGGACTGGCCTGCCTGGACCATCCGGTCCTGTCGTTGCAGTACCATCCGGAAGCATCGCCGGGACCTCATGACTCGGCCTATCTCTTTCGCCAATTCGCCCATATGATGGAGACGCACCATGCCTGAGAGAATTACGATCGGTCGCGTAAGAGCGGCACACAGCCTGGCCATCGCCGCAGCCCTGCTGTGGCTGTCGGGGTGCATCACGATCAACCTGCTGCCCGGCGCCGGACCGCTGAAAGAAGAAGAGGTGAGCGGAAGCGGCAAGGCCAAAGTGCTCCTCATCGAGCTCTCCGGCATAATCAGCGCCCAGGATAGCGGCGGACTCGTGGAGCAGCCGAATCTGGTGGCCCGCTTGAAAGAAGAGTTGACCCGGGCATCCGAGGATCAAAACGTGAGCGCGATCGTGCTCCGCATCAACAGCCCGGGGGGCACCGTCACGGCATCGGACATCATGTACCACGAGCTGAAAGTCTTCCGCGACAAGCACAAGATTCCGGTCATCGCCTCGATCATGGACGTGGGCGCCTCGGGAGGCTATTACGTGGCCGCGGCGGCGGATAAAATCATGGCCCACCCCTCGACCGTGACCGGGAGCATCGGCGTGATCATGCTCACGATGGACGCCCATGGCCTGCTGGACAAGATCGGCCTGGAAGCCCGGGCCGTCACCTCCGGCCCGAAAAAGGACATGGGCTCTCCCTTCCGGGCCATGACGGACGAGGAGCGGGCCATCTTCCAATCCGTGATCGATTCGTTTTACGAACGGTTCCTGACCGTCGTGAAAGAGGGCCGGCCGAACCTGTCCGCCGAGCAGATCCGCAAATTGGCCGACGGTCGCATCTACTCGGGGGAACAGGCCAAAGCCGTCGGACTTGTCGATAGCATCGGGTATCTGGATGACGCGGTAGCCTTGGCCAAACAGCAAGCCGGCTTGGCCGAAGCACGGGTGGTGGTGTACCGACGGGCCGGCGAATACCGGCCCAATATCTATGCGAAAGCCATGGGAGCGAACGGGACCTCCGGATGGGGCTCCCTGACGAGCTTCGACTTGATGGGGTTGGTGCGCGGCGGCACGCCCCAGTTCATGTATCTGTGGATGCCGTAGGCTTGAAGAATTGTGTCATTGATCCAGTGATTCATTGACGATTGAGGCCAGAAACCAGGTTCTTCAATGAAGCGATCCGTCAATCATGAAATGACTCAATTCCTCGGAACGCCGATCGGCAGGCGCGCAGCCCTATGTCTCGGCGCACGGGGCGCCTTCGGCCTGTGGACGGCCTTGGGCGCCGGCGCCGCGTTCGGGTTGTTCGAATCCCTGACCGGCTGCATGCGCGCGCCGGGCACGGCCAGAGACCAGCTCATTTTCATCTCCGAAGACCGCGAGATTTCGATGGGCGTCCAGGCCTTCCGCGGGGTCTTGCGCGGAACGCGGTTGAACGAAAACCCCGAGATCAACGAACAGGTCCATCGGGTGGGGCAACGGATCGCCGAAGCGGCGCGAAAACCCGAGTACCAATGGGAGTTTGCGGTGATCCAAGACGACCACACCATCAACGCCTTCGCCCTCCCGGGCGGCAAAGTCGCCGTCTTCACGGGCATTCTCCGGTTGACCCGCGACGACGACGGCTTGGCGACGGTCATGGGACACGAGGTCGCGCATGCGCTGCAACGGCACGGCGCGGAGCGGATGAGCCGCGGCATCCTCGAGCAGATCGCGCAGATCGGCTCGCTGGCGGCATCCGCGACCGGGGCCATGAATCCCGGCGTCACGCAAGGCTTGTTGAGCGCCTATGGTACCGGGGTGTCCTTGCCCTTCAACCGCAAACAGGAATCGGAAGCGGACTTTGTCGGGCTTCGCCTGATGGCCCAAGCGGGATTCGATCCGAGAGCCGCGGTGCCCTTCTGGGAACGGATGAGCGGCTGCCCCCGGCAAATGATCGACAAGCTCTGCTTCCGCTCACAGGCCTCGATTCCGGAGTTTCTATCGACGCACCCATCGGACGTGACCCGTATCAACCAGATCGAAGCCTGGCTGCCGGACGCCATGCGTTTCTATCACCAACCGGACGGGACCGCTCCGGTTCAGGACATCCCGGCCCCGAAACCGATTTACAAACCGCAAATCGGGCCGATGCCGGGATGATAGGGAAAGGAAGCCGACAGCTATCAGCTCTCAGCTATAGAGACAGTTTGCTGAGAAGAGGCTGACTGCTGACAGTTGATGGCTGACAGCCACTGTATGCCCAAACGCACCGACATCAAGAGCATTCTCCTGATCGGCTCCGGCCCCATCGTCATCGGGCAAGCCTGCGAGTTCGATTATTCCGGCACCCAAGCCTGCAAGGCGCTCAAAGAAGAGGGCTACCGGGTGGTGCTGATCAACAGCAATCCGGCCACGATCATGACCGATCCGGAACTGGCCGACCGGACCTACGTGGAACCCATCACGCTGGATGTGGTGGAGCAGGTCATCGAGCGGGAACGGCCCGACGCGCTGCTGCCGACGATGGGCGGCCAGACCGCCCTGAACACCGCGATCGGCCTGGCCAAGCGCGGCACGCTGGCCAAGTACGGAGTCCAGCTCATCGGCGCCTCGGCCGAGGCGATCCATAAGGCGGAGGATCGCGAGGCCTTCCGGCAGGCCATGTGGAAAATCGGGCTGAACACGCCGGAGAGCGCCGTTGCGCGGACGCTCCTCGACGCCGAACGCGCCCTCGACCGGATCGGGTTCCCCGCCATCGTCCGGCCCTCCTTCACGCTGGGCGGCACCGGCGGCAACATCGCCTACAACATCGAGGAGTTCCGTCGCTGCGTCGAATGGGGGTTGCAAGCCAGCCCGGTCGGGGAGATTCTGATCGAACAGTCCGTGATCGGTTGGAAGGAATTCGAGCTGGAAGTGATGCGGGACCTCAAGGACAACGTCGTCATCGTCTGCCCGATCGAAAACCTCGACCCGATGGGCGTGCACACCGGCGACAGCATCACCGTGGCCCCGGCCATGACCTTGACCGACAAAGAGTACCAGCTCCTGCGGGACGCGGCCCTCCGCATCATCCGCGAGATCGGCGTGGACACGGGCGGGTCCAACATCCAATTCGGGTTGCACCCGGAGACGGGCGAGATGGTCATCATCGAGATGAACCCGCGCGTGTCGCGCAGTTCGGCCCTGGCCTCCAAGGCCACGGGCTTCCCGATCGCCAAGATCGCGGCCAAACTGGCGGTGGGCTATACGCTGGACGAAATCACCAACGACATCACCCGCGTGACCAAGGCCGCCTTCGAACCGACCATCGACTATGTCGTCGTCAAGATTCCGCGGTTTACGTTCGAGAAGTTCCCCGGCGCCGACCCGACCTTGACCACCCAGATGAAATCGGTCGGGGAGGCCATGGCCATCGGACGCACGTTCAAGGAGGCCCTGCAGAAGGCCGTTCGCTCGATGGAGATCGACCGGTACGGGCTGGTGTCACTCCTGGGCCTGGACCGGGGCGTCCCGGCCGGGGCGAACGGGGAGGAGCTGGCGGCAAAAGTCCGCGACCGCCTGAAAATTCCCCACCCGGACCGGCTCTGGCACTTGGCGGACGCCATGCGCCTGGGCTTGCCGACGGAGGAACTCTATCAACGCACCAAGATCGATCCCTGGTTCCTGGAGCAGATTCGCGAGATCGTCCGGTTCGAGGATCGGCTCCGCGGGGAGGCCTTGACGGCCGATCTCCTGCGGGAAGCCAAGCAGCTTGGCTTTGCGGACGAGCGGATCGGGCAGCTGAACGGCATGGACGGCAAGACCCTGCGCGAGCGCCGCACCAATCCGTCGGTCGAGGCCGAGGCCGTCCGAGCCACGTACAAGCGGGTGGATACCTGCGCCGCGGAATTCGAAGCCAAGACGCCGTATCTCTATTCCACCTATGAGCGGGAATGCGAAGCGGCTCCGACCGGCAGGCAGAAGGTCATGATCCTGGGCGGCGGCCCGAACCGGATCGGACAGGGGATCGAGTTCGACTATTGTTGCGTTCACGCCGCCTTCGCCCTCCGGGAGGAGGGCATCGAGACCATCATGGTCAACTGCAACCCGGAGACCGTGAGCACCGACTATGACACTTCCGACCGGCTCTACTTCGAACCCCTGACCCAGGAGGACGTGCTGAACATCATCCGGGTCGAGCAGCCGTTGGGCGTGGTCGTGCAGTTCGGCGGCCAGACCCCGCTCAAGCTCGCCCTGCCGCTCGAGAAGGCCGGGGTGACGATCCTCGGCACCAGCCCGGACGCCATCGATCGGGCCGAAGACCGCGAGCGGTTCCGCGACTTGCTGGAGAAGCTCCAGCTTCGCCAACCGGCCAGCGGCATCGCCCGGTCCGTCGAGGAAGCGGCCAGAGTCGCCGCCGCCATTACCTATCCCGTGATGGTCCGGCCCTCCTACGTGTTGGGCGGACGCGCCATGCGCATCGTCTACGACGAAGCCGGCCTGATGGGCTATATGACCTCGGCGGTCACCGCCTCGCCGAACCATCCGGTCCTGATCGACAAGTACCTGGAAGACGCGATCGAAGTGGATGTGGACGCCTTGTCCGACGGACGGCACGTGGCGGTCGCGGGCATCATGGAGCACATCGAAGAGGCGGGCGTGCACTCAGGCGATTCGGCCTGCTCGCTCCCGCCCTATACGCTGGGCCAGTCCATCGTGGAGGAAATCCGCCGCCAGACCACGGCCCTCGCCATGGAGCTGGGCGTCATCGGCTTGATGAACGCCCAGTTCGCCGTTCGGGACGGGAAAGTCTTCGTGCTCGAGGTCAACCCGCGCGGCTCGCGGACCGTGCCCTTCGTCAGCAAAGCCATCGGCGTGCCCCTGGCCAAGCTGGCGATGAAAGTGATGATGGGCAAGACGCTTCAGGAGTTGGGCTTCACGGCAACCCGCCCGCTGGACTATGTCGCCGTGAAGGAAGCGGTCTTCCCGTTCATGAAATTCGCCGGAGTGGACGTGTTGCTCGGCCCGGAGATGCGCTCCACGGGCGAAGTGATGGGCGTGGACGGGGACTTCGGCTGGGCCTTCGCCAAGGCGCAGGCCGGCGCCGGCGTAGCCCTGCCGCAGGGGGGAACGGTCTTTCTCAGCGTGAAGGATCAGGACAAACGGGCGGCTGTGGATGTCGCCCGGCACCTGCAACGGCTCCATTTCCGGATCGAAGCCACCAGCGGCACCGCCGCCTACCTGCGCGACCAGGGGGTCGACGTCCAGACGGTCAACAAAGTCAACGAGGGACGCCCGCACATCGTGGATCACATCAAGAACGGGGAGATCAGCCTCGTCATCAACACGGTCGGCAGCGAGGCGTCGCACGCCGATTCCGCGTCGATTCGGCGCGAGGCGCTTCAGAAAGGGTTGCCCTACTATACGACCATGCGCGGCGCGCTGGCGGCCGCTTTGGGGATCGACGCGTCGCGCCGCAAGGCATTGACGATTCGGTCGCTCCAGGAATACCATGCGCGCAGGGAATGTTGAACGATGAATGATGAGCGATGAACGAACAGACGCACCGTCTCCCGTTCATCATTCAACATTTTGCATTCACCATTAAGGGGTAACAATGCCGACACCGATTACCAAGAAAGGCTACGACGCGCTGAAGGCGGAGCTGGACCGACTGCACAAGGTGGAACGGCCGAAAGTCATCGAAGCGATCGCCGAAGCGCGTGCGCACGGCGACTTGAGCGAAAACGCCGAATACGACGCGGCCAAGGAGCGCCAGGGTTTCATCGAAGCGCGGATCGGCGAGCTGAACCACAAGCTGGCCGACGCGCGGATCATCGACACGTCCAAACTCTCGAGCGAGACCGTGGTCTTCGGCGCCACGGTGCTGATCGTCGAGACCGAATCGCAACAAAAGAAACAATATACCCTCGTCGGGCAGGACGAAGCCGATCTCAAGAACGGCAAGATTTCGGTCCAGTCGCCCGTGGGCAAGGCCCTGATCGGCAAACGAGTCGGCGACCTGGTCGAAGTCACCACACCGGCCCGCGTGGTGGAATACGAAGTCTGCGAAATCCGGTTCGAGGAGTTGTAAGTTTCGACTTCTTCCTGGTGAGTTGCCAAACAATCTCCCAACTCAAAATTTAAACGTCGCCTATGCCTTCCGCCATTTCCGTCATCACGCTCCTGACCGACTTCGGCACCCGCGATTACTTCGTGGCCAGCATGAAGGGCGTGATCCTCAACATCAACTCCCAGACCCGCATCGTGGACTTGTCCCATGAAGTCGCGCCGCAGCAGGTGGCGGAGGCGGCCTACCTGCTCAAATCGTCATACCGCTACTTCCCGGACGGCACCATCCACGTCGCCGTCGTGGACCCGGGCGTCGGCAGCAGCCGGCGTCCGTTGCTCGTAACCACCTCGCGCTATTTCTTCATCGCGCCGGACAACGGACTCCTTAGCTACATCTTCGAGGAAGAAACCGGCGTGGAAGTCCGCGTCATCGAAAACAAGCAATATCGGCTGGACTCCGAAGGCGCCACCTTCGACGGGCGGGATCTGTTTGCGCCGGCCGCCGCCTGGCTGACGAGGGGGCAGAGCCCCGGCTCCTATGGGCGCTTGATTCAAGACGCGGTCAAACTGCCCATCGAGGAGCCGGCGGTGGCCCACAAAGTCCTGACCGGCCGAATCGTCTACGTGGACCGCTACGGAAACCTGATCTCGAACATCACCCCGTTGCATCTCAAAGAACTGCAAGGGGTGGCGAGAAAGTCCGCCTCCGAGGTCACGATCCGTCTCGCCGGCATCGAGATCCAGGGGCTCGTCGGCTGCTACGCCGACGGGGACAAGGCAACGCCGCGCGCAGTGATCAACAGCAACGGTCAGGTGGAAGTCTTCATCAAGGAAGGCAGCGCCGCCGACATCCTCAAGTGCACCCGCGGCGAGAAGATCGAGTTATTTTAGGCACCCGCCGCAGCCACGCACAACGGGCCACCCAAAGCGACCGAGAACGCAGCCGGAGGGTTTTTTCAGCAGCCTACTATTTCCACAGGGCGATGCCGCCCAGGAGCCCGGCCACATTCGGCACGACTTTGACGTTGGCAGGGAGGGGAATGGCAATGTGCTTGGTGTTCCCGCCGCCGATATAAAGCACGTCATAGTTGAAGAGGGCATCCAGGGCTTGGATGGCCTTGCCCAACCGGCTGTTCCATTTCTCCTTGCCCGCCTTTTTGAGCGCCATATTCCCCAGCTGTTCCTCATAGGTCATGCCCTTGCGGAAGGGATGATGGGCCAGTTCCAAATTCGGAACCAAGCGGCCATCCACAAAGAGGGCCGAGCCCATGCCGGTGCCCAGCGTCATGACCACTTCGACGCCGCGGCCCGCAATCGCGCCGAACCCTTGCACATCGGCATCGTTGGCGACACGGACCGGCCTCCCCAGTACACGTTTCAGCGAAGCCGCCAACTTGTACCCGTTCCAACTCGCATCCAGGTTGGGCGCGGTAACCGTGACACCCTGCCGCACCACGCCGGGAAACCCGACGGACACCCGATCGAACGGCCCCTTCGCTTTGGCCAGATCGGCAATCACGGCGATCACGGCTTTGGGCGTCGCCGGTTTGGGGGTCTCGACGCGCCCCCTGGTCGAGAGGGGTTGTCCCGCCTCGTCCAGCAGCAGGGCCTTGATCCCGCTCCCGCCGATGTCAACCGCCAAGGTCGTCACACGATCAGCTGGGTCGGTTCGTGTATTGGTTGCCATCGTGCGCTCCCACACACATCAGCGGGGCAGGGCCCGCCACTTGGCCAGGTATTCCTGCACGGTGGCCACGAAGGTGGCATGGCTCCACGTCAAAGGCGACACCGAAAGAGGGGCATGGGTTTCGGGATGCACTTGCTCCGCCAAGACGCCGGAGGCCAGCCCATGCTCGGCGCACCAACTCAGCACCTCGACGGCAGGCTTGAGATCCGACCTGGTCATGGCGGTGGCGATCGTCCACTGGGCCGACCAGAGCGTGCAGATGAACCAGGGATTGCCGGGCACATTCGCCACATCCCGGCTCTGTTGGTGGTAGTAGTCGTTTTCGTAGCGGGCCACGCCGCCGACGCCGGTCTTGATCCAGAGCCGCTCGCGGATGGCCTTCATCGTCCGGACGATGCGCGGATCGTTCGGCGCAAACATCCCGAAATACCAGAGTCCGAACATGGAGGCATCCAAGGTCTCGTCGAACTCCCAACTCCCATCGGGTTTCTGGTTGGCCATCCGGATGAACCGGTCCCGCTCCGGCCGATAGAGGACCGATTCCACGCCGGCCTTGATCTCCGCCGCCGCGGCCACATATTGTTCGCCCAACTTCATTTCCCCGAAGGCTTGCGCAAAATTCGCGGCCGCCGTCAATCCGGCCCACACGGCCGCGGTCGTGAACGCCAGGACCCCCCGGCGCTCTTCCCAGAGGTCATAGGAGGGGAGCGGCAGTCCGGTTTTTTTATCGCGGTACCCGATCATGAAATCGGCGGCCCGGACGATCAACGACCGATAGAGCGGCTTGATATACTCGACATCCTTCCCCTGTTCGAAGTGGTTCCAGAGGGCCCAGAGCACCAAGGCGGTCTCGTCCTCCTGAATCGGCAGATCTTTATGGCCCTCGCGCACCCAGGGATGCCAACTCGACGCCAGGGTGCCGTCCGGGTTGTACTTGTGCAGGAGATAGCCTTCCTTGCTCAGAATATCCCGGCAGAAATTGAAGAAGGTCTGGGTGATGGGCAGGTACCCGGCCAGCGTGAGCGAATGCGCGACCAGCGCCCCGTCGCGCGGCCACATGTAGGAGTAGGTGTCGCGCACGGCCGAGGCGATATCGGAATCGTTCGCCGCAATGATCGCCCCGCCGTTGTCGATCTGCGTCCGCAAGATCAAGAGGCTCGCCAGGTACAAACGGCTGACTTCCGCCGGCAGATCGGCGAAGTCCGGCCTGTGCACGTCCAGCCATAAATGCCAGTAGGAGGCGGTCCGGCTCAGGAAATGCCAGGGGCCTCGGTGGCGGACGGAGCGGTTGAGCCGCGTGACCTCTTCGAAACTGTTGCCCACCGCCAGCCAATAGTAGGCGGTCTGCGTCGTTTGGGGAGGGAGCGTCAGGTGCACCGCCACGGTGGAGTCCACCGACCCCTGCGCGATCGGATTGCCGGAGAGAAGCCCGTCCTCGGCGTCCCGCCATGTGCCTTGCAGCCCGCTGACGCCCTTGTGGCCGCAGGCCCATTGCTGCAAACCGACGTGCCAGCCGGCTACCGAGTCAGCCGCATCCTCCGGCCGCTTCCCCGGCGTCGCCCCGTTGATCAGGAACCATCGGGCCCCTTTGTAGTGATAGACCGCCCGCCGCTCCGGCTCGTAATAGGCCGTGTCGCCCACTTCGTGGGAGGAGATATGCAAGTCGTGATGAAAAAAGAGCCGGACCTCGCGAGGCCGGTCGGTTTGGTTGTTCACGTCGATCCGGCGCAGATAGAGGTTCTCGTGAAAGTCCACCGCATCGTGGCAGACCAGTTCCAGCTCCAGCTCGGGATGCGACAACTGAACCTGGGTCACCAACGTCTCCTCCTGATAACAGAGACGCCGCGTCCAGCCCGGATCGTCCACCCACTTGAACCGCCCTTCCACCCACACGCCGAACCGGAAGGGTTGCCCCTTGGTATGATTTTCCAGCCCGACATGCGGCCAGTAGAGGTCGCGCAATTGATAGGTGCAGTCGAAGTTGACGAGCAATGAGCCGTTCCCGATGGGCAAATCGCGCGGCATGCGTCTGGCTCCCTTTCTTCAGATTGAGCGGCCAGTGTACCCTATCGTCACCCACACCCCAACACAAAAGACGATTTCAGGGCTCGCGTCTCGCCGATCGGGGACCGGCGCCGGCCGGCGCGGGCTCGGTGACCGCCCGAATGGCGGCATGGACAACGGCCACCATCCGGGCCAATTCCGTTTCCGACATGGCCAGCGGCGGCATCAGGACCACCACGTTGCCCAAGGGTCTGAGCAGCAGCCCGCGGCGACGCGCCTCCATCGCCACCCAATGTCCCGCTCGCTCGGACAGGGGATAGGGCTCCTTCGTGACGCGGTCGTTCACCAGCTCGATCCCGACCATGAACCCCCGTTGCCTGATGTCGCCCACATGGGGCAAGCGGGCAAGCGGCGTGAGCAGCCGGCGCAACGTTCGGATCTTGCCTTGCAAACGCGGCAACGTCCGCTCCGTTCGAAACACCTCCAGGTTGGCCAGGGCGACGGCGCAGGCGAGGGGGTTGCCCGTGTAACTGTGCCCGTGGAAGAACGTCTTCCATTCCGCATACTGTCCCAAGAAGGCCCGGTAAATCTCGTCGGTGGCCAAGGTCGCGCCAAGCGGAAGATAGCCGCCCGTGAGGCCTTTGCTGATCGCCATCAAGTCCGGCGTGACCTGTTCGTGCTGGCAGGCGAACATCCGCCCGGTCCGCCCGAATCCCGTGGCGACTTCATCGGCGATCAAGAGGACCTTGTACTTCGTACAGAGTTCCCTGATGCGGGCCAGATAGCCGGGAGGCGCCGCCAACATCCCGGCGGCCGCTTGCATCAACGGCTCGATGACCAACCCGGCGATAGCCCGGTGCCGCCGCTTCAGGATCTGTTCGATCGGAGCGACACAGGCCAAGCCGCACGCAGGATAGGTCTTCTTCAACGGACAGCGGTAGCAATACGGCGGCTCTGCCGCAATCGTCGGCACCAACAGGGGATTGAACCGGTCCCGGAACAGGCCGATCCCGCCGATGCTCATCGCCCCGGCCGTGTCGCCGTGATAGGAGAGTTGCAAATGCAGAAACGTCCGCTTGGGGCCGGCCTTGGGATGCCGTTGCCGCCAGTATTGGACGGCCATCTTCAGCGCGACCTCCACGGCGGTCGAGCCGTCGTCGGAGTAAAAGACCCGCGTCAGCCCGCGAGGGGCCAGTTGCACCAAGGCTCGCGCCAGCGCGATGGCCGGGGGACTGGACAGGCCCAGCAAGGTGCTGTGGGCGACTTTCCCCAGTTGGGTACGGATCGCGCGATCCAGGGTTGGATGCCGATGGCCATGGACGTTGACCCAGATCGAAGACACGCCGTCCAAGTACCGTCGGCCTTCGGAGTCGATCAGGTGGGAACCGCGGCCTCGATCGATGATCAAGGGAGGCGCCTGTTCCCATTCTTGCATCTGGGTGAAGGGGTGCCACAGGTATCGGCGATCCCAATCGGCCAGCCGCTTGGTGTCAGGAAAGAAAGTCATGCGGGCCCTGCTGCGTCCAGTTCGCGAATCGCCGGATTATACGAGCCGTTCACTTCTTTGACAACCCGGCGTTGACCGCCTATAATGGGCCGATTTACGAGCATGAGCAAGGACTTGCAAACCCGCATCAGGAATTTTTCCATTATCGCCCATATCGATCACGGGAAATCTACCCTCGCTGACCGATTCCTTGAAACGACGGGTGCCATCACCGCCCGCGAGTCCCGAGACCAGATCCTGGACGCCATGGATCTGGAACGGGAGCGCGGTATCACGATCAAGGCCCATGCGGTGGCCATCCGGTACAAGGCGGACGACGGGCAGACGTACCAGTTGCACTTGATCGATACGCCGGGCCACGTGGACTTCACCTATGAAGTGTCCCGCAGCCTGGCCGCCTGCGAAGGAGCCATCTTGCTGGTGGATGCCACACAGGGGGTCGAGGCCCAGACCATCGCCAACGCGCACCTGGCGATGGCGAACAACCTGACGATCCTCCCGGTCATCAACAAGATCGACCTGCCCAGTTCGGACGTGGACGGGGTCAAGCATCAGATCCAAGAGGTGTTGGGATTGGACGTGGACGACACCTTGCTGATCAGCGCCAAAGAAGGGCGGGGCGTCAGAGAAGTCCTGGAAGCGGTCGTGGCCCGGGTGCCGCCGCCGTCGGGCGACCCGGACAAGCCCCTGAAAGCCCTGATCTTCGATTCCTGGTTCGACAATTATCAGGGCATCATCGTCTTGACCCGCATCGTCGACGGCTCGATCAAGCCCGGCACGAAGATTCGCCTCATGTCGAACAATAAAATCTTCGAAGTGCTGGAAGTGGGCCAATTCACGCCGAAGCGCACGAAGACCGAACGGCTGAACACCGGGGAAGTCGGCTACGTCTGCGCCGGCATCCGGGAAGCCGCCGACACCAAGATCGGCGACACGATCGCCGATGCGAACCGTTCCACCGACGCGGCGCTGCCCGGCTACAAAGAGGTCAAGCCCCTGGTCTTTTGCGGGCTCTATTCCACGGACACGGCCCGGTTCGAAGACCTGCGCGACGCCTTGCAAAAGCTGCGGCTGAACGATTCCTCGTTCGCCTACGAGCCGGAAACCTCGCTGGCGCTGGGGTTCGGATTTCGCTGCGGCTTCCTCGGGCTCCTGCACATGGAGATCATTCAGGAGCGGCTGGAGCGGGAATACGAACTCACGCTCATCACCACCGCCCCCACCGTGGTGTACCAAGTCCTCACCACGAAGGGCGAGATCCTCCAGATCGACAACCCGGCGAAGCTGCCGTCCCCCTCGGCCATCGCCAGCTTCGAAGAGCCGTTCATCCAGGCCACGATCATCACGCCGGAGCGCTACGTCGGCAACATTCTCCAGCTCTGTCAGGATCGGCGCGGCACCCAGAAGGGGCTGCAGTACCTGGACCCGACGCGGGTCATGCTCACCTACGAGCTGCCCTTGAACGAGGTCATCCTGGATTTCTACGATAAACTGAAGTCCAAGACGCAAGGCTATGCGTCCCTCGACTATGAACTGATCGGCTACCGCGAATCGGACCTCGTCAAGATCGACATGCTGTTGAACGGGGAGACGGTGGACGCCCTGTCCTTCATCGCCCACAAGGAGAAGGCCCACCTCCGGGGCCGCCAGATGGCCGAGAAGATGAAGGAACTCATCCCCAAACAGATGTTCGAGATCGCCATTCAGGCGGCGATCGGCAACAAAGTGATCGCCCGCGAAACGGTGGGCGCGATCAAGAAAAACGTCACCGCCAAGTGCTACGGGGGCGACATTTCGAGAAAGCGGAAACTGTGGGAGAAACAGAAAGAAGGCAAGAAGCGGATGAAACAGATCGGGCGCGTCGAGGTGCCGCAGGAAGCCTTCCTGGCGCTGCTGAAGGTGACGGGCGAATGAGCCTGGAGCAGGAACAGGCCGGATCGGAGGACGTCCCGGGACCGGCCCTGGACGCGGCCGCGCCGGCCGCGCCGGAGACGGCCGCGTCGATGCCCTCGCCCCTCGCGGCCGACCAGGCCGCCGCGCGCACCGGCAAATCGCTGCTGCGCGAGTATACGGAAGCGATCGTCGTGGCCATGCTGCTGGCCTTCGCGATCCGCGTGTTCATCGTGCAGGCGTTCAAGATTCCGTCCGGCTCCATGATTCCCACGCTGCTGATCGGCGACCATATCCTGGTCAGCAAACTCTCGTACGGGTTGCAGTGGCCCGCCGACTGCAAATTCCACATGAGCTTCCCGCCGGTCACCTGTTACGCCTCCAAGACGGTGCTGTCCTTCGGCAAGCCGGAGCGCGGCGACGTGATCGTGTTCCGGTACCCGGAGGACGAAGAGAAAGACTTCATCAAGCGCATCGTGGGCCTGCCCGGCGACACCATCGAAATTCGGAACAAGGTGGTCTATGTAAACGGAGCCCCCTTGGATGACCGGGCCTTCACGCAACGGGTCGATCCCGGAATCATCCACGGACACATCAACCCGCGCGACAATTTCGGGCCCGTCACGGTTCCGGCCCAATCCTACTTCGTCATGGGCGACAACCGGGACCAGAGCCTCGACAGCCGGTTCTGGGGATTCGTGAGCGAACAGAAGATCAAGGGCAAGGCGTTCCGGATCTATTGGTCTTGGAGCGGACACGGCACCTGGCAGGAGTGGGTACGATGGGAACGGCTCGGCAAAGCGATCCGATGACCTCCGCGCGCGCGCGAGCGGGCGGGAACGGCACGACCGGCCGGGACCTCTCCCGTTTGTCGCCGGCCCGCCGTCGGGCCTTGCAAACCTACATCCGGCGTTTTCCTCAGGCCTCCGTCCTCGTGATCGGCGACCTGATCCAGGACCATTACATTTGGGGCAAAGTCAGCCGCGTGTCCCCCGAGGCTCCCGTACCGGTCGTCCACGTCCAGTCGGAGTCCCGCCAACTCGGCGGGGCGGCCAACGTGTACCACAACATCCTGACCCTGGGCGGCAAGGCCGATCTCTGCGGCGTCGTGGGAGCGGACGACGAGGGGCAGCGCCTGCTCAAACAGTTGGGCGGACGGGCGGCCAAACAAGGCATCGTGGTGGACCCGGACCGGCCGACGACGTGCAAGTCCCGCGTCGTGGCCCACCACCAGCAAATCGTTCGGTTCGACGTCGAACGCGTCGCCGAGATCAAAGAGCCGATCCAACGCCGTCTCCTCCGATACGTCGAGTCCCGCTTGCGGCACATCGCCTGCCTGGTCGTCTCCGACTATGCCAAAGGCGTGGTGACCGCGCCGCTGATGGCCGAGTTGACCCGGCTGACGGCGCTCCGCCGCGTCCCGATCATCGTGGACCCGAAAGTGGACCATTTCTCCTATTACAAAGGGGTGACCATCATCACCCCGAACCATCTGGAGGCGGGCCAAGCCTCGGGCATCCGGGCCGAGGACGACCAATCGGTCACGGAGGCGGGAGAAGTCATCCGCCAACGGCTGGGCTGCCGCTCCGTCCTGATCACCCGCGGCGAGAAGGGCATGAGCCTGTTCGAACCGGACGGAGCGGCCTGGCATATCCCGACGATGGCCCGGCAGGTCTTCGACGTGACCGGGGCGGGCGACACCGTGATCGGCACCTTGGCCCTGGCGCTGGCCGCCGGCGCCTCGCTGCGGGACAGCGCGATCCTCGCCAATCAAGCAGCCGGAATCGTCGTCGGCATGGTCGGCACGGCGACGGTGACCGCGGCGCAACTGACCGAGGCTTTGCACCATGACTAACCCAGCGGCATCGGTGACCGTAGTCATTCCGGCCCGCTACGGATCGTCGCGCTTCCCCGGCAAACCCCTGGCCAACCTGGCCGGCAAACCCATGATTCAGCACGTCTACGAACGGGTCCGGGCCGCGCCGCACATCGGCCAGGTCCTGGTGGCCACCGACGACCAACGCATCGGCGATGCGGTCACGAAATTCGGCGGCCACGTGATCCTGATGCAGGAGCCCTACCGGACCGGAACGGACCGTGTCGCGGGCGTGGCCCGCCAAGTTCCGGGCGAGATCTTCGTCAACCTGCAGGGGGACGAGATCGCGCTCCACCCGGACCTGTTCAGCGACCTGATCGTGCCGTTCCTCGACAGCCGGGCCGAAATGGGCACCCTCAAGCGGCGGCTGACGGCCGCGGAAGACCTCGCCAACCCGGGCATCGTCAAAGTCGTCACCGATCACCGGGGCGAGGCCCTGTACTTCTCGCGCGCGCCCATCCCGCACGTGCGGGACGGGGAGCCGACGGCGGGCCAGTCCGGGTTGCATTATGTGCATCTGGGCATTTACATTTATAGGCGCGACACGTTGCTGCGGATCGCCGGCTTGCCGACCGGCCAGCTCGAAGACGCCGAGAAGCTCGAACAGTTGCGGGCGCTCGAGCAGGGCATCCGCATCCGGGTCTGGGAAACGCGCCATCAGTCGCTGCGGATCGACACGCCGCAGGACTTGGAGGAAGCGGCCAAGACGTTAGAGCGGCTGACGCCTTGTTCCGCAACATCCTCATGAACCGACCACTCGCAACTCCACACCATCCAGGCGGAGGGTGACATGGCCAGCAGCAGCAAATTCATTTTCGTGACCGGCGGGGT
>JAGWTI010000143.1 GCA_028876065.1 Nitrospirota bacterium
TTCGGCGTGTTGACGATGAGGGCCGTGTCGCCGTGGTTCCAGTAGCCCACCTCCTCGCCGTAGTAGTAGGACTTGACCTTGACTTCCTTGCCATGGGCGTTGGGATTCGTGGTGATGTTGAACGGATCCTCGCCCGTGTGGACGCCCAGGCCGCCGCCGGACCAGGGGGTCGCGTTCCAGGCTCCGGCCTTGTAGTTACCGGCCCAGGTATGCTGCCCGGTCCCGAACTTCCCCACGTTCCCGGTGATGATCAGCACCATCGCCGCCGCGCGGGCGCCGGCCGTGCAGTGGAAGTAGTGGGCCACGCCTTCGCCGTTGTGGATCGCGGCCGGCTTGATCGTGCCGCTGTCCCGGGCCCAACGGACGATCAGGTCCTTGGGCGCCCGGTTGATCTGATGCACCGTGTCCAGGTCGTAGTCCTGGAAGTGCACCTGATACATCTGCCAGATCGGCATCACGTCCACTTCGCGGCCGTTGAGCAGCTTGACCCGGTAGGTGCCGGTCAAGGCCGCATCGATGCCGCTCTGCTGGTAATGCCAGCCGACATTTTCCCGGTCCAGATAGACCGCCTGTCGCTTGTTCATGTCCCAGACCATGGCGCCGCCCAGCCGCTCGATCTGCTCCGGCTTGAGCGACTGGACCCGGCCCGAGTACCGCTTGGAATAGTCCGGGAACGCGAAGTCCTTGATCACGTCCCGCGGATCCAGATATTGCAGGGTGTCGGTGCGGACGAGGAGCGGGCAGTCCGTGTAGCCCTTCATGAAGTCCACGTCGTGCAGGTTCTCGTCGGCGATGATCTTCATCGCGCCGATGAACAGGGCCCCGTCGGTCTCCGGCCGGACCGGAATCCAGTAGTCCGCGCGCGTCGCCGTCGGGTTGTACTCCGGCGTGATCGTCACGATCCGGGCGCCCCGCTCGATGCTCTCGAGCTTCCAGTGCGCTTCCGGCATCTTGTTCTCGACGAAGTTCTTGCCCCAGCTGGTGTTCAGCTTGGAGAAGCGCATGTCCGAGAGGTCGATGTCGGAGGCTTGGGCGCCGGACCAGAAGGGGTGGGCCGGGTTCTGGTCGCCGTGCCAGGTGTAGTTCGACCAGTAGCGGCCGCCCTGCGCCGTGGTCGGTCCGACCTTGCGGATCCAGCTGTCCAGCAGCGTGTCGATGCCGCCGTTGAACCGGGTGTTCATCATCTTGCCGATGATGCCCAGGACCGGCATGCCCGCGCGATGCTTGAAGCAGCGGGTGCCCGCGCCCTTCATCATCTCGATCATCTCCGGCGCGTAGCCCTGCTCGCGCAGCCGCCGCGCCCCAGACTCGCCGCTGTACCGGGTCGCGATGATGATCATCGCCTTGGCGAGGTAGGTGAAGGCCGTGTCCCAGGACACACGCAGCATGTCGTCCAGCATCCGGGCGTTGAATTTGTACTTCTGCTTCGTTTCGGGCGTCAGCTCCGGGGAGCCGTCGTCCATCCACTGCTTCCAGCCGCGGCGCATCAGGGGACCCTTCAAGCGGTACGGGCCGTAGACGCGGCGGTGGAACGTGTACCCCTTCAAGCACATGCGCGGGTTGTGCGCGAACGTCCCGCGGTTGCCGTAGAGGTCTTCGTAGGTCTGGTGGTCGTAGTTCTGCTCCACCCGCATGACCACGCCGTTGCGCACGAAGGCGCGAATCCGGCAGGCATGCGTATCGTTGGGAGAGCAACACCAGGTGAACGAGGAATCGTACCGGTACTGGTCGTGGTAGACCCGCTCCCAGGACCGGTCCGGGTACTCGCCGAGGGGGTTGCCCACCTCGATGACCGGCTGCAGCGCCGTCAGCGCGAGGGCCTTATCGGCCACCGCCACCGCCGCCACCGTCCCGGCCGAGACCTTTAAAAATTGTCGCCGTGATAAAAACATTGAAAACACCTCCTCAGTTGAACGCTGGAAACCCAGCACACAAGACCGACCGATCGAACGACTGCGGGCGATCACCTCCCTTCCTGCGTTGAATTTGCGCCATCGGCCAGCCCATAGATTCGAGAACTGTCTCACCGTCTCTGCGATAAATGGCCGATGGACGCATTGATGATGGCCACATAGCCCCATGAAGAGAAGCAATATCGGCACCAAAAAACGGCAGAGTTGCACGCGCATAAAAAATATTTAAGTTATTGATAAAAATAACTAATATGTTATTTTTGTGAGGGGATGCTTGCTAGGAGAAGCCGTCGATTGAGTATCATTCGTAGCGCATCGTGGAAATGAAATCACGGCATGTATAAATAGTATAAATAAATCAACATGTTGAGATCATTTTTCACAATGATACTTTTCAGTAACAAGGTGGCATTACGTTACATGCATTTTGAGTTGGAAAATCTCTGTGGCCGGTTCAATCAAGATGGTGAAACGATGGGTTCTGCGGGCGACGATCAGAGAAAGGCGAGGCGAGCTGAACTTGACAGTGAGTCAAGCGATGAGTAGAATCGGACCCCTTCTGCAGGTCGCGAGAGCGGGAATAGCTCAGTGGTAGAGCATCGCCTTGCCAAGGCGAGGGTCGCGGGTTCAAATCCCGTTTCCCGCTCCATACTTCTCTTCAGAGTTCCGATATACACCCGCAACAGAGACGTTTGAAGGAGGCCCTCTTCTGGGAGCTTACGAGGGGGGTGGCTCCTCTGGCGTGGGCTTCGCTCACTACGGTCAGTGCTTGAAAGAAGTGGGCGGGTTTCTGGTTCGCCATTCTTGAACGAGCTTTTGGCCGTCCGTCAGTTGTTGCGCGCTCATCCTCTTTGCCACTGTCTCCTGAGAGTGCAGCGGATCTTGGTGCCCGCCGAGTCCGGCCAGTGTGAGCCATAAATAAGCGGAGACGTTGTCCTGAGCGACTCCCTCGCCCTTCACGTACATCAAGCCGAGATTGTGCTGGGCTTGAGGATCGCCTTGTTCCGCCGCCTTGTGGTACCACCGTACGGCCTCCTTGTCATCCTGTGGCACCCCTTCGCCTTCGTCATACATCAGCCCAAGGTTATACTGGGCATGGGGGTCTCCCTGTTCTGCGGCTTTTTTGTACCACCGCACCGCCTCCTTGTCGTCTTGTGCAATGCCTTCTCCCTTGTCGTATGCCACGGCAAGGTTGAATTGGGCTTTGGCCAAGCCCTTGTCCGCCGCTTTGCGAAACCAACGGACGGCTTCTTCCTGGTTTTTGGAAACCCCGTCGCCCTCGTCGTAGAGGACTCCCAAATTCAATTGGGCTTTTGCGTCCCCTTGTTCAGCGGCTTTCCGATACCAACGGGCCGCCTCTGCGCTGTCTTTCGGTCCGCCTTGACCATGAGCGCACATCAGTCCGAGGTTGTACTGAGCCGCAGCGATACCTTGCTCGGCCGCTTTCCTGAACCAATGTCGCGCTTCGTGCTCGTTTGGTTCTGTGCCTTGGCCTCGGGCATACATCAAGCCCAGGTTATGCTGAGCCTCTGCGTCGCCCCCCTCGGCCGCTTGGCGAAACTCTATGAGCGCGGTCTGAAAGTCCCCATGCTTGTAGGCGGTCAATCCTTGATTGAAATGGGTGCAGGCGGGCAGGAGGAGCAGCAGGCCAAGGAGACTCGCCAATCGGGCCGGTGCCATCGGACCGTTCCGGATCATCGCGGTACCTCGTATGTGGGGCCTTGTCGGCTCGCGTGGTGCAGTCCGTTCAGCAATGCTTCGGCCTGCTCCAACTCTTCCTGCGACAGGGGGGCTTGGCCGAATCGGACGCGGCAGTAGAGTTCGGTGAGGGGCGCGACATAGCGGCCGACATCCGCCCATTTCGTTGCAATCGTTCCGGCAAACTCAAGCGCCGTCGCACCAGGAGTTTTGACGATGCCATGCGTCGCCAGCATCTCCAACATGCGGCTGTAGAGACGGACCACCGCGGCTTGCCGCATGGTGGGCAATTCGGAAGGACGATGGCGTCGTTGGCGCAGTCGCCGGAGCCCTGCCTTGGCGATCAGGAGCAGCAGCAGGCTGCCGGCCAAACCGACCGTCCATAGCAACCCGCGCATGCGCGTAAGCTGTCCGGCCCAGGTCTGCAGCCCGATGACCCACCGGTGGATGGTTGCAACGAGGCCCAGAGCCCGGCCGCGGACCTTGTCGCTCTGGTCTCTGATGCCTTGCGCCATTTTGATCTGGTCGCGGAGGCTGTATTGGATGATGAACCGGTCCCACTTCAGCCGGACGGAATCGATGACCCGGCCTGCACCGGCCCATACGTGGATCGAGGCCGCGGCGGGCGCGCTGGGGGTGGGGTCGAAGGTTACCCAGCCGGAGCGGGGAAAATAGACTTCCACCCAGGCGTGGGCGTCGCGCTGGCGGATCGTGTAATAACGCCCGAAGCCGTTCCACTCACCGGGCAGGAACCCGGTGACCAGACGCGCCGGGATGCCCAGCGCACGGACCATCATCACCATGGCCGTGGCATAGTGTTCGCAATAACCGGTCTTGCGAACGAACAGAAACTCCTCGACGGGATTCACAGGAATCGTCGTTCCGACGTCCAGACTGTACCGGTAGACACTGCGCAGATGCCCTTCAATCGCGACAATCCGTTCATAGGGCGTCCGTGCCTCGACGGTGACTTGTTGGGCTAACGCTTCGACTTTGGGGCTGAGCTCGGGCAGTTGAAGGTACTGGTCTGTGATTGCTTGTGGATACGAGAGGCTCCGGGCGAGTCGTTCCTCCTCCTGCACGCGGGAGGGAAACGAGAGGACGCTGTATTGAAATCGCGCCGCCGGCTCGTAGGGCAGAGACAAGCCGCTCATCTCGTCGGCTCGAAGAAAATCGAAGGCGCCT
>JAGWTI010000050.1 GCA_028876065.1 Nitrospirota bacterium
GCGTGATCTCGAAGATCCGGTCCGGCGTGCTGTTCGTGAAGACTCCCGGGAGCCTGCAGCCCCGCACCATCAGCCCCAGCAAGGCCGATCGAGTCGGGCTGCATGAAGCGAACGCCGGGGACCCCGTTCTGATGGTGGTGGATTCCGGAAACGTGTTGCTGGACGTGACGACGGCCGGGCGCCCCTTTGCCGAGCATCGGCTCATTGTCGGCACGCTCCGCTATGCCGATCCCTATTGGGGAGAGATTCAGCTTTCGACGCCGGAGGGAGTCGAGCGTTTCGAAGTGGATGCGCTCGCGGGCAGTAAACTGTCCGTCTTTCAGAACGGGGCTCCCGTCGCGGTCGAGCTGGACGCCGATAACGTCATGATCGACATCCATCGGTCCCGGTAAGGGAAGGCGCGGCCTGCGCGCCTTGACTTCACCGGTGACCGAACGTACCATCCGCTTGTGCGCGTTCCCGCGGTCGCGCAACGCGACCGCGGGGATGCGTCGTGAGTTGTCCTCCTACAAGGCAGACGCGCAGGAACGACATCATGGCTGGTTGCCTGCGGTGGGTTGTCGCATCGTGGCTGGTCATCGCCGTGACCGGCGGGGCATACGGCGAACTTGCCCGAGCGAAGGACCATCCGCCGGAACCCGGCGTTCCCCTTCAAACCATCCTTGAACTCGAGACGACGGCCCGCCTCCTGGCGGTCCTGTTGAATTCGGGGCGGGCCGTCGTCAACGACAATCAGGAACTGCTCGACGACCCAACCAGAGGCAACAAGGGCTTTACGGCGGAGGCGTTCGAACACCAGTTGATGGACATGTTTCGCGCTCACGCGTCGATTGATCTGCGGGAGTTGCCGGCGGCCCGGCTGCCTCAGCGGACCAAGGATCTCTTGCGGGTGCTGGTCGAGGTCAGCAAACAAGTCGTCGCCGAGTCGCAAGATGCGATCAATCGCCAGGGCGTGGAATTCAAAGGATTCATTCCCGCCGTCTTCGGTTCCCGCGTGGCCGGACGTTTTGCCGAGCGTACGGGGGTTCGGCTGAAACAGACCTCGCTGCAACCGCGCAACCCCGCCAATGCGCCGGATACGTTTGAGCGGGCGGCCCTGGAGCAATTCGCCGACCCGTCGCACCCTCGTGAACGAGTGATCAGCGAAGTGGCGGCCGGGGACAAGGCGCTGCGGCTCCTGTTTCCCTTGTACGCGACCCGAGGATGCCTGGCTTGCCACGGAGAGCCGAAGGGAGCCAAGGACAAAACCGGTTATCCCAAGGAAGGGCTCCGCCTGGGGCAGAATGCCGGGGCCATCAGTGTCACCTTGCCGATCCGCCGATGAAACCCCTCGCGCTCCTCCTGGGATTGTCGTTCCTGTGCGGGACGGGCCACGCGGCCGCCGAGAGTCCCGGCCAACCGGTGGAAAAGCCGGCCGGCACGGGGGTGATCGTGCATTCCGAAGGCTACATCCTGACGGCGCATCATGTCGTCGCCAACGCGCGCCGCATCGTGGTCGTCACGTCCGGAGAAATCCGCAATCCCGCCGTCGTCGTCAGCGCGGATCGTGACCAGGACCTGGCTTTGCTCAAGATCGAGTCCGTGGGACTGTCGGAGGCCACGCTGGGCTATGCGGGCGCGGTTCGGCTCGATCAGGAAGTCATCGTCGCCGGGTTTTCATTCGGCCTGCGGGAACTCTCGGTCTCCCGCGGACGGATCGCCGCCGTCCGCACCAAGGGGGTGAAGCGGGTTTTCCAGATCGATGCGGCCGTCAATCCGGGCAACAGCGGCGGGGCGGTGTTCAATCGCCGGGGCGAAGTCATCGGGATCGTGACGACCAAGTTCAATCATCCCTCGGGGATCGCCCCGGAAGGGATGGCCTTTGCCGTGCCGATCAGTTATGCGACGCCCTTGCTGGCCAATATTCCGGAGTTCGACTTCGGCGCGATCGGCGCTGTGACCAGGAACGGCAAGAAACGGACGGACAAGACCCGCGAGGGCGAGAAGGTGGTGCAAGAGCTGGCTCGGACCGCCGTGCGCATCGAGACGGCGGCCATCCCCGAACTTCCCGCAGTTGCGCCGACTCCAGCCGGCCCGGTTGCCGGCCGTGCCGGCGTCGAACCGAAGCGGGAGCCGAGCCAGGCCGCCAAGCCGGGGGCCGGGCGGGAGCCGTTGCCGGACGGGGCGGACGATGGGGGCGCGATCGCGACGATCAACCAACAACTGGTGACGCTCCAACAGGGGGAACTGCGGAATCTGGCTCAGCGGGGCGTTGCTCCACCGGAGGGCATGACGTTGATCCCGGCCGGAGCATTCGTCATGGGGGCCGATGAGGGGCCGTCCGACGCGAGGCCGGCCCGGCACCTCTACCTCAGTGCCTACTGGATCGACACCTATGAAGTGACCAACCGCCGGTACGGACACTGTGTGCAAAACGGCGTCTGCGCGAAACCCAAAGATCCCAAGCCCTTCGAGGAGCCGCAGCGTGCGGAACACCCGGTGACGAATCTGACCTGGATGCAGGCGCGGACCTATTGCCACTGGAACGGCCGGCGGTTGCCGACCGAAGCGGAGTGGGAGAAAGCGGCTCGCGGAACGGACGGACGGCACTATCCCTGGGGCAATTCCATCGAGGCGGTGAAGCAGCGGATGAAAGAGCGGACGCTCAAGGCCGGAGCCAATGGAACGGAGCCGGTTGGAAGTCAGCCCTGGACCAGGTCGCCGTACGGAGTCCATGATCTGGTCGGCAATGTCTGGGAATGGGTCAAGGACTGGTATGCGGAGGATTTTTATGCGTCCGCTCCCTCGCTGGACCCGCAAGGTCCCTTGCGGGGCTCGTTCCGCGTCCTGCGGGGAGGGGATTGGAGCCAGGGGCCTCTCGAGTTGCGGGCCAGTTATCGCGGGTGGGACGAGATGACTTACTGGGGGCCGGCCCTGGGTTTCCGTTGCGCCGCCGATGTGCCCTGACGGCACATTTTTCCCTCGCTCCGTCTCACGCCACGAGCACGAAGTCAGTTCCTGCTCGGCTTCTGCCTGTGACGTTAATTGGTGAAGGGCGTGATGATAGCCGACACCTCGTTGCGCAGCACGAGCGTCAGGCTCTGTTGGGAATCCTGGTCCGCGTGAGCCAGCGCCAGGAGCGAACAGATCTGCGGCACGGAGTCCGGCGGGAGCGCCAGCAGGGCCGGAAACTCAAAGAGGGGAAGAAAGGGCTGTGCGACGGCCAGGCGGAGCCTGAGAGCCATCAGAATGTCTCGGACGCGCATGGCTTGCTGGTCTTCCGGCACCTCATGGGCGGTAGCCACGGCCACGTTCCATAAGGCTCTGGTGATACCCACCGGAAGGGGTAATCCCAGCGCCTGAGCTTGCGCCGTCACGTCAACGAGCAGCCCTGCTCGCACCGCTTCTTCACGTGATTGCAGGCTGCTGCGCAAGCCTTCCTGCTGTGCCGTGTCGGGCTCAGCCGGCAGGTGGGAGGCAGAAGACTCCACCACCTCTTGCTCTTGCACCCCTTGCTCATTGTCGGGGACAGCGGTCGTCTCGGTCGGCGCAACCGGAGCCGACTCGGCGGCCTCCCCGTTCTGCCCGTTCTGGTTATCCTTGCGCAGGACGCTTATGAGCCCTTCGTACACAGAACGCGCGGCTTGTGACCAACGGGGATCGGACGGAAGTCCGCGGAAGGCAGCCTCAGCCGCTTTCCGTTCATCGTAGGTCAACGTTCGCTGCGAAAGACTTGGCTTCATGGACAGGGAGATAAACCTTGGTTTGGTGATGTCAAGGGGGCAACGGGACTTCCCTCGGGCGGGGGAGGTGGCTAGGCGCCGACCGCCTCGTTCTCAGGCTCGGCCGTACGGCCCGATCTGCCGGACGGAGGGCCGGCCGCGAATCGAATCAGAAATCGGCTGCCGGTTCCTTCCTGGCTCCGGACCTCGAGAAAGCCCCCGTTGTCCTGGATCAGGCGCTTGACGTTCGTCAGCCCCAACCCGGTTCCATACTCCTTGGTCGTGAAAAACGGCTCGAAGATGTGTTCCAGGTGGGCCGGCGCAATCCCGCACCCTGTGTCGGCGACCTCGATCTCCACCTGACCCTGTTCCACGGCTCGCGCGGCGACCGTGAGCCGTCCTCCCTGCGGCATGGCCTCCTGGGCGTTGATCAACAGGTTGACCAGCGCTTCCTTCACTTGGTCCGGGTCCACCTGCACCGGTCCGAGGGCCTCTGCAAAGTTCGTGTCGAGCACGATCGACTCGTGGCTTCCCTGCGCGTTCCACTGCCGCAACGCCGCGTCGGCCAGGTCGCGGGGAAGCACCGGCCTCGGCTCGGGGGGCTTCTGGCGGGCATAGCGCAGGAAGTCGTTGATGCGGTGGGTCAGGCGGTCCACCTCCTCGATGATGTAGCGGGCGACTTCCTGCTTCACCGATTCCGCCTGCTGCTCTTCCAGGACCAGCTGGGCCGAACTGCGGATCACGCCCAGGGGATTGCGAAGATCGTGGGCGAGAGCGGCCAGCAGTTGCCCCACCGAGGCCAGTTTCTCGCGCCGGATCAGCTCTTCCTGCTGGGTCTTGACGGTGCGGAGGCTCTCCTCGAGGGCGCGGCGCATGGCCTCGAACGTGCGCGCCAGGTCTTCGAGTTCGTCGCCGGTGCGGATGTCGATGGAGGCCGGTCTGGCCGTCCCGTCGCGGGCGGGGATCGAATCCGGCAACGTGGCGACGTTGCGCCGTAGCGCGTCCGCTTCGCGCCGCAACGCCAGGATCGGGCTGACGATGCGTCGGCCCACCAGAAAGCCCAGCGAGGCCAGGGCGATCACCAGCCCGAACCCGATCAGCCCGACGGTTACCAAGAGCGAATAGATGGGGGCGTAGGTTTCCTCCGGCTGCTGCCGGACGAACGTGAACCATTGCTCGCCGCCCAGGCTGGAGGGGCTGAGCTGATGCGCGAACCGGACCGGCGCCGCCCCGACGATGGAGTTGTGCCCTCCGTGGGCGTCGTCTTCCGCCACCAGCCAGAGCGGCCGGTCCTGGGCCAGTCGGTTCAACAGGGACTCGTGAATCAGATGCGCGGTCGGGGGCAGGACGGGGCAGATCAGCGGAGTCCCCTCGGTGTCCAGCAACATGCCGTGGCCGGTTTCGCCGATCCGGATCGGCAAGATCGTGTTCATCAGCACATCGCGGCGGATGACGAGCCCCACCACGCCGACGGGTTTCGTATGGCCCACGTCCAGGATCGGGACCGACACGTCGAAGACATAGTCGTTCAGCGCGGGGTCGTGCCGAATCGAGCTGACATAGGCCTTGCGTTCTTCGAACGCCTCCCGCCACCAGTCCCGATCCCCGTTGAGGTAGGGAGTCCGGGGCGTGGAGGTGGCCACGAGCGCGCCCTGGTTGTCGGCGATCGCGACGCCGACATAGTAGCCGGCCTCCTGCGCCCATTCGCGGAGGTAGGCGGTGGTGCCGGGCAGGGGGAGCGGGGCGCCCTCCGTCCTGGCTTTCGACCAGGCGGTTCGTTCCGCTTCCAGCAGCGCCTGAATCTGGCCCTCGCTCTTGCCGGCATACCGTTGGTTGGCGACCTCCAGGGAATGCCGGATATGAATCGGCACCAGGGCCAAGCGCGCCGCCCGGTCGATTTCCGTGTCCACCGCCGCCGCGATGCGGATGGCGGTCGAGCGGGCGATTTCCTGGAACCCGTTCCCGATCGAGTGCTTGAGACTGTCGGTGCTGTACAGGTAGGTGGCGATCAGCGCGGCCACGCCCGGGAGAATGCCGACGATCAGCAGCGCGACGAAGAATTTTTTCTGCAGGCCGCCGGTCCGTGGCTGATCCATCGGCCCCTCGGGTGGAGTTACGGGGTCAGGTGATACTTGGCCATCCGATAGCGCAGGGTGTTCCTGGTGACCTTGAGCAAGCGGCTGGCTTCCGAGACGTTGCCGCCGCTTTTCCGCAAGGCTTCGGCCAGCATGGCTTTCTCCATGTCCTCGACCGACAGTCCATAGGAGAGCAGGGAAGGGAGCTCTCGTTCCATGGCTCCGTCCCCCTTCTGCGCCGGCGGCTGATCGAAGAGGTAGGCCGGGAGATGCTCCGGCCGGATCTCCCCCTCCTTGCAACTGATCGTGACCCATTCCACGACGTTGTGCAGCTCCCGCACGTTGCCCGGCCAGTGGTACTCCTGCAATGCGGCCAGGGCTTCCGGCGATACGTGCCGGATGCGGACCCCCCGTTCGCGCTCCGAGGCTTCCAGGAACGATCGGAGCAAGGCGGGGATATCCTCACGCCGCTCGCGCAGCGGGGGGATGTGCAACTGGCAGACGTGCAGCCGGTAATAGAGGTCTTCGCGGAAACGCCCCTTGGCGATCAGCTCCCGCAGGTCCTGGTTGGTGGCGCCGATGACCCGGATGTTGACTTTGATCCCGCGGAGGCCTCCCAGCGGTTCCACCAGATGGTCTTCGAGCACGCGGAGCAGCTTGGCCTGGACGCCGAGGCTCATTTCCCCGATCTCGTCCAAAAACAGGGTGCCGCGGTCCGCCGATTGAAAGCGTCCCGGCTTGGACGTCTTGGCGTCGGTGAAGGCGCCTTTCTGATAGCCGAACAGCTCGGACTCCAGCAGCGGCTCGGGAATGCCGGCGCAGTTGATCGCGACCAGCGGGCCGCCGGCGCGGGGGCTGGCGTCGTGGATGGCGCGGGCCAGCAATTCCTTGCCGGTTCCGCTCTCGCCGGTGATCAGCACCGTGACGTCGGTCTTGGCGATCTCCATGGCCAGGCGTTTCAGCTCCGCCATCTTGGACGACACGCTGACCATGCGGTCGATGCCGAACCGTTCGTGGAGCCCGGCCCGCAGGGCCCGGTTGTCCTGCGCCAGGCGCCGCAGCTCCAAGGCGCGCGCGATGACGATTTTCAACTCGTCGTTGTCCACCGGCTTGGAGATGTAATCGTATGCCCCCTTGTGCATGGCCTCGACGGCGGACTTGACGGTGCCGTAGCCGGTGATGATCAGCACCGGCACGTCCGGACGCGCCCGCTTGGCCGCCTCCAGCACGTCGAGTCCGGACGCCTTGCCGAGTTGGAGATCCGTCACGATCAGATCGAGGTCCTCCTGGTCGGTGAGGAGGCGAATGCCTTCCTCGCCGGTGTGCGCCAGACGCAGGTCGTACCCTTCGGGTTTGAGCACCAACTCCAGGAGCCGGCGCATCCGTTCTTCGTCTTCGATGATGAGGAGGCTTGGTGGGTGCATAGCGTTGCGAAACAGGGTCCACGAGCCGTTGCCGCACTGATTCAGCCTATCGTCAATGGTGCGATCGGTCAAGGGGATCGCCATGGCGCCGCCTCAGGCTTGGCTCTCCACCGGCCAGCGCAGCGTGAACCGGGTGCCCTTGCCCTCCTCGCTCTCGACGCCGACGGTGCCGCCGTATTTGGTCACGATCTGGTAGACGATGTTGAGTCCGAGCCCCGTGCCCTTGCCCGGCTCTTTCGTCGTAAAAAACGGATCGAAGATCTTGCCCAGGAACCTCTTGGGAATGCCCGGGCCGGTGTCGGCGATTCGGATGACGATCCAGCCGTCCTCGATCCCGGTGCTCAGGCTGAGCCGGCCGTGGCCGTTCATGGCCTGAATGGCGTTCACGATGATGTTCTGGAAGACCTGCTGGGCCTCCTCGGGTCGGGCCAGGATCGCGGGCACAGGCCCATAGTCGGTCACCACCTCCAGATCGTCGGCCATGTGCGCGAGCCGCGCCAGTTTCAGGGCGTCCTCGAGTTTTTGGTTGACGTCCACCGGCTGGGTGTCCTCGGCAAAACCGGGCGCGGCGTAGCCGGCGAAGTTGCGGATGATCGAGGCCATGTGTCGGCTGTATTTGACGATGTCCTGGGCGTATTCCTTCGTCACCCGGAGGTCGTCCTCGTCTTCCATCGCCTGCGCCATGCCCATGATCACGAACAGGGGGTTGTTGATTTCATGGGCGATGCCCGCCGTCAACGTTCCCAGGCCGGCCAGTTTTTCGGCCTGGATGAGCTGATCCTGCAGCCGCCGCTCCGCCGTGACTTCCCGCAAGGCCAGCCCGATCCTGGTGGCGCCGTTGCCGTCGGCGCTGACGCGGAAAAACCGCTGGCCGAACACCCGGTCGCCGATCCGCAGGTCCCGTAAGGCCACGCTCGCCGGGTCTCCCGCTTTGGGCGCCAACGGGTCCCGGCGGTCGGCCTGGGGGTTCGCGTCGCGCGACGTCGGGAGGCCTGGCGCGGCGGTCCGCGCCCAGTCGAATTCCTGTTCGATCCGGCGCTGGGTGGGCTGATCCACCGGCAAGAGGCGAAAGAGGTCCTGGCCGATGCCCTGCCTGGGCGCCACGTTCAACACACGCATGGCCTCGGCGTTGATGTATTCGATCGTGCGGTCCTGGCGCAGAATCATGACGCTCTCCGGCAGGCTGTTGAGAATCTTCTCGTTGTACTCTTTCAAGGACCGGACCTCGGCCGTCTTGGCCGCCACTTTTTCCTCGAGTCCGGCGAAGGCCAACTGGAGTCTGCCGTTCATCGCATTGAATTCGTCCGCCAATCGTTCGATTTCGTCGCCGGTGCGGATGGTGATCGACTCGGTCAGTTCTCCGCGGCCGATGCGGGCGGCGCCTTCCTGGAGGCGCTGGATCGGCGTCACGATCCGGTGAGCGGCATAGTACCCGATGGAGCCCAGCAACCCCATGGCGAGACACCCGGCGGAAGCGATCCAGAGCAGCAGGCTGCGGGTCGGCGCGAAGATTTCGTCGGAGGCCTGCCAGGCGAAACTGTGCCAGAGGACGCCGGTCGAGGCCTTCGTCGTCAGGCTGGTTTCCGGAAGGGGCGCGAAACCGATGATGGACGTGTCCTGTCCTCCGTGTCCGTCTCCGTCCGCCTTGACCCAGCCCGGCTCGTCCTTGGTGACGCTTCGTACCAGGGACGTGTCGCTGACCCGGACGCCGGTGGGGAGGATGGGGCAGATGATGACGGTCCCGTGCGAATCGATCAGCATCACGTGCCCGCTCTTGCCGAACCGCACGGGGTGGATGGCCGGCTGGAAAAACGCTTTGGCATCGTAGACGCTCTGGAGTACGCCGATCACCCGATGGCGATGCTCGTCCAGAACCGGCACGGCCAACGTGAACACATAGCTGTTGAGCGCCTCGTCGAAAGCGATGTTGTCCAGGTACACCCGCCCTCGCCCCTGGTTGAAAGCGCCGCGCCACCAGGGCTGGCCGCGGTGGAGGTACCGGAGGGGGCCGCGGCCGCCGACGCCGGCGACGAGGGCCCCTTCCTGGTCGGTCAGAAACATGGTCAAGAGGGCCGCACGGTCGGAACGATCGGATGGCGTTTCGCCCAGCCCCTGGGTCTTGGCAAACCGCCGCAGCACTTCCTGCGCGGGAGCGGTGCGGGAGTCGGAGGCAAGGGAGCCGCCGGATTTCCAGCGCGCGACGTCGCGTGTGAGGAGGTCCGTGACCTCGGGCGGCGAGAGCCCTTGGTAGCGCTTATTGCGGGCAACGAGGGCGGCGGCCACATCGTCGTTGGTCGCAATTCTGGTCCGTCTGGCGATCTCGCCGCTCAAGATGAGGTCGATGGAACGGGCCGTTTCGCCGGCCAGCGCGCGAAAATTCCCTCCGATTACCCGTTCCAGTTCGGTGGTGCCCTGAGAGTAGGCGACCACCATGCCGAGCACCAACGGGAGGGCGCCGACGCCAAGGATGGCCAGGATGATCTTGTGCTTCAGTCCGACACGCATGGCAGGATGTTGAAAAAGTCCACCAGCTTTGTTCTCGCGTCGCTCAGGGGCTCAACGTATCGCAAAGAGTACGTCTCGCCCCTTCGCTCGCTGCGGCCTCGCTGGACGGCCTTTTTGACCATCCTGCGGGGCCTCCATGTCCTCACGGACCATCGAGTAATTGGTTCCCGAGTGGTTTCAAAACGATATTTCATCATTTTGCCTGACAGGTAACCGGGCGGCCCGGAGGCTTACGTCGTGAACTGGTCTTTGAACACCAGTCTGCTGTCCACGGCCTTCTTGACCGTGTCGATCAGTTTTTCCTTTTCGACCGGCTTGACGAGGTAGTCCATGACGCCCTGCTTGAGGAGGGATGTCGCCACCTGCAAATCCGGAAATCCCGTCAGGACCACCAGGGGCAGCGCTGGGTATTCCGTCCGGAAATACTCGATGGCTTCGATCCCGTTCAGTTTGGGCATCCGGATGTCGCAGAGAATCATGTCCACATACATGGGATTGTCGCCGGCGTTGAGGAGCTTGATGGCCTCCGCTCCGTTTTCCGCCTCGATCACCTCGTAATTGGCCTTCTCGAGGTGCGTCCGCACCACCTTGCGGATGTCCGGCTCGTCGTCCACCACCAGCACTCGCCCGAGTTGTCCACGCGGCGCATCAAACATGGTGTCCTCCTTGCTGTGGGCCCTCCCAACCAAGCGGGCGGGCCCGTGGTTTATCTTGTCTCGCAAGGGAGCAAGGACCGAGCCTGCCTGGTGGATGTGGAAAACTCTCGATAGATGCGTAGCTTGTGAGGCGAGAGCAGGGGAATCGTGCCGATGGAGCCGGTTGCATTGGTGGATTTCACGCAACCACAAGGTTCATATACACCAATGGGCAGCACATGGGACGGTATCAGGTCGGTCGCGCAGGCCTTGCGGCACCGAGGTTTAACTCATGTTGGCTGAAAATGGCCGATCGGAAGGGCTGCGGGAAGGGGATTGAGCGTTGCGCCTGGCGATCCTCACGTTTCGGAGAAGCCCCGAGTATTTGGCTCGTCGGATGGCGCTCAGTCGGAATGTGTCCTGAAAGGTGCGTTCGCTCATGGTTTCCAGCGTGGACAACGACGGAGCCAGGGTGAGCGGTGAAGGCTGAAAGGCGGATTCCTGCGTGGGCTGGGCCGCCAGGTTGTAGGGGCAGGCGTCGAGGCAGTCGTCGCACCCGAAAATGCGATTGCCGAGTGTCCTCTCCAATTCGACCGGGATCTCATCGCCCGGCTTGTGCAGCTCGATCGTCAGGTAGGAAATGCACCGTCTCGCGTCCACCACATAGGGTTCCGTGATGGCCCCGGTCGGGCAGGCCCGGACGCAGAGCTGGCAGGTGCCGCAGAGGTCGGTTCCCGGTTCGTCCGGTTCCAGTTCGAGCGTCGTGAGGACTTCTCCGAGGAGCAGCCAGGACCCGTAGCGGGCGGAGACGAGGTTGGAATGTTTGCCGATCCATCCCAGGCCCGCTTGCTGGGCCCAGGCTTTTTCCATGACCGGTCCCGTGTCCACGTACCAGCGGGTGCATGCGTTCGGGGCAAGCGTCCGGATGAGCGCCTCCAGTTGCTCCAACTTGGCTTGCAGGATGCCGTGATAGTCCCGTCCCCAGGCATAGCGGGCGATGCGCCCGTGTCCCGGGCTTTCGTCCGCCCGGTGGCCGGTGCCGTAATTCATGCCGACGGAAATGATGGAGCGGCAGCCGGGCAGGACGGAGCCAGGATCGGCCCGGCGGTGCGGGGCCCGTTCCATCCAGGCCATCGCGCCGTGATAGCCGCGTTCGATCCAGGCACACAGCCGGTCGTAGAGGAGCTGGTGGAAGGGGCGCGGCCGATCATCGAGAACCGAGGGCTGGGGGCTGCCGTCGATGCGGCTGATGCCCACCGCGTCGAAGCCGAGGCGCTGGGCCTCTTGCTTGATGCGCTCGGCGAGCGTCACGGTTTGGGGCGGGACGGTGATTGTCGGGCGATGGGAGGCGGCATGTTGGAGGAACAATCAAACATGACTCCGAACCGAGCCGTGCATTGCGGCGTCTTGCACATGCCGCACGAGCCGGTGATTTTCGTTTTCCAATCGGTGGCCTTCTCGTCGAACCGGCAGGAGGTATTGCCTCCCTTGGAGAGGTTCGACCAGGGGCGGGTGGTGCCGGGGAAGTTGGCGACGACGCACCCAGCCAACATCGGCACTTCGCAGCTCCCCTTGGCTTGGTTTTTCGCCATGCCGAAGTTGCAGGAAGACTCGGTGGTGGCGGTGGCGTCGCTCAACGACTGCGCCCGGGCCTCGTTGAAGGCGGGCCAAGCCAGGACGAATCCCAGGAGCCATGGCAGGACAAGGAACGCCGCGCTGGGGTGTGTGATCGCTCCGGGTCGGTCCCTCATCGTTGATACTCCTCCGTCGGCCGGTCAACGAGGCCCTATCCTAGCACAATCTGTTTACTTTTCCTCCGGTCCGATGTACCGTTTTGGGCTGCAAACAGGCTTGTCCTCGAGCGGACAGGCCCTGCGTCCGTTTCCTTGGCGGAGGAGGATGGCATGCGTGGGTACCCGAAGGGTGTGCTGATGCTGGCCATGGCGGCGATGGTTTGGTGCGCGGGCCCTGCGACCGGCGACCAAGGCATGCGCGACATGGTGGGTATGGATGGCGCTCCACTGGTGTTGATCCCGGCCGGCGAATTCGACATGGGGTCCGGCGACCACGAAGGGGAGCCGGATGAACGGCCCAAACACCGGGTCCAGCTGGATGCCTATTACCTGGATCGGTATCAGGTTACGGTGTCCCGCTATGCGAAATTTATCGAGGCGACCAAACGGGAACCGCCTCGTTTTTGGAACGACGGGCGCCTCCAGGAGGGCGGGGAGTTGCCCGTGGTCGGGGTGGACTGGCTGGATGCCGAGTCCTATTGCCAATGGGCCGGCCGGCGGCTCCCGACGGAGGCCGAATGGGAAAAAGCGGCCAGAGGCACGGACGGGCGGAAGTACCCCTGGGGCAACGATGAGCCGACGAGCCGGCATGCCAACTTCGGGAAGCAGGAGAGCGAGGAGTTGCCTCTGTCTCCCGTCGGACGGTACGAGGCGGGGAAGAGTCCGTACGGCGTATACGATATGGCGGGGAATGTTTGGGAATGGACGGCCGATTGGTACGACGAGAATTACTACCGCCAAAGCGCCCCGCGGAACCCGCAGGGGCCTCCGCAGGGCCTCAGCAAGGCCACTCGGGGCGGAGCTTGGGACCGGCATCAGTTCAATTTGCGCGCGACGAACCGAACGGGGATGACGCCGACGAATCGACTCAGGTCCCTCGGATTCCGCTGCGCCCAGGATGCGTCTCGGTAACCGCGTGCCGACAACCGACTCCGTCCGATCATCGCCGCAACACGAAGCTCCCCCGTCCGGCAATTCGCCCGCCGACGACAAGGACCAACGGGAACGGCAAGTCTGCGCCGAGCAAGTCCGGATGCTGTTCTCCGGCGTGCTGGCTACGTTCCTGGCCAGCACCTTCAATGCCTGCCTCTTGGCCTTCGTGCATCGGGACGTCATCGCGCCCCCGATCGTGTATGGCTGGCTGGCCTATATGCTGCTGGTCATGATGGGCCGTAGCTGGGTGGTCTATCGCTACTGGCGCGCGCCGGAGGCCGACCGGATCGCCGGGGCCCGGCGTTGGGAGGCACGCTTCGCCGTGGGAGCGGCTCTGACCGGCCTGGCTTGGGGCGGAGCCGGAAGCCTGCTGTATGCCGCCGATTCTTCGCTCCACCAGGTGTTTTTGGCCTTCGTCGTGGGCGGCATGGCGGCGGGCGGGGCGGCCGTCTTGTTCCCTCGGCTGTCCGTCGTGTTTCCCTATGTCGCGTTCACGCTCGTTCCCACCTCGGTCCCGTATTTCTTGTCCGACGACACGATGCATCGGACGATGGGGGGGATGGTGATCCTGTACATGCTGATCCTCCTGGCGAGCGCGATCCGGACGAATCGGACCCTGGGTATTGCTCTGGGCCTGCGCTACGACAACGAGGGGTTGATCCGAAGCTTGCGGGCGGAGATCGACCAGCGCCGGCAGGCCGAGGCCGCGCTCAGGCAGAGCGAGGAGCAGCTGGTCCAGTCGCAGAAGATGGAGGCGGTCGGCAAGCTGGCCGGCGGCATCGCCCATGAGTTCAACAATATCCTCCAGGTCATCAAGGGCTATTGTTATTTCCTGCTGCCGGCGCTGGCCCAACAGGAACCTTTGCGGCAGGAGGTCGAGGGGATCGAGCAGTCGGCGGATCGGGCCGCCACGCTGACGAGTCAGCTATTGGCGTTCAGCCGCCGGCAAGTGCTTGTCTCCCGGGTTCTGGATCTCAACGCCGTCATCGCGGAACAGTCGCGGATGTTGGAGCGCCTGATCGGCGAATCCGTTAAACTGGAAGTCAATCTGGCGCCGGAGTTGCCTCGGGTCAAGGCCGATCCGGCGCAGATCGGGCAGGTGCTGCTCAACCTCGTCAACAACGCGCGGGATGCCATGCCGACGGGGGGCTTGCTCACGATGACGACACGCCATCTCATGCTGCAGGGGAGTCCGGACGATAAGGAATATGCCGAAATTCCGCCTGGCTCCTACGCCATGGTCAGCGTCCGGGATACGGGGTGCGGCATGCCGCCCGAGATCCTCGAACGGATCTTCGAGCCGTTCTTTACCACCAAGGAGCTGGGCAAGGGGACCGGGTTGGGCTTGTCCACGGTGTATGGATTGATCGCGCAGATCGGCGGGCACATTCGGGTGGCCAGCCAACCGGGGCAAGGCACCTGCGTGACGATCCTGCTCCCTGAGGTGGGCCAGGTCTTGGACGAGTCGGCGTCGCAACCGTCGGCGGTCGGACCGCTTACGGGAACCGAAACGATCCTGATCGCCGAAGACGAGCCGGCGGTGCGCAAGTTGCTGCAAGGCGCCCTGCAGGCCAAGGGCTATCGGGTGCTGGAAGCGGCGGATGGCCAGGCGGCGCTCCAGGTGTGTCAGGACCACAGCGGGCCGATCCACCTGGCCGTGATCGATTTGGTGATGCCGGGGATGGGCGGGCGCGACCTGATTCGGCGCTTGGTCCCGCGGCATCCGAACTTGAAAATCCTCTATATGTCCGGCTATACCGACCAGCCGGTCGATCTGGAGGACCGGCCGGATTCGGTCAAGGGTTTTTTGCAGAAGCCCTTTCCCCCGGATGTCCTGCTCCGCGCCGTGAGAGAGCGGCTTGATGCGTCGTAACCGAAAGGCTTGTGTCCTGATGCGATCGCGCCGGAGGAGATTCGAAGCCGCCGCCGACGGGGGCCGCGCGTGATGCGGCTGCCGGTCCCCAACCTGGCCGATGAGGCGATGCCGGTCATTCCGGCATCCCGCGCGCCGCAGATCTTTGCGGATCAAGTGGAGGTGCTCTTTCGGGGGGCCCGCGATGCGTCGCTCGTGACGGTGGTGAACGGCGCCTTCATCGCCTACATCCAGCGCGACGTCGTGCCATCCTTCTTCCTCTACCCCTGTATCGTCTACCTGCTTTTGGTGGCCCTCGGGCGCATCTGGCTCGCCTCCCGTTATTGGCGCGCGACAGACCGGATGGACGAGGCCCCTCGGTGGCACAGGCGCTATGTCGTGGTGACCGGCCTCCTGGGGATCGGGTGGGGGGCCGCGGGGTCCTTGCTGTTTCCCGTCGAATCGATCGCGCACCAGATGTTTCTCGTCTTCGTGTTGGCCGGCATGGTGTCCGGGGCGGCGGCCTATTTGCCGGCGAGCAAGCCGGCCTTTCTCAGTTTTGCCCTTCCCTTGCTCGTTCCGTTGACCTTGCGTCTGTTGACCATGGGCGACGAAGTGCATCTGTTCATGGGCATCATGGCGGTCCTGTACGGGGCCGCCCTCTGGGCGACGGCCTGGCGCACGCATGTGACGATCGTCGCCTCGCTCAATCTGCGCCATGAGAATCGAGAATTGATCGCCTATCTGACGGATGCGAAGGAGAAAGCCGAGGAGTTGAACGAGGAGCTGCGGGCGGAAATCGATCAGCGCCGGCAGGCCGAAGCCGCGCTCAAGCAGAGCGAGGAGCAGTTGCTCCAGTCGCAAAAGATGGAGGCGGTCGGCAAGCTGGCCGGCGGCATCGCCCATGAGTTCAACAATATCCTGCAGGTCATCAAGGGCTCTTGTTATTTCCTCCTGCCGGCGCTGGCCCAACAGGAACCCTTGCGGCAGGACGTCGAGGGGATCGAGCAGTCGGCGGATCGGGCCGCCACGCTGACGAGTCAGCTGCTGGCGTTCAGCCGCCGGCAGGTGATTATCCCTCGCGTTCTGGATCTCAACGCCGTCATCGTGGAGCAGCATCGGATGTTGGCTCGCCTGATCGGCGAATCCATCAAACTGGAAGTCAATCTGGCGCCGGAGTTGCCTCGGGTCAAGGCCGACCCGGCGCAGATCGGGCAGGTCCTGCTCAACCTCGTGAACAATGCGCGGGATGCCATGCCCGAAGGGGGGCTCGTGACGATCGCGACGAGGCACCTGATCCTGCGGGACGGGGCGCCCGAGGAGTATCCGGGAATTCCGCGCGGCGCCTATGCCATGCTCACCGTGCGCGACACGGGCTGCGGCATGTCGCCCGAAGTGCTCGAACGGATCTTCGAGCCGTTTTTTACGACCAAGGAGGTGGGCAAGGGGACCGGGTTGGGCTTGTCCACGGTGTATGGATTGATCGCGCAGATCGGCGGGCACATCCGGGTGGCCAGCCAACCGGGGCGGGGCGCCTGCGTGACGATCCTGCTCCCGGCGGTCGACAAGGCCATGGACGCGGTCGGGCAGGACCTGTCGTCGGCCGGTCCGCTCTCCGGGACCGAAACGATTCTGGTCGCCGAAGACGAGCCGGCGGTGCGCAAGGTGCTGCACGCGGCCCTCAGTGCGAAGGGCTATCGGGTCCTGGAAGCGGCGGATGGCCGGGCGGCGCTCCAGGTGTGCCAGGACCGGAGCGGGCCGATCCACCTGGCCGTGGTGGATTTGGTGATGCCGGGGATGGGCGGGCTCGACCTGATCCGGCACTTGGTCCCGCGGTATCCGAACCTCAAAGTCGTCTACATGTCCGGCTATACCGACCAGCCGGTCGATCTACAGGATCTGCCCCATTTGGCGAAGGCATTTTTGCAGAAACCCTTCTCGTCGGATGTCTTTCTGCGCACGGTCCGGAATCTCTTGGATGAGTGCTAGCCCGCGCCACCGTTCGAGGCCCGCACGGGCTCCCGGCTCTCTGACCATCGCGCTGCTGGGAGGGGCGCTGGTCTGGGGAGGCGTCGCCGTGGCCCCGTGCGCCATGGCCTCGTCCTTGCCGACCGACCAGACGACGGTGACGGTCGCCGGCGATCCGGGCGGCGGGCTCAAGGCCACCGCGTCGCTCCGTCTGCCGGTCCCTCCGTCCGTGGTGCAGCAAGTCCTGACGGACTATGAAAACTGGGCGCACCTGTTCGGGGTGACCATGCGCCTCGCGCGCCTGGACCGCCGGCCGGACAAGGTGATCACGGAGGTGTACATCCAGCACCCCATTTTGCCCGGTGAACGCCGGCTCATGTGCGAAAACCGCGTGCCGCCTGGCGGGGGGCTGGTCACCACGTTCTTGGAGGGGGACTTCAGGCGATACGAGCGCACCTGGAAGCTCGGACCGGATGGGAGCGACGCGGCGACCAAAGCCGACTTCAGCCTCGTCGTGGACGTCGAGACGATGGCGCCGGACTGGCTCGTGGCGCTGGAGCTGAAGCGGCAATTGGAGAAGCACTTCCGCATTCTGCGCGAGACGGCGGCGGCTCGCGCCACGCGCTAGCGCGCGGGAAACGAGTACTCGGCCAGCTCGGCCTGTTCCAGCCCCTGTTTGACGAGGGCGACGAGGTCGAACCCGCGCTCGATCTTCCGAATCGTGTCCAGGCTGGTCTTGGTGCTGGGGTGAGGCGGGACGAAGAGCGTGCAACAGTCCTGGTCCGGCTCGATGGACGTTTCGAACGTGCCGATTCGCTCCGCCTGCTCGGTAATCTCGATCTTATCCATGCCGATCAAGGGGCGCAGGACCGGCAACTGCACCGCTTCCTGCACCACGCTCAGGTTCTCCGGCGTTTGCGAGGCCACCTGGCCGAGACTGTCGCCGGTGACCAGGGCCCAGCAACGCTCCTTCCGCGCCAGTTCCTCGGCGATGCGGAGCATCATCCGGCGGTACAGGACGACGCGGAACGCGGCCGGCGCCCCCAGCACGATCTGCCGCTGAATGTCTCCGAACGGGACCAGGTAGAGGCGCGAGTAGGACTGGTGCCGCGTCAAGAGTTGGACGAGCTCCCGGACTTTTTCTTCCGAGGCGCGGCTCACGTAGGGCCGGCCGTGGAAATGGACGAAGACGGCCCGGCAGCCTCGTTTCATCATACGGTAGGCGGCGACGGGAGAATCGATGCCGCCGGAGATGCAGCAGGCCACCTTCCCGCTGATGCCGACCGGCAATCCGCCCGATCCCGCTTCTTTCTTGGTCGAATAGTAGGCCGCTTTGGTCAGCAGTTCGATCTGGACGGTCAGCTCCGGCCGCCCCAGGCTGACCTTCTTGCCGGTGAGTCGGCAGAGGTGGGCGCCGATTTCGCGGTCCACATCCACCGACGTAAACGGAAACCGCTTGTCGGCCCGCTTGGTCGAGACGCGGAAGGTGTCGAACGTCAGGGGCGCCACTTCCCGGCCGATGGCCAGTTTGAGCGCCTCGAGGCTGGGGTGCGCCAGGTCCATCGGCACCGAGTGGGCCAGGGAATAGTGGGCGATCCCAAAGACCCGCCCCAGCCGTTCGCTGACGGCCTCCCAGGGCGTGTCGTCCGTGAGCGCGACGCGGATGCGGCCGTGGAGGGCGTCCACCTGCCTGACGCCCAGATCGCGCAGCACGAGCCGGAGGTTTTTGACGAGCCGTTGCTCGAAGAACGGCCGGTTGCGTCCCTTGAGGGCGAGTTCGTGGTAGTGGATGATCGCGCAGCGCATGTTCTCGTCGTTCGTATCTCGTGAAACGTATCTCGTCTGATTCGGATGTTACGAACGACGTTTCACGAGCAACGCTTCACGCGCCGAGCGCTTCCAGGAATCGCTCGGCGTCGATGGCGGCCATGCAGCCGGAGCCGGCCGCGGTGATGGCTTGGCGGTAGCGGGCATCCTGGACGTCGCCGGCGGCGAAGACGCCGGCGACGTTGGTCGCCGTGCCGGCCGTGGTCAGGATATAGCCCTTCGCGTCCATCTCCAGTTGGCCTTTGAACAAGCCGGTGTTGGGGCTGTGCCCGATGGCCACGAAGACGCCGGCGCAAGGCAGCCGTGTGGTCGTGCCGGTGACGACGTTGCGCAGGCGGACGCCGGTCACCACCTGGTCGCCGAGGATGTCCTCCACGACGGAATTCCAGACGAAGGCGATTTTCTCGTTCTTCATCGCCCGATCCTGCATGATCTTGGAGGCGCGCAGTTTGTCGCGCCGGTGGACGACGGACACCTTGGTGGCGAATTTCGTGAGGAAGTTCGCTTCCTCCATGGCGCTGTCCCCGCCCCCGACCACGATCAGTTCCTTCCCGCGGAAGAAAAAGCCGTCGCAGGTCGCGCAGGTGGAGACCCCATGGCCCGTGAGCCGCGATTCGTTGGGGAGTCCGATGTGGATGGCCGAGGCGCCGGTGGCGACGATCACCGTCTTGGTCTCGATCCGCCGTTCCCCTTCGACGGTGATGGCGAACGGCTTCCGGCCGAGATCGACGGCCGACACGTCGCCGGTGAGAAATTCCGTGCCGAACCGCTCCGCCTGGGCCCGCATGACTTTCATCAACTCCGGCCCCTGGATGCCGCGCTCGAAGCCCGGATAGTTTTCCACCTCGGTGGTGGTGGTCAGCTGGCCTCCGGCCTGGAGCCCTTCGATGAGCAGCGGGGCGAGATTCGCCCGGGCCGCATAGATGGCGGCGGTCAACCCGGCCGGCCCCGATCCGATGATGACGACTTGCTGCATGGCAGGAAATGTACCACAGGGAAGAGGCGAGCGGAAGCCGCAAATCAGGCGAGCGATTTCAACTGGGAGACGATCCGTTCCACTTCGCTCTTGGTCTGGGCGAAGGACAAGGTGCCGTCGATCACCTCGTCGGCCCTGGCGATCTTGGCCCGCAGCGGCATTTGGGCGCGCAGCCGGCGGACCGCTTCGGCCCGGGTGAACCCGTTGCGGGTCATGAGACGTCTGATCTGGGTGGCTCGGTCCGCCGTCACGACGATGATCTTGTCCACCCGCTTGTCCACGCCGGCTTCGAACAGCAGCGGCACGTCGTAGACGATGATCGCCCCGGGGTCTTTTTGGGCGATGGCCCTGGTCAGCCTGGCTTGTTCGCGCGCGACGCGGGGGTGGACGATGGCATTGAGCCGCCGACGCTTGGCCTCGTTCCGGAAGATCGCGTCGGCCAGCGCCGCGCGGTTCAGCGTCCGGTCCGGATTCAGCGCCTTCGCGCCGAACGTGCGCGCGATGTCCCGCCAGGCCGGCTTGCCCGGCTGCACGACCTGCCGCGCCAGCTCGTCGGCGTCGATGACGTAGGCCCCGTTGTCTTGAAAGAGGCGCGCGACGGAACTCTTGCCGGTCGCCAGCCCGCCGGTCAGGCCTACTAAGATCATGGCGGGAGGATACCACGGGCGTCCGGCCCTCACAAGGAACTTAGAAGGAACGTGGTTGACAGACGATCCGGCTTCCCTGTATCACGCTGTGCATGTCAACGACGATTCGAGCGAGTCTGCTGCTGGGCCTGCTGCTCTGTATGGCCGGTGGCGTCGCCTGGGCGATTCCGGACGGCAAACCGGCCAACAGGGGGCCGCGCACCTTGATCGTGGCGGCGGACGGGACCGGACAGTACCGGTCCATCCAGGACGCGATCGACGACGCACTGGACGGGGATACGGTGCAGATCAAGGCCGGGGACTATCGGGAAGACGTGACCATCCACAGCAAAGAGCGGTTGAAGCTGATCGGCGAAGGGGCGGAGCGGGTCAAAGTCCTGGGTCTTGAGCGCGTCGGGGTCTTCCATATCGGGAAGTGGCCCTATGGGGCGACGGATATCGAGATCAGCGGCCTGACGATCTACGAACACGGCGGGCATGCCATGGGCATTTTCAACGGGCGGAACATCCGGTTGCATCACACCCGCATCAACGGGATGGTCTTCGGGCAACAAGTCCGCAACGTGCGGATCGAGCAATGCGACATCGGCGGGAGCGAAACGACGGGCGTCCAATTTGCCGACTCGCAGGCCACGCTGGTGGGCAATTACATCCACGACAATGATCATGGCGTGATCATCGCCGGCCAGTCCGAAGTGCGGCTGGAGCGGAACGTGATCGTCCGCAGCCTGTTCGAAGGCGTGGTGGTGACGGACAAAGCCCGCGCGACATTGGTGAGCAACACGATCGTGAAGAACGGCGGGGGCGCCGCGTTTCTCGGTCTGTCCAGCACGGTGGCCTCCGGCAATATCATCGGGCTCAATAAAGTGGGGTTTTTGGTGAGTCCGACGAGCCTCGCCACCCTCTCCACCAATGCGCTCTACAACAACGGGTCCGAGTATCGCCGGACCGAACCGGCCGATGGCCAAGCGGACCTCAAAGGGGAGTCGGATATCGTGGGCGATCCGTTGTTTGTCGATTCGGGGAAAGACGATTTCCGCCTGCGTCCGGAGACGCCTTTGCTGCGGAGGGGCGAGTTCGCGTACCTTGGCGCCTTGCCGCCGATTACTAGGCAGCCCTGAACCCTTCGCCCGGCTGATTTTTCCTCCGACCAGCGCGTTTTGCCCCCGGCTCTTCCCTCGAGGGCTTCTTATGGTATGATGAGCGTGACTCCTTGACTTGGCGCATTCCTTGCTTATGTTTTTAGATGCCGGTCGAACAGGCCGGCGGAAGTAAGGAGAGCCGATGGCCGCCTTCCGTTCCGAACATGAAAAACCCAGCCTCCAGGGCATTCCCGCCTTGGAAGATCTCGAAGCGGGCAAGCCGGTGGGCGCCATCCTGCCGATGTCCGAACATGCGCAGGCCGAGCTTCGGGACAGCATCGAGCTGATCGACTTTTTGGTGAACCAGGACAACGTCATCTGGAATTAAGTTCCGCATTCCGCTATGCGCGAGGGGGGCAGGATGGCGGAGGGCGTTCGCATCAGAACGAAAACTCCCACTCCTTATTTCCTCTCCGCCCGTCGCCCCGAAACCCACGACACCGCGACGTTTCGTTTCGCCCTGCCGGCCGATGCCACGCTGGATATGCTGCCCGGCGATTACGTGACCGTGCATGCGACGGTCAACGGCAAGACCGTGAAGCGGCCCTATACCCCGTCGTCGCTGGTCGGCACAACCGGGTGGTTCGAACTGACCGTGAAACGATACGCAACCGGGCTGGTCTCCACGTACGTGCATGACCGCCGGGTCGGCGAGACGGTGGAGATCAGCGGGCCTCACACGGGAGGCCACTGGGTCGATGGGATGGCGACCCGGGTCGGGTTCATCGCCGGGGGCAGCGGCATCACCCCGATGGTCTCCATCATCCGGTGGATTCTGGCGAAACGCTTGCCGGTCGAGCAGTGGCTGGTCTTCGCGAACAAGACCGAGGCCGACATCATTTTGCGGGAGGAGTTCGAACGAGCGGCCCGCGAGCACCCCACCTTTCATTGCTACCACGTCCTTGGCCAGCCGCCCGCCGGCTGGTCGATGGGCGTCGGCCGGGTGACGCCGGATCTGCTCCGCGCACACCTGCCGCCGCCAGGCCCCGGCACGGTCCTCTTCCTCTGCGGGCCTCCGCCGATGGTGGACGCGCTGGAAGGGACGCTGAAAGCCCTGGGCTATCCCGAGCAGGCGATCATCCTTCCCTGAACATCGATCCTCAGTTGCATAACGGAGGTGGCGTCGCCATACTAGCGGGCATGGCGGAGAAGCCTGGGTCACTGACGGCGGAGCCGGGCGTCGACCGGTACGGCGCCCTGCTGGAGGTCACGGAAGCGATCGCCGCGCACCGTGATCTGGCCGCCTTATGCCGAGACCTGGCCCGCCGCCTCCCCGCGGTCGTTCGGTTCGAGTACGTCGGGTTCCTCCTCCACGATCCCTCACGAAACGTCATGCGCGTCCACGTGCTGGAGACCTCCGATGCCAGAACCCTGCCCTCCGGTATGGAATTGCCGGTCGCCGAATCGGCGGGTGGCTGGGTCTGGGCTCACCAGCAGCCGCTCATCGTGCCCTGTCTGAAAGACGAAACACGCTTTCCCAAAGGGCTCGCGATCCTTCGAGACATCGGGGTGGCGTCGCTCGGCATGTTCCCGCTTACCACGGCGGTGCGCCGCCTCGGCGCCATGGGATTCGGCAGCCTCAAGCCCTGCGCCTTCGGAGACGCGGAGCTGGCGTTCCTCGAACAGATCACCAAGCAAGTGGCGGTGGCGGTCGACAACGTCCTGAACCACGAGGCGGTCCAAGCCTCGCAGCAGCACCTGGCCCGGGAGCGCGATCGGCTCAAGCTCCTGCTGGACGTCAACAACGCCGTGGTCTCGCATCTGGAGTTTCGGGATGTGTTTGCCGCCACGGCCGCCTCCCTCCGCCGCGTGCTGCCGAACGACTATACCAGCCTGGCCTTGCACGAGCCGGAAGGCGACCGGTTTCGTCTCTATGCCCTGGATTTTCCCGTGAGCAAGGGCCTGCTCCATGAAGGCATGGTGAACCCGGTCGAGGGGACTCCGGCCGGCGTCGCACTCCGGTCGGAGAAGCCGCAATTGTTCGGCGAGCGCGAGCTGCGGTCGTTCGCGGCGGACTTTGTGAAGCTGCTGCTGGCCGAAGGGATCAAGTCCGTCTGCTGCGTGCCGCTCCGATCGCGCAACCGGCAGCTGGGCACCCTCAACATCGCCAGCCTGCGCCCCGGCGCCTTTACCCAGGACGACGTGGACTTGCTGACTCAGGTGGCGAGCCAGATTGCGATCGCGGTCGAGAACGCCCTGGCCTACCGGCAGATCGCGGAGCTGAAGGACAAGCTGAGCAAGGAGAAACTGTATCTCGAAGGGGAAATCCAGAACGAGTACAACTTCGAAGAGATCGTCGGCGACGGCCCGGCGCTCCGGCGGGTGTTGCAACAAGTCGAGATCGTGGCCCCGACCGACTCCACGGTCCTGATCCTGGGCGAGACCGGGACCGGCAAAGAACTGCTGGCCCGCGCCCTCCACAACCGCAGCGGCCGGCGCGACCGGACGTTCGTCAAGATGAACTGCGCGGCCATCCCGAGCGGGCTGCTCGAAAGCGAATTGTTCGGCCATGAAAAGGGCGCGTTCACCGGGGCGATCGCCACCAAAGTCGGCCGCTTCGAACTGGCCGACGGGGGGACGCTGTTTCTCGACGAGGTAGGCGACATCCCGCTCGAGCTGCAATCCAAGTTGTTGCGGGTGCTGCAGGAGCAGGAATTCGAGCGGCTCGGCAGTAACAGGACGATTCGGGTCAACGTCCGCCTGGTCGCCGCGACCAATCGGGACCTGGCCCAGATGGTCGCCGAGAAGCAATTCCGCAGCGATCTCTACTATCGCCTCAACGTGTTCCCGCTGACCGTGCCGCCGCTCCGCGAGCGCCGGGAAGACATTCCCTCGCTCGTCCGCTACTTCGCGCAGAAGTTCGCCCGACGGATGAACAAGCGGATCGAGACCATCCCGGGCGGCGTCATGACCGCCTTGTCCCGGTATCACTGGCCCGGCAACGTTCGCGAGCTGGAAAACCTGATCGAACGGGCCGTCATTCTCTCCCGGGGCGCCGATCTCCACGTGCCGCTCGCGGAATTGAAGGCCGCGGCCAAAGGCGAGACGCAGCCGGTCGCCACGCTTGAGGACGCGGAGCGCGACCACATTCTGCGCGCGCTCACCGCGACCGACTGGGTGATTGGCGGTCCCACCGGCGCCGCAGCCAAGCTCGGCATGAAACGGACTACGCTCCAATCCAAAATACAGAAGCTCCGCATCTCCCGTCCTCGGTAAAATCGACCAGTCGCTGCATCGCTTCTATGTGCCGACATTTCGGCTCCGTGCCGTCATGTCGGCGCCTGCCGGTCGTCACCTGACCCGTTCACGACGAAGCAAGCGGTGCGCGCGGTGCGAATAATGATTTATTAATCATCAACTTGCGTCATGATTTTCTGTTGAAGCTGTGACATGGAACGGCCTTTGCTCAGTCTAATTTAGCGGGAGTTCCCCACCTGTCAGGGTGGGGGTGAGAGCTGGGAGCCGTCTGTTGCTCGCCCTGGTGCTATGATGGGCGCCAATGAAGCTCCATCGACAGGCCCATGTC
>JAGWTI010000051.1 GCA_028876065.1 Nitrospirota bacterium
CGTGGAGTCAAGAGCCGGGCATTCCAACGAGCTTCGCTCAGGTGCAGGGTTGTCTCTAGAGGGAGAGTCGGGAACGGGCGCATTCGGCAACCAACGCTATGAACTGCATCTTAGCGCTTGCGAGCGACCTGTCCTCGCTGTTCCTGCTCGATGGAGGGGCAATGACGCTCATACGACAGGCGCTCGCAGACCCATATAACATGTCATGAGCAGCCAGTCCCGTGAAATGGAGACAGCCATTTATTTTGATTTTCAAAGCGGAGTGGTCGAGGCCGGACGCGGCGCTGCCAACCGTTCGTCAGCCCGGCCTCTTCCGCCGTCCGATCAACCTGGCTACTGGCTCTGGTCGTCGGCTGTCTGCACGCAAGTGTCGAAGTGGGGGAGGGGCTTGAGCGGCGTCGCGAGCAGCATGTCTTTGTACTTGGGGTCGGCCCGCAACTGGGCGGCTAAGTCTTCGACCAGCAGGCGGGCCGCTTCTCTCAAGGCTTGCGCCTGCTCGCATTCGATCCGGAGCGAGGTCGGGATCGTCTTGACCACATCGTAGGTCGCCTTGGCCTTGGGCTGCCCGACCATCCCGTTCAGCTTGCCGAATTCGAGGTGGTAGAGGTCTCCGTGAATCCGCTTCAGCCGGGCTTTCATCTGCTCGACCTTGCGCGTACGCAGTTCGGACATCAACGAGTCGTAGGCATCCAGGAAGTTGGTGTCCACGAGGTAATCGATACCTTCGCGCGGATCCGGCTCCCGTCCGCTTCGGCCCTGGGCGGGGACATAGGCATCGATCAGCAGCACGAGCTTGCGGGCCTGGCCCCATTGCGGATGCTGGGAGGCGACATCCAGCACCTTGTGCACGCCGGCCAACCCAAGATTGTCCGAGGTGCCTCCGTCATACAGATGGATGTAGCGTTTCGACGGCTGGGCATAGTCTCTGAGCGTCAGGTAATTGAAGACGCCGGGGAAGGTGGCCGAGGCCATGACGGCGGAGGCAACCGGGTACTGGTCCAAGTCGGAATCCAGCCGGTCGAACCGCTCTTTGGTGAACCCGAAATTCGCATCGTTCGGCTCCTCTCCATCCTCCTCTGACGAGGTGTTGTCGGTCGCGTTGAGGATGACGGAGGGACGCTGGGGGTTCAGGTCGTGGAGGCGGAACCCTTCGCCCCCCAAGCGAGAGTTGTCGAACAGGTTATCCGACAGGGTTTCGGCCATGACGGCCGTACGGTTGTAATAGGTGAACGTCGTGAGCGCGAGGTTCTTGGGCCAGAGCACGTTTCCGACCCAGCGCAACAGAAAATCCCGCTCGATCAGAGGGAAGGCGGCATCCGGCGTCCAGAGAAAGCGCGGCGGCCCTTCGACGGTGATCGGGCAATTCGCCGGATTGTCGCAGCTCAGGGCATAGAAGGCGGCCGCGAACGACCCGCCGGACACCGACGACATCACGTCGGCCTGCTGCAGCAGCCCGTATCGTTGCAATTCGAACAGGACGGCCGCCGAGAAGACGGCGGCGCGGCTGCCTCCGCCGGACATGGCGAGCCCAACGAAATCCCGGTTGGTGCGGGGACAGGCCAAGGCCGGAGGCTGGACCGGCGGCGCCTGCGGAGGCGCCAGGGCCACTGTGACCTGGTTCCGGCAGGTCGGGTCCAGATCCCAAGGCACGTCATAGGACGCGAGGTAAGAAGCGGAGGCGACTTCTTGCACCTGATACTGGGTGGTTAGCCTGCCGCCCGGTTGTTTCGTATTGACGTGGCTGTACGCGGGGATGAGGGCACAGCCGGCCAGGCCCATGAGGCCGACCGCCCACCCAAGAAGGAGGAGAATTTTGTGTTTCATCTCGACGCCGGTCTGTCGCATGTGCCGGATCGGCCACCGCCGATTGATGGAAGCGTCACCCTCTTCCGTCCGGCTCTGTAGCCTGCCACAGGACCGCGAGAAGCACAAGCAGGAGAGGTCGCGCGCCGGGGAATCGTCGAAGGGCTAGGGCTTGCGGTGGGCTCGTTCGGCGATCTTCTTGCGGAGGCGGGCCTTTTCAAGGCTGATCTGGGCTTCTTTGAGTTCGGACGGCAGACCGCCGACTTGCAGACGCTTTTCGGCTTCGACCACCTTGGCGGCGGCACGCTCGACGTCGATGTCTTCCGCCTTCTCGGCGACCTCCGCCATGACCGTGACTTTGGTCGACGTCACTTCGGCATAGCCCCAGAGGACCGACATGAAATTGGTCTGATCGCCGACGCGGTAGCGGAGTTCCCCGATGCTCAAGGTGGACAGGAAATGACAGTGGCCGGGCAGCACGCCGAACTCGCCCTCCGCGCCAGGGGCAATGACTTCGTCCACCTGCTGGCTCAGCAGCAGCTTCTCCGGCGTGACCACTTCCAACAGTAACTTACCTGCCATCTTCCCTTCCTACTTCCTTCCTCAAGCGGGGCGAGCGGGATGCCCTCCACTGCGCGCGTCCAACGAGGGCCTTCTGAGGCCGCGCGTTGCGCGAGCACAGAGGGCGCTCGCGCGACCCGCTGACTTATACTTTCACTCCCATCTTTTCGGCCTTCGCGATCACTTCTTCGATGGGCCCGACCATGTAGAAGGCCTGTTCCGGCAGGTGGTCGTACTTGCCGTCGAGGATTTCCTTGAAGCTCCGGACCGTGTCCTTGAGCTTCACGTACTTGCCCGGCGCACCCGTAAACGCCTCTGCCACGTGGAACGGCTGCGAGAGGAAACGCTGAATCTTTCTGGCCCGGGCGACGGCCATCTTGTCGTCTTCGGACAATTCGTCCATGCCGAGAATCGCGATGATGTCCTGCAGATCTTTATACCGCTGCAGCACCGACTGGACGCCGCGCGCCACCTTGTAATGTTCCTCGCCGATGACCTGCGGGTCGAGAATGCGCGAGGTCGAGTCCAACGGGTCCACCGCCGGGTAAATGCCCAACTCCGCCAGTTGCCGCGACAGGACGGTCGTCGCATCCAAGTGGGCGAAGGCCGTGGCCGGAGCCGGGTCGGTCAGGTCGTCGGCGGGCACGTAGATGGCCTGCACGGACGTGATGGAGCCCTTCTTCGTGGAGGTGATGCGCTCTTGCAGCGCGCCCATTTCCGTCGACAGGTTCGGCTGGTAGCCGACGGCGGAGGGCATGCGGCCCAGCAACGCGGACACTTCCGAGCCCGCCTGCGTGAACCGGAAGATGTTGTCCACGAAGAGGAGCACGTCCTGGTTTTCTTCGTCGCGGAAGTACTCGGCCACCGTGAGACCGGTCAGGCCCACGCGCAGACGCGCGCCGGGCGGCTCGTTCATCTGGCCGTAGACCAAGGCGGCTTTGGACTTGGTGAAATCGTCGGGATCGATGACCTTGGACTCCTGCATCTCGTGCCAGAGGTCGTTGCCTTCGCGCGTCCGCTCGCCCACGCCGGCGAACACGGAGAAGCCTCCGTGGTGGAGCGCGATGTTGTTGATGAGCTCCATGATGATGACGGTCTTGCCCACGCCGGCGCCGCCGAAGAGGCCGACCTTGCCGCCTTTGCTGTAGGGTTCCAGCAGGTCCACGACCTTGATGCCGGTTTCGAGAACTTCTGTCTTGGTGTCCTGATCTTCGAGGCTCGGCGCGGGCCGGTGAATGGGATAGGTCTTCTTGGTCTTGATCGGACCCTTTTCGTCGACCGGCTCGCCGAGCACGTTGATGAGGCGGCCCAGCGTCTCTCGGCCCACCGGCACGGAGATCGGCGCGCCCGTGTCCTGCACGTCCATGCCGCGGGTGAGCCCGTCGGTGGTGGACATGGCGACGCCGCGGACGCGGTTCTCACCGAGGTGCTGCGCGACTTCGAGCGTGATCCGGACGGCCGGTTTGCCGGCTGCCTTGTTTTCTTCCTGCACGACCTTCAGCGCGTTGTAGATGTTCGGCAGCTGGCCGGGAGGAAACTCCACGTCCACGACCGGCCCGATAACCTGGATGACTTTGCCTGTGCTCATAACACTCCCTCGGCCTCTAATTTTGAGTTTTTAGTTTTGGGTTTTGAGTTGGGGATTGTGAACTGAAAACTAAGAACTCAAAATTCAAAACTGTTATTTCTATTTCAGCGCTTCGGCGCCGCCGACGATGTCCATCAGTTCCTTGGTGATTGCCGCCTGTCTGGTCTTGTTGTAGTAGAGGGTCACTTTCTTGATCAGCTGGCCCGCGTTCCGCGTCGCGCCGTCCATGGCCGCCATACGCGCGCCATGCTCCGCCGCGGCCGATTCCAGGAGGATGCGGAACGTCTGAATCTGGAAATGCTTCGGGACCAGCGCGTTCAGCAGTTCCGTTTCGTCCGGCTCATAAAGGTAGCTGCCGCCCGTGGTGCCTTCCGCCTGCGCCGCGCCGAACTCGGCCTCGGCATCCACCGGGAACAGCTTCTCCACGATCACCCGCTGCTGGATGGCCGATTTGAATTCGTTGTAGACGACGTAGAGTTCGTCGAAGGTGCCCTTGACGAAATGGTCGGTCAGATCGCCGCCGATGTCGATGGCATGTTCGAAGCTGAGCTTGTCGAAGATGCCGGTCCATTCCTGTCGGATGGGCCAGGTGCGGCGGCGGAAGTAGTCCCGGCCCTTGCGGCCGATGAGGCTGAGATTGACCTGGACGCCGCGCGCCTCGCACTGCCGCACAAACTCCACACTCTTGCGGACGATGTTGCCGTTGAACCCGCCGCACAAGCCGCGGTCGCTCGTGACGACGAGCACCTCGATCTTCTTGCCCGGACGCTTCTGGAGCAAGGGGTGCGCGGCCCGGTTCACGCGCCGACTGAGGTTCCCCAGCACGCCGCGCATCTTGTGGGCATAGGGACGCGCCGCCAGAATGCGGTCCTGCGAACGCTTGAGTTTCGCCGCGGCCACCATCTTCATGGCCTTGGTGATCTTCTGCGTATTTTTGAACGCCGCGATCTTGCGGCGCAGTGATTGAAGGCTTGGCATGGTTTCCTAGCTTTCAGCAGTTAGCCTTCAGCCCTCAGCTCCATGCTGACAGCTGAATGCTGATAGCTATTTTCCGCCGTATCCCATCGACTTCTTGAACGCCGTGATGATCTCTTTCAGCCGGCCCCCGACCTTGTCGTCGATTTTGCCGATGCTGGCGATTTCTTTTTTGAGTTCCGGGTGGTGCTGCGTGACGTAGTGCAGCAGGTCTTCTTCGAACTGTCGCACTTTCTCCACGGCCACGTCGTCGAGGAAGCCGTTGACGCCGGCATAAATCGACAGGACCTGATCCGCCACCGGCATGGGCTTGTATTGCCCCTGCTTGAGCAACTCCACCATGCGGACGCCGCGCGCCAGCTGCATCTGCGTGGCCTTGTCGAGTTCGCTGCCGAACTGGGCGAAGGCCGCCATCTCGCGGTACTGGGCCAGGTCCAGCCGCAGCGTGCCGGCCACCTGCTTCATGGTCTTGATCTGCGCGGACCCGCCGACGCGGGAGACCGAGAGGCCGACGTTGATCGCGGGCCGGATGCCGGAATAGAAGAGGTCGCTGCCGAGATAGATCTGCCCGTCGGTGATCGAAATGACGTTGGTCGGAATGTAGGCCGACACGTCGCCGGCCTGCGTTTCGATGATCGGGAGCGCGGTCAGGCTGCCGCCGCCGAGCTTGTCGCTGAGCTTGGCCGCCCGCTCCAGCAACCGGGAGTGCAGATAGAACACGTCGCCCGGATAGGCTTCGCGGCCCGGCGGCCGGCGGAGCAGCAGGGAGAGCTGGCGGTAGGCCACCGCGTGCTTGGACAAATCGTCATAGACGATGAGGGCGTGCTTGCCGTTGTCCCGGAAATATTCGCCGATGGCGGCGCCGGCGAAGGGCGCGAGGAACTGCATGGGCGCGGCATCGCTGGCCGTGGCCGACACGACCATGCTGTAGTCCATCGCATGGTTTTCCTCGAGGGTCTTGACCACGCGCGCGACGGTCGAACGCTTCTGGCCGATGGCGACGTAGATGCAGAAGACGCCGAGGCCCTTCTGGTTGATGATCGTATCCACGGCGATCGCCGTCTTGCCGGTCTGGCGGTCGCCGATGATCAATTCGCGCTGGCCTCGGCCGATGGGAATCATCGCGTCGATGGCCTTGATGCCCGTCTGCAGCGGTTCACGGACCGACTGTCTGGTGATCACGCCGGGGGCCACGACTTCGATGCGGGACGTCTGCGTGGACTTGATCGGCCCCTTGCCGTCGATCGGCTGCCCGATGGCGTTGACGACGCGGCCCACCAGCGCCTCGCCCACGGGAATTTCCGCAATGCGGCCGGTGCGCTTGACCGGGTCGCCTTCCTTGATGCCGACGTCGTCGCCCATCAACACGGCGCCGACGTTGTCTTCTTCGAGATTCAGCGCGATCCCGTACAGTCCGCCGGGAAACTCCAGCATCTCGCCGGCCATGGCGCCGTCCAGGCCATAGACCTTGGCGATGCCGTCGCCGACCTGGATGACGGACCCCATCTCGTTGACATCGACCTGCTTGTCGAAGCCCTTGATTTTTTCTTTGATGATCGAGCTGATTTCGTCGGCTTTGATCTGCATGGAATGCTCCTCTTTCGCTCCGCTTTCCTTACTCTCGGGTCAGGCGGCCCTGCATCGCCGTGAGTCGGCTCCGCAGCGTGCTGTCCACGACCGTGCTGCCGATCCTGATCTGCAGGCCGGCGAGCAGCGCCGGGTCCGTCTCGAACGTCAGGTCCACGTCATGCTTGAGCAGGCCGCACAACTGCCGGCGCAACCTGTCCTGCTCCGCCTGGTCCAGCGCCTTCGCGGAGCACACGGTCACTTGCTGCGTGCCTTTGGCTTGATCCGCCAATGTGGCGAAGGCGTCGGCGATTTCCGGCAGGCAGCCGACACGGTTTTTCTTGACGAGCTGGGTGAGGAACCCGTCCACGACCGGCGGGCACCCGACTTTCCGGCTGAGCGCGGCCAGCACCGCTTGCTTCTGCTCAGCCCCGAACGCCGGGGACACGAGCACATGCTTGAGTTGGGACGATGTCGAGTAGGCCTCCCCGATATCCGTCAGGCCGGCCCGCGTGGGCGCTATGCTTCCGGGATCGAGGAGCTCGAACAAGGCTCTGGCGTAACGGCGTGCGACCGAGCTTTTAACCACAGCTGATTCCGGCGAAGTCCGCGATGAACTGGGATATTTTTCGTGCGGGTGGGCACGAGAAAAACGCGCCAGACTAGCATCCGGCGATGGGCGGTGTCAAGGACGATGATGGGGTGAATTTACTGCATGATGATGCCGCCGCCCAGAACACGGTCGCCATCGTAGAAGACCGCCGACTGGCCCGGGCTGAGCGCGCGCTGCGGCGCGGCAAACCCGACGCGCAGCGTCCCGTCCTGGTCTGGGCTCACCGTCGCCGGAGCCGCCGGCGTCGCATAGCGAACCTTGACCTGCGTTTCGACCGGACCGGAGCGCAGCCTCTCGTCGAAGAGGTTCAACTCTCCGACCAGGCAGCCAGATCGAAAGAGGTTTTCTTCCGGGCCCAACACCACGGTCTGCGTGACCGCCTCCACGTGCTGCACATAGAGTCGCCGGCCCGCAGCGACGCCCAGGCCGCGGCGCTGGCCCGGCGTATAGTAGGCAATGCCTTCGTGCTGCCCGATCACATTTCCATCGGGATCGACAAAGTTCCCCGGCTGCCGGGATTGCGGTGCCTCGGTTTCGATAAAGGTCCGGTAGTCTCCATGGGAGACAAAGCAGATCTCCTGGCTCTCCTTCAATTCATCCGCGGGGAGGCCCAGAGATTCGGCCCTCCGCCAGACCTCGGCCTTCTGCATCGCGCCGACGGGGAACAGAAGCTTGGGAAGCCAGGTTGGATTCAGCCGGTAGAGGAAATAGCTCTGGTCTTTCCGGCTGTCGCAGGCGCGGTGCAGGCTCTGCCGGCCCTGATGGCCGACCACTCTGGCGTAGTGGCCCGTGGCGACGAAGTCCATGCCCCGCTCGCCGGCAAGATGCAGCAAGGAGCGCAGCTTGACCCGCTCGTTGCAACGGACGCAGGGATTGGGGGTGGTGCCGGCAAGGTAGCCGGCGAGAAAGTCGTCGATGACGCCGGCGCGAAAGACGTCGCGGGTGTCGACGACCTCATGGGCAATACCGAGGCGCTGCGCCACGAACCGCGCGAGGCCGACTTTGCAGCAGCCCCGCTCCTGCCAGCGCTTGGACGCGGCGACCGATTCGTCTTCGTGCTCCCAGACCTGAAGCGTCACGCCCTGGACGCGATAGCCTTGCTCGACCAGCAGCGCGGCGGCGACCGAGCTGTCCACGCCGCCGCTCATGCCCAGCAGCACGGTCGGACCGGTCATGGCTGGATATCTTGGAGACGCACCTTCCCGCGGTGAGCAGCCAGGTCGTGCACGTTTTCGTGGTCCGGACGTTCCTGGTCCACCCACATATCCACGCCCATGTCGCACATGCCCTGGAACCGGCCTCCCTCTTCCATCGAGAAGGACGGAGACCGGACATCGCCGATCAGGATGGCGGTTTTGAGGAGCTGCACTTTTTCGATGGCGGTGACATTCGCCTGCAGCTTCCCGCCGCTGACCAGGGTGCCCGTGGTGATGATCCCCTTGATGACGGCATGCTCTCCGATGATCAGGGTGCCTTTGGTATGGATTTCCCCTTCGAGGCGGCCGTCAATCCTGACGGTGCCGTCGAAATGCACCACGCCCTTGAAGTCGACACCCTTGCCGAGAAAGGTGAAATTCTCGTCTTCGATGATCGGGGTTTTCTTTTGACCGTTGCGATTCCACATAGGCTTAGCCTCCGATGGCAATCCGCACGGGAGCGCCGCTTCCGATCCGCGCTCCCATTGCTGGTTCTGCCTGCGGTACGCCTTGGTCCATCGCTCCCATGACGACGGCCAGGGTTAGCCCGTCACTCGCTTGATGTTGGGGGCCGGGGCATTGACGGCCCGCAGTCCGGCCTCGCGCTGCAGATCGTGCACTTCGGCGCGCGACATTTCGATGTTGCCGTTGAAGAGGACGCCCTCCTCCATGGAGAGCATCGGAGCCTTCACGGAACCGTTGAGCACCGCCGGGGCCAGGAGCCGAACCTTCTCCTTGGCGATGATGTCTCCGGTGATCTTGCCTTTGCTCACCACCGTGCCCGCGCTGACCTTGGCGGTGAGCACGGCTTCTTCGCCGACCAACAGGGTGCCTTCGGTGTGAATTTCCCCGTCCAGGACGCCGTCGATGCGGACCGTTCCGTTGTAGCTGATGATGCCCTTGAACTCCACGCCTTTGCCGACAAAGGCAATGACATTCTCGTCTTTTTCCGTGCTCGGCACTACCGTCTCCTGATTCGCCATGACCCCCTCCTCCTCGCTTGTGGCACCGATGCTTTTGACCTCAGCCTTGTCTTTCTTCCACAGCATCCTTGAGAGCCTCCCCAGCCTGAAAACCAATTATTACAGTCTACAATGAATATTCAAATGAGCCGCGGAAGATTTGAGCATACTGAATGGTCGGATGGAAGGCAAGCAAATCCGATTTTCGTGCAGATCTACCCGAGCAACAGCTCGACCAGCCGATCCAGTTCGGCGGGCGTGAAATAGTCAATCTGGATCTGGCCCCCGCTGCGTCCCTTGACGATGCTCACTCTGGTCCCCAGGCGGCGCTGGAGCCGCTCTTCCACATCTGGATAAGCCCGCGCCGCCTGGCTAAGTCGTTTTGGTTTGGCCGCGCGAGGCTGGCTGTTGGCCAACCGCTCGGCTTGGCGAACCGATAGTTGCGCGGAGACAATGTGGCGGGCCAGCTTGAGTTGCGCGTCCATCTTCGTGAGACTCAGCAAGACCTTGGCGTGACCGGATGAGAGCTGTCCAGACTCAACTAAGCTCTGGATTTCATTGGGTAAATTTACAAGCCTGGCGATATTGGCTATCGATGACCGGTCTTTCCCGATCTGCTGGGCGATGATGTCTTGAGTCAACCCGAACTCCTTGGCCATACGCTGGTAGGCCCGCGCCGCCTCCATCGGGTTCAAGTCCTCCCGCTGGAGGTTTTCCAGTAGCGCCAGGATCAGAGCTTGTTCATCGGTGCTGTTTCGAATCGTCACGGGCACGTGGCGCATGCCCGCCAGTTTCGCCGCGCGCAGACGGCGCTCTCCGGCGATCAACTCGAAGAACCCATCCCCTTTGCGGCGCACCACAAGAGGCTGAAGGATGCCATGCTGTTTGAGGGAATCGGCCAGCTGGTTCAGCTCCGTTTCATGGAAGTCGGTTCGCGGCTGGTACCGGTTTGGAATGATCTGCTCGATAGGGACCTGCTGCGACTCGCCCCCCGCCCCGGACGGCTTCGTCCCGCCCGTCGGCAACAAGGCATCGAGTCCTTTACCGAGAGCTCGTTTTTCCATCGCTGAGCAACTCCTTGGCTAGATCGAGATAGGCCTGGGCGCCGGCGGAGGCGGCGTTGTACAACAGGACCGGCTTGCCGTAGCTGGGAGCCTCCGCGAGCGTCACGTTGCGGGGAATGACCGTGCGGTAGACCTTCTCTTTAAAATGCGACCGGATCTCTTCGGACACCTGCCGCGCCAGGCTATTCCGCGAATCGAACATCGTCAGGAGAATGCCTTCCAGCGTCAATGCCGGGTTCAGCGATTCCTGGATCCGCGCCACATTGGTGAGTAGCCGCCCGAGCCCCTCCATCGCGTAATATTCACATTGCACTGGAACCAGGACCGACGAAGCGGCGGTCAAGGCGTTGATCGTCAACAAACCCAGGGCCGGCGGACAGTCTACGATGATGAACTCCGGCGCAACCGTGATGGCCTGGATCACCGACTTGAGCAATCCTTCCCGTTCCGCGAGAGACACCAATTCCACTTCGGCTCCGGCCAAGTCCGCATTTGACGGTAAAATCTGAAGCCCTTGAACGGTCGTCGCTTGAATCGCTTCATTCGTGGATACCCCCCGTAAGAGGCAGTCGTAAACCGTGTATTTGAGACTTGCCGGATCAACGCCAAGCCCACCCGTGGCGTTGCCTTGAGGATCCATATCGATTAATAATACCGCCCTGCCTTGGATCGCCAAGGCCGCAGCCAAGTTAACGGAAGTGGTTGTTTTTCCAACCCCTCCTTTTTGATTCGCAACGGCAATAATCCGTCCCACGCCGTGCCTTTCCTCCCCTTACCAAGCCGATCATCGACGCACTGTTCCACGTGGAACAGTGCATAAACTTACCCAGAGGCTTTTCGCTCCAACAGGGTCAACACACGGGCTCCATATCCCATAGGCAAGGTATAGGCGATTTCCAACTTGATTTGCAAGGTGCCAAGTGGAAAATCCTTTTCCAGCGGCTTCACCCGGCAGAGAATGATGATGCCGCTCGTGTCGAGCAACGGAAGGAAATACGGGAACAACTCTCCCACATTCACAGCCCTGGTAATGATGTGAGTAAACCCAGCCTGGTAGTCTGGCTCACGTGATAATTCTTGGATCCGTCTGGGGATGACAACCGTCCTCGCAAGTTCCAGCGTTCCAATGATATGGCGCAGAAAAGCTGTCTTTTTTTGGCTTGGCTCCAGAAGCGTCACATCTAATTCAGGAAACATCAATTTGAGAGGGATTCCGGGGAATCCGGCACCGCTCCCTACATCCAACAGTCTGGCCTGCCCAGGCTGGGCAAGCGCTTGACTACAGGCCAGGGAATCCAGGAAATGCTTGACGGCTATTTCTTGTTCATCGGTGATGGCCGTCAAGTTGGTCTTCTGGTTCCAGGCTTGTACCTCCTGGAAATAGCGCAGGCATTGTGCGGCGACTGGTTCCGAAAGAACGAGACCCAATTGGGTCGCCCCCTCGAGGAGAATTTGAGAGAATCGGTCGTTTTTCGATGCAGACTGTTCCACGTGGAACATCTACGCCAGGTGAAGGGAAGAGGTCAAGCTTGATGGGACAAGATTCAGAATAAGAACTGCCGTCCCTGGGTGTGAGATGACGCGATTGCTAGGCTGGAACAGGACTCTGCCCCTGACGGCGATGGCGTTCGAGGGCCACAAGAAGCAGGGAGATGGCGGCCGGTGTCACGCCTGAAATACGGGAAGCCTGGCCGACCGAGGCAGGCCTGACCCGTTTCAATTTTTCCAGGACTTCATGCGAGAAACCAGTAATGTTGTCGTAATTGAAGCCCAAAGGAATGCGGCGCTCTTCCAATTTCTTAAATGAAGCGATCTGGCTCAGTTGCCTCTTGACGTAACCTTCATATTTAACTGTAATTTCAATGGCTTCTATTATTTCGTCATCTTCTGAATGAGGCCACCCATAGAGCTCCAAGAGCCCCGTATAACTGACCTCTGGCCGTTTAAGCAGGGTGGCCAAGTTGGCATCGGGGGCCACTGCATCCACGTTCCATTCCTCCAGCTTCCGGCGAACCTCTGATGTCCATTTGAGCTTCGTCTCTCTGAGCCGCTGCACTTCACGGTCAATCGCCTCGCGTTTCTTCTGGAACTTGGCATAGACTGGTTCAGATACAAGACCGAGCCGATAGCCGGCCTCCGTCAGCCGCAGGTCCGCGTTGTCCTGCCGCAGCAGCAGCCGGTACTCGGCCCGCGACGTGAACATGCGATAGGGTTCACGCGCATCCTTCGTGATCAGGTCGTCGATCAGCACACCGATGTACGCCTGAGAGCGATCGAGCACGAGCGGCGGTTCCCCGCGCAGCTTCAGCACCGCATTGATCCCGGCCATAATCCCTTGGGCTGCAGCCTCTTCATAGCCGGAAGTCCCGTTGATTTGGCCGGCATGGTACAGCCCTTCGACCAGCTTGGTTTCCAGCGTCGGATGGAGCTGGCGCGGCGGGAAGTAATCGTATTCGATGGCGTAGCCTGGTTTGAGCATCACCGCCCGTTCCAGGCCGGGAATGGTCTTGAGGATGGCTGCCTGCACATCCACCGGCAGGCTGGTCGAGATGCCGTTGGGATAGTAGGAGTTGGTGCCCAGTCCTTCCGGTTCGATAAAGATTTGATGCCGCTCTTTGTCGGCGAACCGGACCACTTTGTCTTCGATCGAGGGACAATAGCGAGGCCCGATCCCTTCGATCACGCCCGTGAACATCGGCGACCGGTCCAAGTTCTCGCGAATGATCGCGTGGGTGTCCTGATTCGTGTAGGTCAAGTGGCAAGGCACCTGGGGCGTCGTGATCCGATCGGTTCGGCAGGAGAAGGGCGGCGGAGGATCGTCGCCCGGCTGAGGGATCGTCACCGAGAAATCGATCGTGTCGCGGTCCAGGCGAGGCGGCGTGCCGGTCTTGAGCCGGCCCACTTCGAAGCCCAGCCCGCGCATACAGTCCGACAGGTGTTCGGCCGAGGCCTCGCCGGCGCGCCCTGCCGGAAAATGGTTGAGCCCGATGTGGATTAAACCCTTAAGGAAAGTACCTGATGTCAGAATGACCGCTCCGGCATCGATCCGCTGCCCCGCATCCGTAACCAGGCCGCTCACCCCGCCCCCGTGAGTCAACACGCGATCGGCGGTTCCACGGATGATCGTCAGCCCGGCCTCGGCGCGCAGGGTATCCTGCATGGCTTCCCGGTACAGTTGCTTGTCGCACTGGGCCCGCAGCGCGCGGACCGCCGGGCCCTTGCTGGTGTTGATCATTCTGAACTGGATGCCGGCCCGGTCCGTATTGCGGCCCATCTCGCCGCCCAGCGCGTCGATCTCTTTGACCAGATGCCCCTTGGCGATGCCGCCCACCGCGGGATTGCAGGACATCTGGGCGATTGTGCTCTCGTCCATCGTGAGCAACAGCGTGCGGGCCCCCATGCGCGCCGCAGCCAACGCCGCCTCGCAGCCCGCATGGCCGCCGCCGACCACGATGATGTCGAATTGAAGAGCCATCATTCCAAGAGCTATCAGCGCTCAGCATTCAGCCTTAGAATCCGGTCCATTTTTCAAGCTGAGGACTGACAGCTGCGTGCTTCTTTTACTTCCCGATGCAAAAATCCCGGAAAATGCGCTCCAGGATATCCTCGGTTGTCACCGCGCCGGTAATCTCTCCGAGCGCGTCGAGTCCCGCCCGCACATCCATAGCCACGAACTCCCCGGACAGCATGCGTTCGGAGGAATCGGCAGCGTGCGTCAACGCCTCCCGTGCCTTCTCCAAGGATGTCTGATGACGAAGCCGGGTGACGACCGCCGAGTCGCCCGATTCAAAATCATCCCGCAGGACCGATGTCCTGATGGCATCGCGCAAGTTGTCCAGCCCGGCCCCGGTCAGGGCCGAAATACGAACGACCTTGCCGATCCCGGACGACGAAGCCTTGGCCCACACAGGCAGGGCCTCGTCTGGCACCAGACCGGGTAAATCGCTTTTGTTGATGACCAGGAGGCGCTTCTTGTCCGGATGCAAGGCCAGCAGCGCCCGGTCCTCTTCGTTGAGGAGGACCGATCCATCGACCAGTATCAGCAGCAGCTCGGCTTGCTCCATCGCCGCGCGGCTCCGCCGGACCCCTTCCTGCTCGACGGGGTCCTCCGTTTGCCTGACCCCGGCCGTGTCCAGGATCCGGGCCGGCAGTCCCCTGATGTTGAGCACTTCCTCCAGCACATCCCTGGTGGTTCCGGGGATCGGGGTCACAATGGCCCGGTCGGTCTGCAGGAGCGCGTTCAACAAACTGGACTTGCCGACATTCGGCCGCCCGACGATGGCGACGGGGACTCCTTCCCGCACAATACGGCCTTCACGACCCGTGTCGGCCAAACGACCGATGGCCGCTCCGGCCTCGCGCAGCCGGTTGGTCAGCTCCTGCGGCTGGATGAACGTGATGTCGTCTTCCGTGAAATCGATGCCGGCTTCCACCCGCGCCAGCAATTGCACCAGGTGGTCGCGCAGCCGATTGACCTCCTGCGACAGGATGCCGCGGAGCTGTTCCTGGGCCAGACGCAGGCTGCCGGCCGTTTTCGCCTGGATCGTATCCAGGACGGCCTCGGCTTGGGCGAGATCCAGCCGCCCGTTCAGGAACGCGCGCTTGGTAAATTCGCCCGGCTCGGCCAGCCTGGCTCCGCCTCGACGCAACGATTCGCAGAGGGCCTGCAGGACGTAGGGCCCGCCGTGACAGTGGATCTCGACGACGTCTTCGGCGGTATAGGAACGGGGGGCCCGCATGACGACGGCCAGGACTTCATCGATGGGACGAGGAGGCAGGTGGGCAGACGCCGCTTCCCCTTCCGGCTCGGCTGCGGCATCCAGCGCATCGGCATGATAGAGGTGATGGCTACGGGCGGAGGCCAGCGTGCGACCCGACCGGAGCCTGACGATCCTGTCGGCCACTTCCACGGCCTTTTCCCCGCTTAGGCGCAGGATGCCGATGCCCCCCTCTCCCACCGGGGTCGCAATGGCATAGATCGTGTCCTGCAGCGTTCCGGCCATAGGCCTCGCTCACGATTCGATCTGCGTGCCGGCTTCCGCCTTCTCCGAACTTTTGTCTTTTTTGCGCTTACCCGCCGGTTTTTGGCTCTCATCGTCGGCACCGTCGGAGGCCGGCTCGGAGGATAACGAGAAGGTGGGTTGCTTGTACACGTAGCGGTCCGTGACGAACTGCTGCGTGATGGTCAGCACGTTATTGGTCAACCAATAGAGGACCAGACCGGCCGGAAAGGTGACGAACAAGATGGTCATGAAGGCCGGCATCAGCAGCATGATCTTGGCCTGGGTGGGATCCATCGTGGTCGGCATGATCTTCTGCTGCACCACCATCGAGACGCCCATGATGATCGGCAGCACATAATAGGGATCCTGCACCGACAGATCGGTGATCCAGAGCAGAAAAGGGGCCTGGCGCAAGTCGATCGTCATGTAGAGAATGTTGAACAGCGCCACAAAGACCGGCATCTGCAAGACCATCGGCAGACAGCCGCCCACCGGATTGACCTTGTGGTCCCGGTACAGCTTGATCAGCTCCCGGTTGAGCCGTTCCCGGTCGTCCTTGTATTTGCTTTGCAGGGCCACCACTTTGGGCTGGATGAGCTGCATCTCCTTCATGGACTTGTAGCTCTTGTACTGGAGCGGAACGAACAGCAGCTTGATCCCCACGGTCAGCAGGATGATCGTGACCCCGAAGTTGTGCGTGACCTCGTTGATCGTGCGCAGGACGTAAAAGATCGGCTTGGCCACGGCCTTGACGACGCTCCAGCTTCCGAAGATGAACCAGCCGAAGTCGATCGTGTCTTCCAGGCCCAGGTTCAACACCTTGAGCGTGTCGTATTCTTTGGGGCCCGCATACAACCGCGCGGACAGCTCGGCGACGCCGGCCTGCGCCGGGGGGAAACGGACGCCGGCGGAGACCAGCTTGTCCCCCTCCTTCTTGACCAGCGCCGCGGCGGCGCCGGACGGGATCAAGACGCTGAGGAAATATTTATCCTGCAACGCCACCCAGCGGACGGCGCCCTTCCGTTCCACCTCTGTCTCCGGCGTGTCTTTCTCCAGCTTGTCGTCCACCCAGGTGGCCGGCCCGATCAGCCCGATGAATCCTTCGCCCCACTCGGTGACGCCGAAGTTGGTGCCCAGGCCCACGTCAATAGGGCCGGACACACCCTCGGCTTTCACGGCCACGTCCACGAGATAACTGTTGACGTGAAAGGTCAGCGTTTTCGTCACGCGGACGGCGCTGTCGGGAACCTGGTACGTAAAGGTAAGATGCCCGGCCGGATGCGCCGCATCCAGCGTGGTGAAGTCCCGCTCCACATGGTAGAGCCCCTCGCGCAGCTTGGCGCTCAATCCGGGATCGCCCGTTTGCAGGGCCAAGGGGCCACGGAATTTGGCTTCCCGGTACACCAGTTCAACCGGCTTGGCGTTCTTCGGATCAGCCGTCAGGTACCGGGCAAGTTCCCAGCTCTTGATCTCGGCGCCTCGGTTGGTCAATCGGACGTGGAACAGTTCCGTCGAGACGTCGACCACTTGTTCATCGGCGGCACGAGGGGCGGGAGGTTCTCCGACCTTGCCTGTCTCGCCGGATGCAGCCGGCGAAGCAGCCGATGGGGACATGGGACTTGAGTCGGCAGGGAGAGGTGCCGTCGCCTTGGACGACGCCGCCAGATCTTCTTCGACGGCCGGCTGAGATGGAGACGAGAGGCCCAGTTCCCGCAACAGAAACTCGTACCCGACGATAATGCTCAACGAGACGATCAGGAACAGGATGACCCGCTTTTCCATCAGAATCTGTAACTCCTGCAGGGGAATGACCGGCGTTCGCAGCCGAACACGAAGGGCCTCGCCTGAGCGACGCCCGGCTTATTTGACCGGATCATACCCGCCGGGGTGAAAGGGATGGCACTTCAGGAGCCGCCACAGCGCCAGGGCAAAGCCGCGCGCCAGACCATGCCGCCGAATCGCATCTTGGGCATAATGAGAGCAAGTCGGCTCGAACCGGCAGGCCGGCGGCAACCAGGGAGAGACCCAAGACCGATACAATCCGATCAACCCTATCGAGAATCGCCGCACGACTTGTCCTCTGCGGGAACCAGCAACCCTTCACGACGGAGAACCGACAACCACAGCCCCCGCAGCTGCGCGTGCGGGACCGTCAACGCCTCCCGCCTGGGAAACACCAGGAGATCGAACGCCGGCACCAGCCGAGGCCGGACCAGTCGAGCCAACTCCCGGAAGACCCGCTTGGCCCGATTCCTTGCCACGGCCTGCCCCAAACGCTTGCCGACCACGATCCCGATGCGGCTATGCCGATGGTCGTCTTGGCACGATTCCGGTTGAGTCGCTGCAGCAGGACAGGCAAGCAGGTTGAACAGCGGGGTCTGGCGCCGGCGCCCTTCCTTCTTGACACGCTCGATCTCGGCGCTATTCCGCAGGAAGAACCGACGATCCCCCAGCGGGCGGGTCATAACCAGCGCCGCGGTCACACAGTCAGCCGGGCGCGCCCCTTGGCCCGCCGACGGGACAGCACCTTCCGACCGTTCTTGGTGCTCATCCGTTTGCGGAACCCGTGATCTCTTTTTTGTTTCAGATTGGACGGTTGTCTCGACGTCGCTGACATGGTCTGCTCCTTCCGGCTAATTCCTTGCGAAAGCAGGTCATTATAGGGACCGATATGGACCCTGTCAATTGCACCCCCTCAGAACCTCGCTCAGCCCCAAAACCCTTCCCGGGTACCTGGCGATAGTCTCTTCTTCCGGATCGATCAAAGTGGGGCGGTTCTGTCGGCACCCAACAATTTCGCCACAGAAAACGAAACCAGCGCCATGTCGATTCTGATGAGCATCGCCCATAAGTCGCTGACACTGCAATTACTTCATCGCCTTACCCTATCTGGCACTCTGCTTGCTCATAGGCTCATCCGTCAGTATTGCGTCCCTCATGCTCGTTCGCCTCTTCGCATGGCGAACATAACCAATCCAAAAGGAGGTCAGTGGCTATGAAGATGTTGATGGCGATGTTGGCGCTTGTCCTGGGCCTGAGCTTCGGCTCGGCGACGTTCGTGCAAGCCGATGAGATGAAGAAAGAGGCGGCGCCTGCGGCTGCCGCTCCGGCTGCTCCCGCCGCGGCTGCCGCTCCGGCCGGTGAGGTGAAGAAGGAAGAAGGGAAGAAGAAGGGGAAGAAGCACGGGAAGAAGAAGGGCGAGGCCAAGAAGGAAGAGGCTGCGAAGCAGTAAGGTCGCATCGTTTGCCGCCTCCCGGGAGGCGAGCTCACAACGAAAGGAGGTGACGCATGATGAAGACATTGATGGCGATGTTGGCGCTTGCCGTGGGTCTGAGCTTCGGCTCGGCGACGTTCGTGCAAGCCGACGACATGAAGAAGGACGCGGCGGCCGCGGAGAAGAAAGCCGAAGGGAAGAAGGACGAGGGCAAGAAGGCCGAGAAGAAAGAGGCCAAGAAGGCTGAGAAGAAGTAATTCGGCTTCTCCCAGGCACAGCGACCGGCCCCCTTCGCCCGCCATCCGGCGGGCGGAGGGGCTCCGGTCTTTTTCTACGTTTCACGGCACACTATGTTCGGGAAGCCTCTGTGGTAGATGCGCCCACGCCGGTTGACGGACAGGCGGCTCCATGTGACGGCTTGAGGAGGATCGTTCGATGAAGCACTGGTTGATGTTAGGGCTGGCGTCCTTGTTCCTACTGACGGTGGCTTGCGCCAAGGCGCCGACGGACAAGCTCGCAGCCGCCGAGCAAGCCGTCAATGACGCACGGACGGCCGGCGCCTCCACTTATATGACCGAAGATTTTGCGAAACTCGAAGGTCTCGTGGCCAACGCCAAGAAGGAGATCGCCGAGGAAGAGGGCAAGATTGCCTTCCTGCGCGACTATGAAAAGGCGGAACAGCTCCTGGCGTCCGCCAAGGCCGATGCAGCCAAGCTTGCGATCGAAGCGGCCAAGAAGAAGGAAGAAGCCAAGGTGGCGGCCGTCCAGGCTCAGCAAGCGGCCCAGGCTTCGGTCAAGACGACCCAAGAACTCGTCGCCAAGGCGCCGGTTGGCAAAGACCGGGCGGCGGTGGAAGCGATCAAGGCCGACGCCGAGGGGTTGGCGGCATCGTTGACGGAAGTGCAGGCCGCGATTGACGGAGGCGACTATCTGGCGGCGCAGACCAAGGCCAAGGCGATTCAGGACAAGAGCCAGGCCGTGGCGAAGGAGATTCAGGATGCGCTGGCAAAAGTCGGCGGAGCCAAAGGCAAGAAAGGCAAGGCCGGCAAGTAGTATCCGCGCACCGAGACGATTATAATGATGGGATATCTCGCGACTGCGGAGTCCCCGAGAGAGCCATGATTCACTCACGCCCCATACTCAGGATCGCTCGCATGGCAGCCCTGTCCTTGGCTCTGGGCACGGCGGCCTGCGTGCAAAAAGCGCCGCCGGAGCTGGTCCAGGCCGTCGAGCGCCTGGACCGCGAATTGACCGCCGCCCAAGGGGCGGAATTCGCGCCGGAAGAGTATGCCAAGTTCGTCGAACATTGGACCGCCGTGCGGGGACGCATGCTGGCGGAGCCGGACGTGATTCGGCTGCCCTGGGAGCCCAACTCGCTGGTCGCCGATTTACGCAAGGTGCAGGAGCAAGGCACCCTGGCGGTCTCGACGGCGACGCAGCGCCGGGAAGTCGAACGCCAGCAAGCCGAAGCGCGGCTGACCCAGCTGGAAGAACGGCTCCAGACGTTCATCGGCAACCTGGATACGATGGGCGGGCGGGTGGTGCTCGGCCGTCGGCCGGTGGAAACGGAGCTGCTGGCCAAGCAAGCCCGGGCCTTCTTCGAGCAAGGGCAGTTTTCGCGAGCGCACCGGACGTCCCAGCAAGCCGCCACATTGCTGGACCATCAAATCGAGCGGCTGGGGAACGAGCTCGGCCGATACGCCGACGAGCGGCGGGTGGGGACGTGGCGGAACATGGTGGCGCAAACCGTCAACTGGTCCCGCCACCACCGCAGCGCCGCCATCGTGGTCAGCAAGGCGGACCGCCGCCTCTTCGTCTACCGCAACGGCCGGGCCGTCGCTTCCTATCCGGTCAGTTTGGGATACAACGGCATTCTCGAAAAACGCTATCAGGGCGACGGGGCGACACCGGAGGGACTGTACCGCGTCGTCAGGAAGCGGGACCGAGGCGACACCAAGTTCCACCGGGCGCTCTTGTTGGACTATCCGAACAGCCAGGATCGCCGCCGCTTCCAACAGGCCCGCGCCGCCGGCCTCTTGCCGCCAAAGGCCACCATCGGCGGACAGATCGAGATTCATGGCGGCGACAATCGCGTGCTGAGCGAGACGCTCGGGTGCGTCCAGATGGAGAACCGTCAGATTGACGCCTTGTTCGATCTGATCGAGGAAGGCAATCCGGTGACGATCGTCGGCGCGCTCGGCTTGAGCAACGCGGTGTCGCTCGCCCTGGCGGAACTGGAACAGACCGACGAGGGATAACGACGAGACCGGGTATGGCGCACCTTGCAAAGACAATGGCCGCAGCCTTCGCCTGTGCCGGCAGTCTGGTGCTGGCAGCCAGCCACGGGGGAGAGTTGCCGGAGGCGGGCAACGGGGCCGCGATGCGCGACCAGCCGGTCCGTCGATCGGGCGACAGTCTCGAGGCCCTGCGCGCCAGACAGGCCGCCCTCAAACGGCAATTGGCCCAGCTTGCGCCGGAGGGGCATTACATCGTCGTGGACACGGCGCGCAACAAACTCCAGGTGAAACGCCGGGACCAGGTGATCCTGGACGCCGTGGCCTCGACCGGCAGCGGCACGATCCTGGACGCTCCGGGCAAGCCCGGCATCAGATGGGTCTTCGATACGCCGCGAGGGGAATTCAAGGTCCAGTCGCGACTCACCAATCCCGTGTGGGTCAAGCCGGACTGGGCATTCCTCGAGGAAGGGTTGGGAGTCCCGACCGATCCGGCGGAGCGGCTCGAGCCCGGCACATTGGGCGACTACGCCTTGGGGTTCGGCAAAGGCTATTTCATCCACGGCACGCTGTATCGTCGCTTGCTGGGCAAGAACGTCACCCACGGATGCATTCGTCTCAGCGACGAGGACTTGCGCACCGTCTATCAACTATCTAAAATCGGCACCTCCGTCATGATCTTCTGAAAGGAGCCTCGCCGTTTTCTCTCGACCCAGACGCAGGCTCCGCCCACCGACGACACCGATGATGCGCCCCGGACCGTTGTGCAGCCTGCTTGTTCCATCCCTTCTCACCGTCGGCTTCCTACTCGGTTCTCCGCTCCAGGCGGCAGAGCCCGCGTCCCGGCCGTCCGACAAAGACAACCCCGCGCTCGTCCGGGAAGCCAACCGTGTCCTGGAAGAAGAGATCAAGCTGGCGGCGCTCCCCCAGATATACCTGCTCCTGGATTTATCCGCCCGCTCCCTCTACATCAAAGGACGCGGGATCGAGCTCCACCGTCTGGAGGTCTTGTCCTGGGAAGCGTCCGGCAACGGGGAGAACTGGGGCGGTGCCTACCGGCTCAGGGCCAGGCCTCTCGTCGAACGACCGAAAGTCCAACCGGCCCCCGGCAAGGACCAGAACACCGAGCCGGCAGAACCGATTAACGTGAACGACATGCCGGCCGAATATCTGTTGCAGTTCGATCCGGGCCTCCTGGTAAACGTCGGCCCACCGGCCGGCGAGCACCCTTGGCTCTGGGCCAAGAACCGGCTTCGCGAAGGATGGCGTCGCCTGTCGGCCTGGACCGACCGATCCGGCGACAGGCAGGTTCCTCTTCGCGTGCTCCGCCTCACCCTCCCGCAAGACCAGGCCCGCTCATTGGCATGGTCTGTCACCGACGGCATGCCGCTCCTGATCGGCACCGCCACCCCCTAGGTCGTCGAGACACGCTCCGCCGGTCATTGCGTTTTCCCCGTCACAGTCCTAAGATGGCTTGGGCATGGCGCGAGGCCATTGCCTGTTCGAGGCGCCGGCTGCGAGGGAACGAATGAACGAAGGGGTGGCTATGGACAACGGGAGGATCAGCGTCAGGCTCGGCACGGCACAGGCGGCCGTGGATGCGGCGTTGGAGGAAATGGCGGCGGCCCACGTGGTTCCCCGGCTCTGGGCGAAAGACCATCGGCTGTGGAAAGAGGACCCGAGGGAAATTTCCAACCGTCTCGGCTGGCTCACCGTGATCGAAGAGATGCGGACCCAACTGCCGCGCTTGACCGGCTTGGCCCGCGAGGCCCGCCAGGAGGGCGTCACCGACGTGGTGCTGCTCGGGATGGGCGGCAGCAGCCTGGGGCCGGAGGTGCTCCGCTGCACCTTCGGATCCGCCCGCGGGTTCCCCCGCCTCCACGTGTTGGACTCGACGGTGCCCGGCCTCGTCCGCGAAGTCACCCAGGCCATCCGACTGGCCAAGACCCTCTTCATCCTGGCCAGCAAGTCCGGCGGCACGATCGAAGTCATGTCTCTCTACGCCCATTTTCGCGCCCGCGTCGCCAAGACGAAGGGCAACCGAGGCGGCGCGCAATTCATCGCCGTGACGGACCCGGGCACCGGACTCGCGACGCTGGCCCATGAACAACAATTCCGGGCCACATTTCTCAATCCTCCGGATATCGGAGGCCGCTATTCCGTGCTCTCGTTCTTCGGCCTGGTGCCGGCCGCCTTGATCGGCCTCGACCTTACCGCCTTGCTGGGACGAGGCGAAGACATGGCCACCGCCTGCGGGATCACCGTCGCCCCGCCGTTCAATCCCGGCGCCGTGCTCGGCGCGGTGATGGGCACCCTCGGCCGATCCGGGCGGGACAAAGTCACCCTGGTCGCGTCGCCCAAGATCAAATCCTTCGGCCTCTGGGCGGAGCAATTGTTGGCCGAGAGCACGGGAAAGGAAGGCAAGGGCCTGATCCCGATCGCGGAAGAACCGCTGGCTTCGCCGGCCGCATACGGCAACGACCGCCTCTTCGTCTACCTCCGGCTCAACGGCGATGCCAACACCCTGACGGATCGTCACGTGAGGGCCTTGGAGCGGGCCGGCCAGCCGGTGGTGCGGCTCACGCTGCGCGATCGCTACGATCTGGCCGCCGAATTTTTCCGCTGGGAATTCGCCACCGCCGTGGCCGGCAGGCTTCTCGGTATCCATCCTTTCGACCAACCCAACGTGCAGGAGAGCAAAGAGAATACGAGCCGGATTCTGGATGAAGTCAGACTCCGGGGTTCTTTGCCGAACGTTCCGGCCGGAGCCACCGTGGCGGACTTGCTGGCCAAGGCCGCACCGGGCAAATACTTGGCGATCCTCGCCTATCTCCGATTCTCTTCGAAAGCCGACCACGCGATCAAAGCGCTCCGTAAGACCCTGTTGGCTCGCCACCACTTGGCCACCACCGCCGGCTACGGCCCCCGCTATCTCCATTCCACCGGTCAGATGCACAAGGGCGGCCCGAACGCGGGCCTCTTCCTGCAACTGGTGGAGCACATGGTCCCGGACGTCCCGGTACCCGAGAAACCCTATACGTTCGGGACGCTGGCCCAGGCGCAGGCCATCGGCGATTTCCAGTCCCTTCAGGCCCACCAGCGGCCGGTCGTGCAAGTGGCGCTCGGCAAACAGGGCTTGGCCACGATCGGTTCGTTATTGCGCAAGCCGGTCTCCCGCAAACCGGCGCGCAAAAAACGGACGGCGAAGAAGCCCGTGAAGCGAACCGCCACACGATGACCGGATCCAGACGACGATGAACGCAGGACCGGAGCTGCGCATCCTCGCGAACAGCGGGGAGTTGGCCGCCGAGGCGGCGGACTTGTTCGTCTGGCTGGGCAGCCAAGCCATTCAGAACAAGGGATGCTTCCGCGTCGCCCTGTCCGGCGGGTCCACGCCGAGGGCCTTGCACGGCGCATTGACGATGCCGCGGCTGGCCGGGCAGGTGGACTGGGAAAAGGTGGAGTTTTTTTTCGGCGACGAACGTGGCGTGCCGCCGGACCATCCGGAAAGCAACTTCGGCATGGCCGACGCAACGCTCTTTCGCCCGCTCGGAGTCAAGCAAGACCGGATCTTTCGCATGCACGGCGAGGCGAAGGACCAGGAGCAGGCGGCGCGCGAATACGAGGCGGGGCTGCACGGACAGTTCGGCACGAAGCCGCCGGCCTGGCCACGTTTCGATCTGATCCTGTTGGGCTTGGGAGAAGACGGCCATACCGCCTCGCTGTTTCCCGGCTCGGAGGCCTTGCGCGAACGGACCCGTCTGGTCGTGCCCAGCCGGTCGCCGAAGGGGGTCCCCCAACGGTTGACCCTCACCGTCCCCATAGTCAATCAGGCCCAGACCGTGGTATTTCTGGTGAGCGGGAGCGGCAAGGCGGCCGTCGTCAGGCAGGTTCTGGAAGGGCGGGAGACGGACCGTACCAGACTTCCGGCCCAACTGATCCGGCCCGAGCAAGGACGCCTGATCTGGTTTCTGGACCAGGCCGCTGCATCGGAGTTGGTCTTGTCGAAGCAAGGGCTGGTCTCGCATGAAGAGTAGACTGATATTGTTAAAGGAAGATCAAATTTAGGCAAAGACCGTGGTGGGCATAACCATCAGTCGGTGAATTTCATGGCAGGATGTTCAAAACGG
>JAGWTI010000144.1 GCA_028876065.1 Nitrospirota bacterium
CCGCAGCCGGTGATCGTGCCGCCCGTGCCGACCGCGGCGACGAAGGCGTCGAGCTTGCCGTCCAGCGCCTCCCAGATCTCCAGCGCCGTCGTCTTCCGGTGCATGGCGGGATTAGCCGCATTGGAAAACTGATCAGGCATGTAATAGGACGGGTTCTGCGCCACGATGCTCTCGGCTTCCTTGATCGAGCCCTTCATGCCTTCCCAGGCGGCGGTCAGGACCAGTTGCGCTCCGTAGGAAGAGAGCAGGCTGGCCCGCTCCATGCTCATGCTTTCGGGCATCACCAGGATCAACTTGTACCCGCGCACCGCGGCCACGAGCGCCAGCCCGATGCCGGTGTTGCCGCTCGTCGGCTCGACGATCGTCCCGCCCGGCTTGAGCTTGCCCTGCCGCTCCGCCTCGTCGATCATGTTGAGGCAGATGCGGTCCTTCACGCTGCCGCCGGGATTGAAATACTCCACCTTGGCGTAAATCGTGGCGCCGCCTTCGGGGGACAGGCGGTTCAACCGCACCAGCGGCGTCTTGCCGATGAGTTCGGTAATGGTCTTGTGGGCCTGGGCGGTCACCGGCCACCCCCCATATAAAAGAGCAATTCCAGGTGGTCCCCATCCTTGATCTGGGTATTCCCCAGGTGATCGCGCTCCAGCATCGTGTTGTTCAGTTCCACTGCGACCATGTGCGGGTCGATATTTTTGGCTTTGAGGAGGTCCAACACCGTGGCGCCCTGGACTTCCTCCGATTTTCCGTTGATTTTCACCTGCATGCACCGGCTCCTGAGTCCGTGAGAGAGAAAAGAAGTTTCAAACGCTAACAAACTCAACAAGCCCTTGTCAAGGAGACTGCCTTGACTTTCCAAGGGTTTCCCCTACAGTATGGCCCGTTTTCTCGCCCCTATGAGACACAGGATGGGCAAAGGATTCAACGAAGGGGATTAGTGATTGCATGTGGAAGCAGAACTTCTTGTTCCGACACAACGAGGCGGTGCCGCTGAAAGAGTCCGAGAACGAGCTGTTTCACGACACGGACCCGGCGCTGGACAGTGCCGGCCTCAAGCTGGAAAAGTTTCTTTCCGTCTGGGTGCAGGGAGACGGGGACGAGAAGCCCGAGGCCTACACCAACATCTATGTGCGGACCGCCACCCTGGATTTCGACAAGCGGGCCGGATTTCTCCAGCCGCTGCAAGGACGGTCGCACCAGATCAAGCAAATGCTGACTCCCGGCCAGAAGGCCTTCCTCAAAGAGTGGCTTCAAAAGACCTCGCCGCAGGCCTGGGAATCGTCCGAAGATCATTTCCGGGACCTCTTCGAAGACTAACCGCATGACATGGCGTCCTTCCTGGCCTCTGGTGCCGGCGTTGTTGGTAGTGCTGTGGGGAATCGGCGCGGAGGCGCCGGTCCGTTCGCTGCCCGCCGTCGAAGCCGCGACGATCGAGCTCTACTATGCGCCGGAGGACTTGCCTGGCGACAAGCTCGTGGCTCTCTATGGCAAAGCCAAGCGATACATTTATGTCGCGGTGTACGGCATTACCTTTCCGCCGGTGGTCCATGCCTTGGTGACGGCGCATAAGCGGGGAGTGGACGTGCGCGTGATCACCGACCGCGAGAAACTCAAGGACCCCAAGCAACGGTCGGCGCTGGAGACGCTCAGGCTGGCGGGGATTCCCATCAAGGTCAACCAGCACGACGGGCTCATGCATCTGAAGCAAGTGGTGATCGACGACGAGGTCAACACCTCCGGCTCGATGAACCAGACCACGAGCGGTCACCGGTACAACGACGAGCGGCTGGACGTGATCACCGACCATGCGACCAGCGTGAAGGCGAGGGAGAAGTTCCTCTCCATGTGGAAAGGCCAAGCCCGGTACGGGGATTGGTGATGAGGGGTACGTGACGGCTTCCGTGACAGAACGAACCGATGTGGTGGTGATCGGCGCAGGCGGGGGCGGGGCGGTGCTGGGCCTCGCGCTGGCGCAGAAGGGGATCAAGGCGCTGGTGCTGGAGCAGGCGTCAGGCCCTCCCGGAGGCTTGCGCGGGGAGATTCTCCAACCCAACGGGCAGCAGATCCTGGATCGGCTGGGTCTGCTCGACAAGCTGCCGGCTGATGCCACGAGGCCGGTACGCTATTTTCATTTTTGCCGCGTGGGTGGCGCACGGGAAGGGGCGCGTCTTGGCGCGCCCGGGGCGGGCGGGTGTGAACGGTTGTGTACGATTGACTACGGAATGTTGCCGCCGCCGTTCAATCGGGCGGTAGTGACCCTGCCGAACGTGGCTCACCATGCGATTCTCAAGGAACTGGAGACTCGAGCTCCAGGCAGTCTTCGCTATGGAGCCACGTTCAAGAGGCTGCTGCGCGAGGGGAATCAGATCGTCGGCGTGGAGGCGGAATGTGGCGGTCGGCCCATGACCGTCTCGGCCAAGCTGGTCGTGGGAGCAGACGGGGCTCGGTCGCACGTGCGGGACGCTCTGGGCATCGCAGCCAAGCTGCACCTGTATCCGGAAGGCTATCTGATTGCCATCCTGGAGCGGCCCAAGGACATGGAAGAGGCCCGCTATTTTGTAGGGAAGAAGACGATCCTCGGGGCCTTCCCCGCGGCAGGCGACAAGGCCTATCTGTTCTACATGATTCCGGCCGGGTCCATGCAGCAGGTGAAAGACGAAGGCCTGGAGGCCTTGCGTCAGCGGTGGCTGGCCATCGATCCGACCGTGGAGCCGATGGCCAAGAGTCTGGTGGACTGGAAGCAAACGGCGTATATGCCCACGGGACGGGTGAAAGCCAAGACCTGGGTGGCCGATGGGGCTGTGCTGATCGGCGATGCGGCTCACGCGATCAACCCCCACGCCTCGCAGGGCCGGATGCAAGCCATGGTGGATGCGATGGCCCTAGCCGATCTCATCCCCCGGTGGCTGGAATGCAACGATTGGTCGGCCTCGGCCCTGGCCGAGTACGAGCGGGTCCGGCGGCCGCAAGTGGACATGCTCCAGAAGTTGGCGGACGAGCAAGTCCTGTTTTGGAATACGGGCAATCCCTTGCTGGCCTACTTGCGCGACCGGGTCTTCAGGGGCATGGAGCGCAACAAGCGGTTGGGCTATCAGGTGTTGGCCACGACGGCAGGCTTTCGATCGACGCCGCCGTTTGGCTTGTTGGATCGGTTGATGATTGCCGGGTTCCTGCCGGATCCCCATGCGGATCGGCTGCCGGCGGACGCAGCGGCGAGGGAGGCATAGCAAGCGAATGGCGGCGGATTTACTCGAAGACGTACCCAAGCATTTGCCCGCCGAGGTCCGTCAGACATTACGGTCGTACCTCGCGGAGGTCAGGCAGCTTTTCGGCCAGGCCTTGGAGGCGGTGATTCTCTACGGCAGCGCCGCGGGCAACGAGTTCCTGCCGGATCGGTCCAATCTCAATATCCTGATCGTATTGGCCAAGCAGGAGACGGGGTTGCTGGCGCAATATGCCAAGGTCCACAAGCGCTGGGGCAAAGAGCGCATCGTCGTGCCGCTGTTTCTGACGCAAGCGGAGCTGCAAGCCTCGTCGGAGCTGTTTCCGCTCGAATATCTGGAAATCAAGGAACAGCATGTGCTGCTCGTCGGCCACGATCCCTTCCCCACACTGCACGTAGACCAGCGCAACCTGGGTCTCCAATGCGAGCAGGAAATCCGCGGCAACCTGCTCCGGCTTCGGCAGCGGTTTGTCGAAGGCGGCGGCAAGCAGGAGGCGATCCTGATCCTCCTGCCCCTGTCATTGACCGCTCTCTTGCCCTGCCTGAGGGGGCTCTTGCGTATCAAGGGCCAGTCTGTGCCGGCTACGAGCGACGGGCTCTTCGATCAGCTTCAGTCACAATTTGGCATAGACCCGGCCGGGTTTCGGGAAGTGTTGAGCCTCAAGCGAGGCCAGAGTACGCCTGGGCCGTTGGAAGTACCCAGGCTCTTCGACCGGTACGTCGCCTCGCTGGAAGGATTGATTCAGCGGATGGAACAACTGAAGGCGGAAGGCAAATGGTAAAAGCCTTCGTCACAGCCTGGCTGCTGGTGTTGGCATGGGCTGGTTCCGCCGGTCCGGCGCTGGCTTTGCCGGGGGAGAAAACGCCGTTGCCCGAACCGCTGGGTTATGTCAGCGACCATGCAGGAGTGGTCGGGGTCGAGTGGAAGGCCAACATCCGGTCCGTCTGCCAGGATTTGGAACGGAAGACCGGCGTCGAAATGGTGATCGTCACGGTCAAGACGATCAAGCCTTACAAGACAGCGAACGACTATGCGGAGGCCCTCTATCAGCGGTGGGGGATCGGAACGGCCCAGAAGGGCCATGGGGTGCTGGTGTTGGCAGCGGTGGAGGAGCGGCAGGCGGCCATCACGATGGGGCGGAGCCTGCTGGGCGTGATCACGCCGAAGGTGGTGGAACAAGTCAGCACACAGTACATCGAGCCCTCGTTCCGGCATGGACAGTTTGAGGAAGGGCTCTACCGAACCTCTGTGGCTTTGGCTTCAGCGGCGCAGGAGATCCGAGTCGGCGAACCGCCTCGCTCGCATCTCAAAGGCCTGGGCATCTTTCTGACCCTCTTCACCGGCTTCGGCGCACTGGCCTTTCTCTGGTGGATCAGCCGTCCGGACTTGCGCCATCCCTTCGGCCGTCTGCGCCGCGGCGAATATTGGGGCAGCGGTCAGGGCGGCTTCGGCGGCAACTTCGGCGGATTCGGCGGAGGTATGGGCGGA
>JAGWTI010000052.1 GCA_028876065.1 Nitrospirota bacterium
TCACAAGAATCAACGGCTCCAACGATCCATGAAGAGGCGATTTCTTCTGCACAGCCATACTCAACTCACCTTGATCTCGTAGGGAGTCTGCCGGACGAGAATACGCTCTGCTTGGAGCCGGTCTTTGCCCAGCAGGCACCCGGCGCAATAGATGACCTTTTGCCCGTCGAACGGCGGAAGCTGCGCAAGCACCGAGCGCGTCAGAATGTTCCCGCCGTTCGCGCGCTTGTCGGTCAGGATGCCGTTGTAGAGCAGATAGATGCCGACGCCGCGACAGTCCCCGAGGAACGGCGACTTCGTCACGCGCCCGCGCGGCAACGGTTCGCCGGTTTCCGTGAAATACACATGACGAGCTAGATCGGCAAAACTCACCGCCTCTCGAATCTTCCCGCCCTCCTCGAACAACGGCTCGCCCAACTCGCAATAACGGAAACCCCCGCCGAGCCCTTCGACCTTCTCCCCTTTCGCATTCTTATAGCCTTCCGCAACTCGCCGGACACGTTCGGCGGTCACGTCACGTGCGATCTTCGGCTCCATCTCGACAAGGATGAAACGACGTGGCTCCTGACCCGGTGCGGCTTGATTGAGTTTCAGGACAGCGTGTCCAGTTGTTCCGGAACCGGCAAAGGAGTCGAGGATGAGATCGCCGGGGTTGTGGCAATTTGCAAAACACGTTCAAGTAGGCGAGTGGGTTTTGGTGTGTCAAAGGCCGTCTGGGTCCCGAACAAGCTTTGGATTTCCTTCTTCGCCTCATCGGTGTGTCCGACTTCCTCGTGCGGCCACCAAGTCCAAGGGACAAGGCCCGGCACATCACTGAGATAGCGAATCTCACGGGGTACACCCTTACCATCTTTGCCCCACCAAATCCGACCGGTCTCGGATAACTTCAAATATTCAGGCTCGACCATCGACCAACAACGTCCTTCTGGCGGCTCATGGATTTTGCCGTTAGGTGCGACGATCTTATACATCTGGTTGGGGCGCCATCCTTGTGCAGTCATCGAGATAGACTGCCATGGACCCTTCTGATCATTGTTTGGATTCTTATAATTCTTCAACTGTTTTGCTGCCAAGCGAACGTGGTTTCTCGTTGCTTTAAACCGCTCAGGGTCCATTGCATAGACGGTCACGTATTCATGAACGTCACCGATGGCTTCTCGGTTCTCACGCGAATAGCGTTTCTGCCAGGCGTTGCAGGCGATGAACCGTTCGCGGCCGAAAATTTCGTCCATGAGTGCCCGCAGATGAACAATCTCCGAATCGTCCATGGAGATCCAAATCGAGCCCTCAGCACTCAGGAACCGCTTCAATAGCGAAAGTCTCGGATACATCATGCACAGCCAGCGGTCGTGCCGGTCGAGCGTCTCCCCTTCCTTGCCGACCACTTTACCGAGCCATTCGCGGATGATCGGACTATTGACGTTGTCGTTATAGGCCCAGCCCTCGTTGCCCGTGTTGTACGGCGGATCGATGTAGATACACTTGACCTGTCCTGCGTAATAAGGAAGCAGCGCCTTGAGCGCGACGAGGTTGTCGCCTTGCACGATGAGGTTGCCGTCGCCCGGCTCGCCACAGGCCAGGTCGGGCACGTCCTTGAGGAGATGGAACGGGACCTGTTGGTGGTGATTGATCACCGCCTCTTTCCCGATCCAGTTCAGTGTCGGCATGATCCGCCTGTTTCTCCGTCAGAGCCAGCGGTTGAATGTCCGCCGAAGTCTAGCCGAAATCGCCCATCAAAGCCATATTCCCGCCTCGGTTCTGGCTTCGCCGTGGAAGCCAGACGGAAGGGCTCTGTTGCGGCGCAATCCCCCGCCCCGCTCCGGTCACTTGTCCCCCCGCTCCTGATTCCCTTAGAATGCCGGCATGACGCCACAGGAAGCCAGGGCCCAGTACAACTATCTGATGACCCTCTGCATCAGGAAGGAGGAGTCGTTCGGGCCGTTGGCCATGGCCTTTATCAAGGACCATGACCTGGACCAACTCGGCCTCCAGCCGGAGGAACAGTTCAACCTCTACATGGCCACGGCCAAGGCCTTCGCGGCAGAGCCGAAGCGTTACAGCCACAAGCTCGACTGTCTGCAACGCGCCCTGCATTTGCTCCGGCAGACCGCCTACCCCGATCAGGGATTGGCGCAACACCTGACCCAGGAGATTCAGAAAGCCCAGGCTGAGCTGGACCTCTATAACGAGGCGATGCGGTCGAACCGACCGCAAGCCCCCGCGTCGCTCGACAAACAGCGCATCGTCGTCGAAACGGACTTGCCCGACTATTTCCTGGACACGGCGCAAAAGCGCGCGGCGACGTACTATCAGAACAAGTACAAGCTGACCAAGGAGTCCAAAACCGCCCAGCATTTTTCCGGCCCGGCCCGCAAGTTCGAGCCGGAGAATCCTGCCGTCCACAAGGAGTGGGCCGGGGCCTGCGCCCCGTTCATGGCCGTACGGACCAATGCGCTGCACCTGATGCTCCCCTTCGATCTGAAGATCAGCCGCCGGCCGGACGAGCCGCTGGAGGCCGCGCTCCGCATCTGGTACGCGACGATGGGCTATTCCTTTCCGCTCCGGTACGAGATGGGCAAGCTGTGCAGCTACTACGACGATCAGGTGCTGGACATCGCCCTGGACGATCCGAACCTGCTGTTCGTCTCCGCGTCGCCGGTGAAGGAAGCGGAATTGGGTTCCGTCGAACGGCCCCTGCCGTCGGACGTTCCCATGGAGATCGGCCTTCCCCGCGCGTTTCTGGATGCGACGAACGCCTTAGGGCCATACATCCAGGTGGTCTGCAACTTCAAGGTCTGGTTCGATGCGGCATCGGTGTCGCTCCTCGTCCAGGGCGCGCCGGACCTGCACGAGTACGGGTTGCAGGGCGGCGCCGGGCTGTTGACGCGCACCTATGCCACCGAAAAGGTCCAAGCCTATGCCCAGGCGGTCACCCAGCCTTGGACGGAGGGGCTCAGCTTCAACTTCGTGAACATGCACCTGCAGTTGCTGCCCGGGACGGACAGCGCGATGATCCCCTACAATACGCCGGTCTTCTCCGTCCTCCCGGTCCTGAACCGGCAGCAGTACCGGTTCGAGGACCGGCGGACGCTCGACACAAACTAAACTCTTGACGATTGATCCATTGCCGATCGAAAGATGGCCGACGATTCTTTCGAAACAATGGCTCAATGAACCAATGACTCAATCGCCAAACCGAACAATCGATCTTCGCAGCGACACGGTGACGCAGCCCTCCCAAGCCATGAGGGATGCCATGGCGGCGGCGCCGGTCGGCGACGACGTGTACGGCGAAGATCCGACCGTCAACCGTTTACAGGAAATGGCGGCAGCCTTGCTCGGGAAAGCGGCGGCGCTCTTTGTGCCGACCGGCATCATGGCCAATCAGCTGTCCATCAAGGTCCAGACCCAGCCGGGGGACGAAGTCATCGTGGACAGCCGCGCCCATATCGTGAAGTACGAACATGGAGCCGCCGCGGCGCTGGCCGGGGTGCAGCTCCATTGGGTGACCGGGCAGCGCGGCATTCTCGATCCGGCGCAAGTCAAGGCGGCGATCCGTCCCAACGACCCGTACAATCCCCGGACCAGGCTCATTTGCCTGGAAAATACCCACAATAGCGGCGGCGGCTCGGTCTATCCCCTGGAGACGATCCGGCGGATCAGAGACATAGCCGTGGCGCACGGCATCCCCATGCATCTGGACGGAGCCAGGCTGTTCAACGCCGTGGTGGCTTCCGGCGTGCCGGCCGCCGACTATGCCCGGCATTTCGAGACCGTGTCGTTCTGCCTGTCGAAAGGCCTTGGAGCGCCGGTCGGTTCGATCATCGCCTCCGATGCCGGGACTGTTGTGAAGCTCCGACCGCTCCGGCGTATGTATGGGGGCGGCATGAGGCAGGCGGGCATTCTGGCCGCGGCCGGCCTCTACGCGCTGGAGCACAACATTGCCCGGCTGAAAGAGGATCACGCACATGCCAAGGTCTTGGCCGGGCAGCTCCGGAAGATTCCCTCCGTGTCCATCGACGTGGCCGGCGTCGAAACCAATATCGTGGTCTTCGACGTGACGGATCAGACCCGGCAGGCGGCGGACATCGTGGCCGCGTTGAAACAGGCCGGCGTCCTGATCAACAGCGTCGGAGGGACCACCTTCCGCGCCGTCACCCACCTGGATGTATCGGCCAAGGACATCGACGAAGCCTGCCGGATCTTCGCCAAAGTGCTCACCCGTTAGTATTCGTGCGGCGCGAAGCGTGAGCGCTTCCTTGATTGACAGGTTCGTGAACCCCTCTCTACAATGCCGCCATGCTGCCGATGGTGACGTTCAAACACATCAATCAGATCCTCGAGTTGACGGACCGACTGGGGCTCTCACGCGAATGGGTGGAGATTCCCCTGTCTCCCGCCAGTCCCGGATTGGTCCGGAAGCTGTCCAACGGGAAGCTGGAGATCGTGGTGGACGAGTCTCTGCCGTTCGAGCAATGGCTGGCTGCTTTGGAAACGGAGATCCGCAAGGCGGTTGGACGATGAAGACCCTGCGGCGATACGAGAAAGGCTTATGATGGACCCCGTGTTACCTGAATCGCCGAGCGACGTCGCCCCGTCGCGTCCCTCGCGCGAAGAACTGCAAGCCGAATTGCTGGACGTGCCGGACGTGGCCGAGGCGCCGGCGCCGCCCGATCCGCCCGGTGTGGAACAGGTGCTGGAAGCCGCGCTGCGTTATGTCCGCGGGCGTCGGGGAGCCGATCTGCTGGCCGTCGTCCTGGTCGGTTCCGGCGCCAGGCGCGCCTGGACCGCGCACAGCGATGTGGATCTGATCGCGCTCGTCAAGGGCAAGGGCGAGGGGGATGAAATCGTGCGCGTGTCCAACCGGCAGGTGGAGATCCGCTACCGGGAATATAAAGGGGTCGAGCAGGATCTGGCGGTGGTGCCCCGCCTCCCGCCGTTGCTCCGGAAGGCGCGGGTGTTGTTCGAACTGGAAGGGGCCGGCTCCAAGCTGACCGACAAGGCCAATCAGCGATTCAGAACCGGTCCGCCTCCCGTCGGCATGCATGAAAAGATCAGGCTGAAGGCCGAGTGTTTTCACCGTCTGGGCAAAGCCGAAGATCTGAGCCATCAACCGGCCACCGCTCAGTACCTCCTGGGGCTTTTTCTGGAAGACCTGCTGGACGATTTCTTCCGCCTGCGCGGGCTGTGGCCGACGGCGCCGGCCGATACGCTCCGGTTTATCGCCTCACGGGATGCCGCCTTTGGGGAATTGATCGAACGGTTTCTGACGGCTCAGCCCGTCGCCGAGCGCATCAGCATCGGGCGGAATCTCGCGCTCCACCTGTTTCACGATGTTCCCCACCCCCAACGCGTGGACTAAGACCGTTTTCCCCTTCCACATTTCAGTTTCTCCCCCTCAAGTGTGCTAGAATTGCGCCCGATAGAAGATGGATGGGGATAACTGTCTTCTGTTCCCTCCCCTCTGGGTGCGGGCGAACACAGACGGAGAAAGGATCGTTATGGAGCTCGGATTCGTCGGCTTGGGCAAGATGGGCATGAACATGGTCACGCGCCTGCAGCGGGACAAGCATCGGGTCGTGGTCTACGATCGGACCGCGGATCTGGTCAAGCAGGCGGAGGGCGTGGGCTGCGTCGGCGCAACGTCGCTGGCCGATCTGGTCGGGAAACTGACCGCACCCAAGGCGGTGTGGATCATGGTCCCCTCCGGAGCCCCTACCGAGGAAACCGTGCAAGCCGTGTCGGCGCTGCTCAAGCCCGGCGATACCATTATCGACGGGGGCAATACAAAGTTCCACGACGATGTGCGGCGGGCCGCGGAACTGAACGCCAAGGGCATTCACTATGTGGACGCCGGGACGAGCGGCGGCATCTGGGGACTGAAAATCGGGTACTGTCTGATGGTCGGCGGCGAAGAGGCCCCGGTCAAACGGTTGGCCCCCATTTTTACGACCCTGGCGCCGGAGCACGGTTGGGCCCACATGGGGGGGCATGGAGCCGGCCACTACGTCAAGATGGTGCATAACGGCATCGAATACAGCATGATGCAGGGCTACGCCGAGGGATTCGAGCTCATGGCCAAGAGCAACTACAACCTGGACTTGGCCAAGATCGCCGACCTGTGGATGCACGGCAGCGTCGTCCGTTCCTGGCTGCTGGAACTGGCCGCCGATGCCCTAGCCCAGGACCCGCGCCTGGATCAATTAAAAGGCTACGTGCAGGACTCCGGAGAGGGGCGATGGATGGTCCTGGATGCGATCGAGAAGGACGTGGCTGTCCCTACGTTGACGGCGGCGCTCTTTACCCGCTTCCGCTCTCGCCAGCACGATACGTTCGCCGAAAAGATGCTGGCGGCTCTGCGGAACGCCTTCGGCGGCCACGCGGTTCGTCGGTAAATCTTGACGCGAGAGGAAGCCACGGATGGCACAACGAGACCAGAGACCATCGACGAGCGAACAGCCGCGCAACGGGACCGCGGAGCCTTGCACGGTAGTGATTTTCGGCGGGTCCGGCGACTTGGCTCGACGCCGCTTGGTGCCGGCGCTGTATAACTTGCTGCTGGACGGCTTGCTGCCCGAGCGCTATGCCGTGCTCGGGCTTGGACGCAAACCGCTGAGCGATCAGGAATTCCGCGCCGTCGTGCGCGAAGGCGTTCAGACCTTTTCCCGCCAGGAACTGGTGGAGTCCACGTGGGCCGATTTCGAGCGGCATCTGTCGTACCAGTCTGCGGCTATCGACGAGCCGGATTCCTACGATTGCGTCAAGAAGGCAGCGGAACGGATCGAAGCCGAGGCAAAGTTGCCGGGCAATCGGATCTTTTACCTGGCCATTCCCCCTACCTCGATCGCCCCGGTCTGTGAAGGGTTGCAGCGTGCCGGGTTGGTACGGCCGATTCGGTCCGGAGAGCCGTATTCCCGCGTGATCGTGGAAAAACCCATCGGCCGAGATCTGGAATCGGCGCGGGCCATCAATGCCACGATCGGCCGGGTGTTCGATGAATCCCAGACCTTTCGCATCGACCATTATCTGGGCAAGGAAACCGTCCAGAACCTCATGGTGCTGCGCTTCGCCAACAGCATCTTCGAACCCATCTGGAACCACAAATACATCGATCATGTACAGATCACGGTCAGCGAAGCGGAAGGGGTCGGCACCAGGGCGACGTATTACGAGGAATCCGGCGCCTTGCGAGACATGATCCAAAACCATTTGCTTCAACTGCTTTGCCTGGTCGCCATGGAGCCGCCCCACTCACTCGACCCGGACGTGGTTCGCGACGCCAAGATCGAGGCGTTGCACTGTTTGCGGCCGATCCTGGGCCAGGACGTAGAGCGATTTACCGTGCGGGCTCAGTATAGCCAAGGCAAGGTCCACGGCAAAGATGGCCCCGGGTACCGACGGGAAGCCGGAGTGTCTCCCGAATCCCTGATCGAGACCTATGTGGCGCTCAAATGTTTCGTGGAGAACTGGCGCTGGGGCGGAGTCCCCTTTTATCTGAGAACGGGAAAAGCGCTGCCTAAGCGGGCCAGCGAGATCGCCGTGCAGTTCAAGGATATCCCCCAGATTCTTTTCAATGCCGACCCGGCCAGTCCCCAGGCCCCCAACCTCCTGACCCTCCGAATTCAGCCGGAAGAGGGGCTCTCGCTACGCCTCATGTCGCGTGTGCCTGGCACGAGGGCGGAAACCCATCCGGTCGAGATGAGCTTCAAGTACAGCGAGGTGTTCGGGACTCCCTCTCCGGAAGCCTACGAGCGGTTGCTGCTGGATGTCATGATCGGGGATGCCTCGCGCTTCATGCGACGGGACGCGGTGGAGGTCTCCTGGGCCTGGGTGACCGGAATCCTGGAAGGCTGGAAGGCCCAAGGAGCCAGGTGGCTGCCCGAATATCCGGCCGGAAGTTGGGGCCCGGTGGAAGCCGACAAGCTCATTCAGAGTGACGGGCGAACCTGGCGGATTCTATAGCCGTGCAGAAGGAAGAATGATGAATTTCTGACAGGATCTTCTGCGTTCATCATGCATCATTCGGCGCTCAACGCTTCTTGTAACTGCTTGAGGATAGCGTCCTTCTTGCCCAGTCCCCCGATGAATCGCTCGAATTGCCCGTGCCGATAGAGCGCCAGGGCTGGTAGCGACGTGATCTCCAGTTCAGCCGGGATCTGGTAATTCTCCTGCACGTTCATGGTGAGGATCAGCAGCCGCTCCTCCATTTCTTCCTGCAACAGTTCGAGCTCGCGCATGAGGGCCTGGCAATGTCCGCACCCCGGTTGCCAGAACTCGACCAGCACCGGCCGGTCGGCCCGCTCTATCACCCGATCGAATGACTGGTCGTCGATGCTCCGCATCATGCGCCGCTCAACGCAGGACCGAACACCTGTTCATAGAGCAAATCGGCAAGCCGGCGGTAGCCGTCGGTCGTCAGGTGCAGTCCATCGTTGGAGTATCGGGCTGCCAGTTGCCCCGTGTCCGGTTCTGTCGTGTCGGCGAACAGATCGATGCACGCCACCCCCCTTCCGGCGCAATAGTCCATCATAAGCCGGTTCAGCATCCGTCGGCGGGCGATGTGGTCTGCGACCCAGCGGGCGGCCTCATGTTGGACCGTGGACCGGCCAGGCGCCCCCGAGGCGTCTTCGAAGTCCCCACCCGATCGGATCGACGGAACGGTGACGGCCACGGGTCGAATGCCCCGAGCCAGTGCCCATTCGTACATGTCGGTGAGATTGCCCATGATGTCCGTCGGGGCGATCGAGCCCCCCAGGTCATTGGTGCCTCCCAAAATGACGGCCCAGGCCGGCCGCTGCGACTCCGCATCACGGCGGAAGCGTGCCACCATCTCGCCCGTCGTTTCTCCGCACAGGCCGCTGACCGCCACCTGGGCCCGCATGCCTAGTCGGTCCTGAAGGAACCGGCCGTACGGCGTCTCCCGCACCTGCGGACGGGCCATTGTCGGCGATTGATACCCGGCTGTCAGGCTGTCGCCGAAACAGAGAATGAGCGGGAGAGAGTCTTTCCCCATTGCTACGTACTCATCCGCAAGTATCCCGCGAGACACGCATCCGTATTCCCGCTAGCGGGGCAGAGCCGGCACATTGACAAATCTTTTCTCCCCGGTACACAATGCCACCCACACCTCTGGGAGGCGGCGAAAGGGATGGCCGAAGCCCTTGAGAAATTCGTCAAACCGATTCCCATCATGCAGTGGCTTGTGGTGGTGGTCCTGTCGGCCCATGTCGTCACCGCCGAATCCGCCCTTGAAGCCAGCGACGCCCTCTTTCTGATTCTGGGGTTGCTCGGCACCAACGCCATCCTCTTGTACGGCCTGCCGAAACTGATTGCCCCCAGTTCGATTCCGGCCACGTTGGTGATCGTCGACACCATCCTCGTGCCCGGGATGTTATATGTGACCGGCACCAGCGGCACCGACATCTTTGTCGTGTACTTCGGCATCATCATGATCGCGGGCGCCGCCGGGAACCTGAAACGGGCCTTGATTCTAGCCTCGATCACCTGCACCGCCTATTTTGGCTATAGTCTGTTTCTCTATACGACCCAGCATAAAGCGATGGCCATCGGCACGCTGCTGATCCGCCTCCCCTTCTTGCTCGTGATGACGCTCTTTTACGGGGCGCTGGCTGAGTTTGCCCAGCATGAGCGGGCGCATCGCGAACGGCTGGTGCACGACGCCATGCACGACGAACTGACGGGCATGCCCAACCGGCGGCATCTCTTGGGCACGTTGTCTCGCGCCTTAGAAGAGGCCAAGCGGTTCGACTGCCCTCTGTCCTGCGCCGTCATCGATGTGGATCACTTCAAGTATATCAACGATACCTACGGCCACGACATGGGCGACCGGGTGTTGAAGGACTATGCCTCCATCCTGACCGTGCAAAGCCGTGGGTACGACCTGGCGGGACGGATGGGCGGAGATGAGTTCATTTGGATCTTGCCGCGCGTGGAAAAGGACGGGGCGCTGGCCGCCGCCGAACGGCTGCGCGAGGCCGTCGAGCAATTTCAATTCGGCCATGAAAGTCGCGCGTTGAAACTCACGACGAGCATCGGCTTGACAACCTATGTCCCCGACAAGGTCTCGAATCCGACTCCGGCGCAGATCTTGAAAGTCGCGGATTTGGCATTGTACACGGCGAAACGCGAGGGGCGGAACCGCGTCGCCCACCTGCCGTTGCTCGACTCCAAATCTCCCTCGGCCGAGTCGGTTCCAGCCCAGCGGACCTGAGATCCCCTCATCGCACGTTGCCGTTATCGCCTCGCCTCTGCCGGAGGCCAATCCATGTCGGTCTGCCGGCCGCAATAATAGCAGGACAGCCGGTACCGAGCCCGCCGCCTGGGGTTCGGCAGCGACGTGAAGACCACCGGGGTATCGTCGAACGGACAAATCGGCTGCTGGTGCATCAGGTGTTCGTCCGCCATGAGCAGGAGCGAGGCGTCGTCCCAGGGGGGTGTCAACGTTTCCTGTCCCCTCAGTTGCCCTTCCCACCCACAGTGAGGGCATCGGAGGCTGAATGTCTTGACCCGGTCCTTCACCTGGGATAGGTCGGTCACGTCGAGCGGCCCGCCGCATCCCCCTATCGGGCAAGAGATGGTTTCGTGCTGGAGCGCCTTGACGAATTCGGCATGTCCGTGCGGTTGTGCTGGTGGGGTCTTGGTGTTCATGTCTGCCCTCGCGTTTGGCCCAGCCTAGCAGCGCTTCCTTCAAGAATCAAATGACCGGACCTCTCTTTCGGCTGTAAGACCGCGTCTCAGCTCTATCCCTCTTTCCGCCTCCGCTCCGCTTAGACTTTTACACCGTTTTAATAGGTTCCTGGGTCGTTTTGCCCCTGTTTTGATACGCCATCGCGTAACCTGCGCCGACATGTATGCATGAGCATGGTTCTATCATTGCTACCGTGTATGCATACAGGAGGTGTGTCATGGCCTTGATCGCATGGGTGTTGATCGTAGGGGTGCTGTGCTTGTGGATGATGGGCGAAACGCCCGAGCGGAACGGCCGGCATTAGGAGCGCCCTGCGATTCGCCATCGTGACTCAAGATGTGCTATCAGAGCAGGACGAAATTTAGGAGGAGTGACGATCTCGTGACGCGGTTCGCGGTTCGGTCGAGTCGGATATTGTCGCTGTTCTTCTGGCTGTTGGCCGCGCCGGTCGCCGCCCAGGAGCCTCTCGGCGGGGCAATCGGTGAGCCGCCCCCCGCTTTAGAAAATGCGCAGGCCGCTTCCCCCCTCTGGCACTATGGCGCCTACCTGGATCTGAGCTACGACGTCGATTTCAACTTTCCCAAAAACCATCTGTTCCGAAGCCGAACCACCACGGAGCGAACGAACGAGCTGGACCCGAACATGGGACTGGTCTACGTGCGCAAGGACGCGACGACCGAGTCTCGCTGGGGCATGGAGTTCGGCGCGCAGGGAGGCTACGACTCCAAGGACTTTGCCTTCCTCCAGGGGGAGCCGAAAGTCGGAGGGGCCGACACGCTCCGTCATTTCTCCCGCGCCAACGTCTCCTATCTGGCTCCGGTGGCCGGCAAAGACCTGACGGTCACGGCGGGCCTGTTCAACAGCCTGATCGGCTACGAATCGCTCTATGCCAAAGATAACTTCAATTACACCAGGTCCTGGATCGCGGACAATACCCCCTACATGATGTTCGGCGTCAACGCCCGTTACCCGATCAACGACGAACTGACGGCGGCGGCTTTTGTGATCAACGGATACTATCATTTGGCCCATGCCAACGATCAGCCCAGTTACGGGGGGCAAATGTCATGGAAGGCGACGTCGAGGGTGACGGTGACGGAAACGATCTATTACGGTCCGGCTCAAGCGAATACGTCCATGGAGTTCTGGCGGCTGTATTCCAATTACATCACCGAATGGAAAGGCGACGAGGTGACGGTCGCGCTGTCGTACGACTTCGGCACGGAAAACGTCGCCGGGCAGCCGGGCAGTCCCAGGGCGTTTGTCATGGGCGGGGCCCTGTTCACGCGATGGCATGTGGCCGGGCCGTGGAGTCTGGCCGTGCGGCCGGAATTCTATTGGGACCGAAACGGGCGCTGGACGGGCAACCAGCAGCTCGTCAAGGCCATCACCAACACGGTGGAATACAAAATGCCCTTCGAATGGACGAACACGACGTTCCGGACGGAGTATCGGTACGACGAGTCGACAGGGGCTCAGGGCGGCTTCTTCAAGAACGGGAACTTCGCCAACGGGCAGCCGATGCTCACACCCGGTCAACACCTCCTGCTCTTCAGCATGCTCTGGACCTTCGATTCTCCATGAAGAGACCGCGAAGGGCCGTTACTCGGCGCGGAGCCGATAGCCGACGCCAAGCTCCGTCAGCAACAGCTGCGGGCGGGCCGGATTGGCCTCCAATTTGTTGCGGAGTTGCCGCATGTAGACCCGCACATAATGGGCTTCGTCCACGTGCAACGGACCCCAGACCTCCTTCAACAATTGACGGTGCGTCAGAACCTTTCCGGCGTGGCGGATCAGCGTCGTCAGGAGTTTGTACTCGATCAGCGTGAGGTGGACTTCCTTCTCTTTGACGAACACCTGCCGGCGCAAAAGGTCTACGCGCAGGCTTCCCGTCGTAAAGCTGGCCTCCCCCTCCTCTCCTGGTGGTTTTGCGGCATGGCGCAGCGCCACCCGCATGCGGGCCAGCAACTCCCCTGCGCTGAAGGGCTTGGTGACATAGTCGTCGGCGCCCAGGTCCAAGGCTTGAATCTTGGACTGTTCCTCCCCTCGGGCCGTGAGGACGATGATGGGGATGGTCGCCCATTCGCGCAACCGACGTGCCACATCCAACCCGTCCATATCCGGCAGCCCAAGGTCGAGCAGAATCAAGTCCGGGTTGCGGGCGGCGGCTTGCGCCAGCCCGTCCTGGCCCGTTGTCGCTTCATGCAGCCGATAGCTCTGCTGAGGGAGTATTGCCCGGAGGAAGCGCCTGATCTCCGGCTCATCTTCGATCAGCAACACTGTGGCGTTATGCGGTCCGATGGCAGCGGGCGTCTGTGGATTCGAGATCGACATGATCGTTATGCGGCCGGGTGCGGTTCCGCCTGTTCTGGTTCAACCGTCGGTTGGGCTTCTTCCAGCGGCAGGGTAAAGCGGAAGGCGGCGCCGCCGCCCGGTCGATTCTCGGCCCAAATCCGGCCGCCATGCGCCTCGACGATGCCCCGGCAGATGGTCAGTCCCAGTCCCACGCCCCCCTTCCGTGCCTGGCTCCCGCGATAGAATTTATCGAAGACCCGTTGTTCGTCTCCCGGCTGCAACCCTGGCCCTCGGTCGGCCACTTCAACTATGACGGCGTCATCGGTCCGGGCAGCCGAAAGTTCGATGGGGCCGCCCGGAGAGGCATATTTCAGCGCATTCTCCAGAAGGTTCACGAGCACCTGCTCGATCAGCACCCCATCAAGGTGCACCAGCGGCAGGTCCGGGGGAAATTGCGTTCTGACCGACTGACCGTGCAGTCTCCCCTCGAGCCTGGTCAATGCGGCGCCGACGATTTCCTCGATCGGGTGCCATTCCTTCTTGGGTTGGACGGCGCCGGCTTCGAGCCTCGTCATATCCAGCAGATTTTTGACCAGGCGATCCAAACGGGCCGCTTCTCCGTAGATCGCGTTGGCCAGGTCTTGCCGCGCGGCGACATCGAGCTGGTCGCCGCCCTCCAGCAGACTGCTGGCCGCCCCCGTCACGGTGGCGAGCGGCGTGCGCAGATCGTGCGAGACCGAACTGAGAATCGCGTTGCGCATCCGTTCGGTTTCCGCCAGGACTTGCGCCCGTTGGGCTTCTTCGGCCAAACGAACGCGTTCGATCGCCAGGGCGATCTGGCCGGCAAACGTCTCAAGGAGGTGCAATTGCTCCGGATCAAAGAGGCGCCCCGGCCGCGAGGGGCGCACGGCCAGGACTCCAATCGGCCCGTGTGCGCCCACCATCGGCAGGTACAGCGCGCCGGCTCCGGGAAGGGTATCGCTCCCCAGGCCGGCGGCCTGGCCATGCTCGTAGACCCACTGGGCCAAGCCGGTTTCCTTGGGATCGAATTCGAAGGAGAGCTGCGCGCCGCGTTGCCAGACGAGGCGACCGTCGGGCGCGGAGAGAAAGATGGCGATTTGGCTCTCGAAGACCTCGCCGATGTGTTGGGCGGCCACCGTGGCCAGATCCTCCACGCGGCGTCGGGTCGCAAGATCGCGGCTCATGGCATACAAGACGGACGTGCGCCGTTCCCGCTGACGGGCCAATTCCGCCTGCCGCTTGATGCGGCCGGTCAATCCGCTGAGCAGCAGGGCCACGACCAACATGACGCCGAAGGTCAGGAGATATTGCGTATCCGACACGGCGAAGGAGAAGTACGGGGGAATGAAGAAAAAATCGAAGGTGGCGACGCTCAGAATGGATGCCAGCACGGACGGGCCGCGTCCGTATCTGGTCGCGACCAGGACCACCCCCATCAGGTAGACCATGATCAGGTTGGTCACGCCGAAGTATGGAAACATGAACCAGGCCAGCGCCGTACACAGGAGGACCACCAGCACCCCCCGTCCATAGGCCCACCAGTTGCTGGTCCGTTGGAACACCGGCGCAGCCAAGGGGCGTCCTTCGCCCGCCTCCCCCGTAATGACGTAGATATCAACTTCGCCGCTGTTGCGGACAAGGTCCGCGACCACCGACCCGAACACCCACTCCTTCCACCGGGACCGGACCGGCTTGCCCACGATGATTTTCGTCACGTTCCGGGCACGCGCATAGCTCAGGATTTCCTGACTTACATTCTCCCCGCTCAACGTCACTGTTTCCGCGCCCAGTTGTTCGGCAAGCCGGAGCGTCTGGACGACCTGATCGCGATCGGCGTCTTTCGCCCGCAGGTGCCGGGGCATCTGCACATACACGGCCAGCCACTTGGCGCGCAGCCCCGCCGCCATCCGCCGGGCGGCACGTACCAGTCGCGCTCCGCGCGGCTTCATGTTGACGCAGACCATGATGCATTCGGCGACCGGCCAGGTCCGGACCACCGCATGATCGCGCCGATACACCTGCATCTGCTCGTCCACGCGGTCGGCCGTGCGACGCAGCGCCAACTCGCGCAAGGCGATGAGGTTGCCTTTGCGAAAGAAATGACGCAGCGCCTGCTCCGCCTGCTCAGGCAGATAGACTTTGCCGTCCTTGAGCCGCTGGAGCAGGTCATCGGGCGGCAGGTCGACCAGCTCGACATCATCGGCCCGCTCCAGGACCGAGTCCGGCACCGTTTCCCGCATCACCACGCCGGTGATCTGGGCGACGACATCGTTGAGGCTTTCAAGATGTTGGACGTTGATCGTCGTATAGACGTGGATGCCCGAGCCGAGCAACTCCTGGACGTCCTGCCACCGTTTCGGATGGCGCGAGCCAGGCGCGTTGGTATGGGCCAACTCATCCATCAGGATCAGGGTCGGACGGCGGGCAAGCGCGGCATCGAGGTCGAACTCGCGCAGGACTGTTCCACCGTGCTCAACGGTCCGGGGAGGAAGCATTTCCAACCCCTTCACCAGCGCTTCGGTCTCGGCCCGTCCGTGGGTCTCGACCCAGCCGATGACCACATCCACCCCGTCCGCCTGCTGCTCGTGCGCCGCTTGCAGCATGGCGTAGGTCTTCCCCACGCCGGCCGTGGCGCCGAAGAAGATTTTGAACTTGCCGCGTGCCTGCTCGGCCTCTTCGGCTTGCACGCGCCTCAGCAAGGCATCTGGGTCAGGCCGTTGGTCGTTCATCGGACTCCCGCGCGGAGCTCTCGAGTACGGTTACCCGCACACCGCGATAGGCACAAAGACCTCGCTGGGATTGTAGAAGAGGCATGGCAAGGCGTCAACGAAGCCTGAAATAAACCACCTGACGCAGCATTGCAAGGACGAGGCAGCGAGAGCCGGTTATGGCTTGGCATCCAGCGCCAAATTCACTTCCAGCACGTTGACCCGGGGTTCGCCCAGGATTCCAAACCGACGCCCTTGCGTGTACTGGGCGACAATTTGGCGAACCTGCGCTTCGCTCATGCCCCGGGATCTGGCCACGCGGCGTACCTGATAGTCGGCCGCCGCCGGGCTGATGTGCGGATCGAGTCCGCTGGCGGATGCGGTGACCAAATCCACGGGGATCGGCTTGGGATTCCCCGGATCAGCCGCCTTGAGCGCGTCGATCCGAGTCTGCACGGCTTCGACCAGGGCTTCGTTGGTGGGGCCTAGGTTCGAGCCGGCGGAGGCCGCCGCGTTATACGGAAACGGGGAGGTCGCCGAGGGACGGCTCCAGAAGTACTGTGGCGCGTCAAACGGCTGCCCGATCAGCACGGACCCGACCGGCTTCCCGTCGCGGACGATCAGGCTGCCGTTCGCCTGCCAGGGAAAGAACAGCTGGGCCATCCCGGTCACCATGAGGGGATAGACGAGCCCCGTGAGAACCGTCAGAAGCCCCAGGACGACGAGCGCTGGTCGCAGGTATATACGCATCACATCTTCCTCAGATAAGTCTCAAGACTTCCAACAGGACATCGATGATCTTGATGCCGACGAACGGGACAAGGATCCCCCCGACCCCGTAAATCCAGAGGTGCCGCCGGAGCAACGGTTCCGCCCCCATGGCCCGATACTTCACCCCGCGCAGCGCCAGTGGGATCAAGGCGATAATGATGAGCGCATTGAAAATCACCGCGGACAAGATGGCGCTCTCCGGCGTCGCCAGTCGCATGACGTTCAGCGTCCCCAGCGCCGGGTACGTGCCGGCAAAGGCGGCGGGAATGATCGCAAAATATTTCGCGACGTCGTTGGCGATGCTGAACGTGGTGAGTGCGCCGCGGGTCATCAGCAGTTGCTTGCCGATTTCGACGATTTCAATCAGTTTGGTGGGATTGGAATCCAGGTCGACCAGGTTGCCGGCCTCCTTGGCGGCCTGGGTCCCGGTGTTCATGGCGACCGCCACATCGGCCTGGGCCAGGGCCGGTGCGTCGTTGGTCCCGTCGCCGGTCATCGCGACCAGCCGCCCGCCCGTCTGCAGCTCACGGATGAGCGTGAGCTTGGCCTCGGGCGTCGCCTGCGCCAGATAGCCATCCACCCCCGCCTCCGCCGCCACGGCCGCCGCCGTGAGCGGATTGTCCCCGGTGATCATGATCGTCTTGATCCCCATGCGGCGCAGTTCGGCGAAGCGTTCCTTGATTCCGCCTTTCACGATATCTTTGAGATGGATGGCCCCCAATACGTGCGCGCCTTCGGCGACCACCAGCGGGGTGCCCCCCTGTTTGCAAATCGTCTCGACGGTCGTCCGGACCTTCTCGGAGAAGCGCCCGCCCCGATGGCTGACATAGGCTTCAATGGCGTCGGCCGAGCCTTTGCGAATCTCGCGGCCGTTGAGGTTGACGCCGCTCATCCGCGTCTGCGCGGTGAAGGGCACGAAGACGGCGCCCAGCTCATGGATGTCGCGCGCGCGCAAGCCGTATCGCTCCTTCGCCAGCACCACGATGCTCCGACCCTCCGGCGTCTCATCCGCCAGGGAGGACAGTTGCGCGGCGTCGGCCAGCGTGGATTCCGTCGCGCCCTCCGCGGGAATGAACTCGGCGGCCTGGCGGTTGCCGAGGGTGATCGTGCCGGTCTTGTCCAGCAGCAACACGTCCACATCCCCCGCCGCCTCCACCGCCTTGCCCGACATGGCGATCACATTGGCCTGGATCATGCGGTCCATGCCCGCAATGCCGATCGCCGAGAGCAGGGCCCCGATGGTCGTCGGAATCAGGCAGACCAGGAGCGCCACCAACACCGTCACCGTGACCGGGGCGCCCTGTCCCATGGCCTGCACGCTGTAGAGCGAGAACGGGAGCAACGTGACGGTCGCAAGCAGGAAGATGATCGTCAGGGCGGCGAGCAGGATATTCAGCGCCAGTTCGTTGGGCGTCTTCTGCCGTTTAGCCCCTTCCACCATGGCGATCATGCGGTCCAGGAACGTTTCGCCCGCCGTGGCCGTGACACGGACGATCAGCCAATCGGAGAGGACGCGCGTTCCGCCTGTCACGGCGCTGCGATCGCCGGTCTCGCGGATGACCGGCGCGCTTTCTCCGGTGATGGCGCTTTCGTCCACCGACGCGATCCCGTCGAGCACCTCGCCATCCACCGGGATATAGTCGCCCGCCTCCACCAGGACCGTGTCCCCCTTTTTCAACGTACTCGCAGAGACCACGGTATAGCCTTCGCCTGCCTTGCCCATCGCACTCGGTATCGCCACATATTCGACGCCGGGCTCCCGTCGGCCGAGCCTCTTGGCGGTGAGATCGCGCCGGGCCCTTCGCAGGGACTCGGCCTGAGCCTTGCCACGGCCTTCCGCCATCGCCTCGGCAAAATTTCCGAACAGCACGGTAAACCAGAGCCAGAGGGAGACGGCGAGGATGAACCCCGCGGACGCTTCGCCGACCCCCACAGCCGCCTGTATGAACAGGATTGTGGTCAAAACGGCCCCGACCGCCACCACGCACATCACCGGGTTGCGGGCTTGATGACGCGGCTCCAGTTTGCGAAACGACTCCACGATCGCCTGCCGGATCAGAGGGGGACTGAACAGGGAGATCGCCTTCTCATGGCTGGTCATGACGCATGCCTCGCTGCCACAGGATCATGAGGGGTGAACCATCAACACGTGCTCGGCAATCGGACCGAGGGCCAACGCGGGAATGAAGGTCAGCGCGCCTACGAGCACCACGACCCCGATCAGCAGGACGACGAACAACGGAGTATGGGTGGACAGGGTGCCCGGACCGACCGGCACCGGTCTCTTGCGGGCAAGGGACCCGGCCAGCGCCAAGGTGGGAATCGCCAGCCAGAAGCGGGAGATCAGCATCGCGATCCCGCCGGTCGTGTTGTAGTACGGCGTATTCACGTTGAGCCCGGCAAAGGCGCTTCCATTGTTGTTGCCCTGTGACGAGTAGGCGTACAGCACTTCGCTGAACCCATGAGGCCCGGGATTGAAGGTCGAGGTTATGCCGGCCTGGGTCATGACCGCGGCCGCGGTAAATCCCAACACCACGATCGGCATGATCAGAATGAGCAGCGCGGCCATCTTCATCTCGTAGGGTTCGATCTTTTTGCCCAGGTATTCGGGCGTGCGTCCGACCATCAGCCCGGCGACGAAGACGGCGACGATCGCGAAGACGATCATGCCGTAGAGGCCGGAGCCGACCCCGCCGAACACGACTTCACCGAACTGCATGAGGAAGAGCGGTATGAACCCGCCGAGCGGCGTGTAGGAATCGTGCATGGAATTGACCGAGCCGTTCGAGGCGGCCGTCGTCACCGACGCCCAGATCGTTGAATTCACGATGCCGAACCGGGTTTCTTTGCCCTCCATGTTGCCGCCCGCCTGTCGGTGGCTCGCGGTCTGATCGAGCCCCAGGCCGGTGAAGGTCGGATTGCCATTTTGCTCGGCCCAGAAACCCATCACGAGAAAGAGGGCGAGGATAATGGTCATCGCGGAGAGAACCGCCCATCCCTGCCGCGTATCCCCCACCATTCGGCCGAAGGTATAGCAGAGGGATGCCGGGATCAGCAGAATAGCCAGCATCTCCAGGAAGTTCGACAGAGGGGTCGGGTTTTCAAAGGGATGCGCCGAATTGACGTTGAAAAACCCGCCCCCGTTCGTACCCAGCTGCTTGATCGCGATCTGAGATGCGGCCGGACCGACGGCGAGGATTTGTTCGGTCACCGTCTCTGACTGGGTTTTCGGCCGGCCTTTGTCGTCGAGCACCGGCTGGCCGTTGGCATCCGTGACCGGCTTGTCGTAGATCAGCGGGTGGACCAGCGCGGCCGTTTTGTAGGAATCGAGCGTCTGAATCGTTCCTTGCGCCACGAGAGCCAGCGAGAGGAGGACCGCGATGGGCAACAAGATGTAGAGGGTGCTGCGGACCAGATCGACCCAGAAATTTCCCAGCGTCCCGGCCGTCCGGCGCGCCAGGCCGCGGATGAGCGCGACCAGGATCGCCATTCCCGTGGCGGCCGATACGAAGTTTTGCACCGTCGGCCCGAGCATCTGCGTCAGGTAGCTCATCGTGGTTTCGCCGCCATAGGCCTGCCAGTTCGTGTTCGTGACGAAACTGGCGGCGGTGTTGAAGGCCAGGTCCGGCGGTACGGCGCCGAAGCCCTGAGGATTCAGCGGAAGCAAGCCCTGGAACCGCTGCAAGGCATAGAGGACGAGCATGCCCGCTGCGTTAAACAGGAGCATGGCCACGGCATAGGTCTTCCAATCCATTTCGTCGTTGGGTCGAACGCCGGCCAGCCGATAGATCCCTCGCTCGACAGGGCCGAGCAGGCGATCCACTCCCACCGGTGCCCCTTCGTAGACCCTCGCCATGTACCAGCCCAGAGGCTTCACCAGGGCCAACAGTGCGATGAGATACAGTCCGATTTGCAGCGCGCCATGGCCCGTCATCAGAACCACTCCGGTTTCAACAGGGCGACCAGGAGATAGATCAGCAGTCCCACAGCGAGCAGACCTGTGCCGATGTAGAGCATACTCATCGTGCGGCTCCTACAGCTTGTCGAGTCCGGCGCAGAGCCACTCTGACAACAGGAAAAACAGGACGGCTATGCCGACGAAGATCACATCCAGATAGATCGTGTCCATGCTAGCCTCCCCATGGAATTGCCCTCACGTTACCATCCCCCCTGTAAAATTGGTGTTAAAATTGGCGTGCGCGGTGGCATCGGCCGCCTTCATGAGGCGCCGTTCGAGGAGCTTGACACCATCGGCGGCTACGGTTATTCTCGCCCGAACTTGCAGTCCGTGCGTCAGCGGCGATCGATCGCCGTCGATCCATTCAACGAAGAACCGCGGAAAAGGAGTCATACGGTCATGATGAAGAGAATGACAGGAGCGGCGATGCTGGCAGTCATGGCACTCGCCTTCTGCATCGCCCTGGTTGCCGGAGCCCCGTCCGCCTTGGCTGCGGATGCGTTCAAAATGGGCGTGATCGACCCGCAAGAAGTGTTGGAAAAGTCCAAGGCCGGCAAGCGGTCTCTGGATGCGCTGAAAGAATATGCCCGCACCAGGCAAAAAGTCCTGTCCACCGACGAGGAAGAGCTCAAGAGCCTCGAGGCGAAGCTCAAGGAACAGGCGCCCAAGGCGTCCGATCAGGACAAGCGCGCGATGGAAGAACAGTTCCGCGCCAAGATCCAGCATTATCAGAAGCAGGCGCAGGAATTTAACCAGGACCTTCAAAGCAAACAAAAGGAAATAGTGGACGACTATATGAAGCGGATCGCGGTCGCCACCAAGGCGGTGGCGGAGCGGAACGGCTACAGCCTGGTGGTGGACAAGGGCAGCGAACAGACCTTGCGGATCGTGATCTACAACAAGGAGACGATCGACGTCACCGACCAGGTGATCAAAGAATTCGACAAGCTGAATCCGGTCAAGTGAGCCTCGGGCGCCGCCGTCAGGCGGCGCCCTTCCTTCACCCCTGCTCTATCGGAAAGCCTGCCTCGCGCCATGCGCCGATTCCTCCATCCATGGAGACGACGTTACGGTAGCCCATCTGCTGCAAACTCTCCGCCGCCAGCGCCGAGCGGTACCCGCCTCCGCAATAGAGAATGATGGCCGCCTGTTTGTCGGGAATGAGGCGTTCGATATCCCGCTCAAGAATGCCCCGTCCGAGGTGTATGGCGCCTTTCGCGCGGTCCTTGGCGAACTCATAATCCTCACGCACGTCCAGAAAATGAAGGGCTTCGTCGCGGTCCAGTCTGGCTTTGGCTTCGGCCACGGTGCATGCCTTGATCTGCCGTCTGGCCCGCTCCACGATCGCCAAGAACCCCGGATTATGCTTCATCGCGCTGCTCCTCGTCGGTGAACAGTGTTGTTTGCGTCGGACCAGGCCGGCGAAAACTGCGGGGCACGGGCCTGACGGCATCGTCCTGAAAGCCCGCTTTTCTGTAGCCGACCTCGAATAATCGTTCGATCATGTCCCAGTAGACGCCTGTGCCCCTGTGGCGTTTGAAGAACTGCCCCTCCGAGAGCCTCCCGCCCCGGACCTCTTTCATCCGATTGATGATTTTATTGATGCGGTCCGGGAAGGCCGCCGCCATACGCTCCAGAAAGACCGGTTCGACGCTGCCGGACAGGCGCAGGATGGTATACGTCGCGCTGCCGGCTCCCGCCTCGCGGGCTCTGGCAAGCAGTGCCGGGATGTCGTCCTCATTGAGCCCCGGAATCACCGGAGCGACGGAAATCGCCGTGGGGATGCCTGCTTCCGACAGGAGCCGCATCGCCTCGAACCGTTTCGTGCTCGACGGCGCCTGAGGCTCCACTGTGCGCGCCATGGCGTCGGCGGCGAAGGGAATGCTGAAGTAGACTTGCACCCAGGCTTGGTCGTGCAACCGCCTGAGCACATCGAGGTCGCGGGTAATCAACGCCGCCTTGGTGATCAGACCTACCGGGTTTCGGAATTCGGCGCAGACCTCCAGGCAAGCCCTGGTCAGTCCGTAGGCCGCTTCCAGGGGCTGGTAACAGTCCGTATTGCCGGAAAAGACGATCAGCTCCCCGTGCCAAGACGGCTTGAGGAGGGTCCGGCGGAGCAATGTCGGAGCCTCGCGTTTGACGATGATCTTGGAGTCGAAATCCGTCCCAGCCCCGAAGCCCCAATATTCATGGGTTGGCCTGGCATAGCAGTAGGCGCAGGCATGGAAACAGCCTCGGTACGGGTTCAGACTCCACCGGAACGGAAGATCAGGGCTGTCGTTTGAACTGATGATTTCTCTTGCGGAATCTTCGAATACCTGAAGTTTTGCGCGAGGTGCCGGTTCGAGGAGATGGCGGTGCTGAGACTCGAAGGGGTTCGGTGGATTGGAGACGGGTTGCACGGCCTATGGTCCCTCCCCCACGCCTCTCTTGTCAAGATTCGTGCGGGCGGCTCCGTCGGAGCGACGTGGGTGCCTCGTCGGAGCTGTATCGGTCATACCCGGCCATTGACGATTGGCTGGGCCTCACGTAACATCCGACCGCATGCACGACCAACGATTGCTTCGGGAAAATTTGGACATGCTCAAAGCGCAACTTGGGGCGCGCGCGGCCGATGTGCCGTGGGAAGGTGTGCGCACACTCGTCCAAGAACGTAGCCGCCTGATGGTGCAGGTAGAAGAGCTCCGGCATCAGCTCAAGAAAGGTTCTGAGGAGGTCGGGCGGCTCAAACGCGAGAAACAGCCGGCGGACGAGACTATGGCTCGAATGAAAGCGGTGGGCGATCGCATCAAAGAGATCGAAGAACGTCTCCGCCTGGCGGACGACGGCGTCCAGCAGGTGGCGCTCCGCATTCCCAACCTTCCACACCAGTCCGTACCGGCCGGGCCGGATGCCACGGCAAACGTGGAAATGCGGACCTGGGGCACGACGCCGGCGCTCGCGTTCACGCCCAAGCCCCATTGGGAAATCGGCGAAGCGTTGGGGATTCTCGACTTTGAGCGAGCCGCCAGGATCGCCGGCGCCCGGTTCGCCGTGCTCACCGGGCTTGGCGCCAGACTGGAGCGGGCGCTGATCAATTACATGCTGGACCTCCATACGAGTCGTCATGGTTATCGAGAAGTGCTGCCGCCGTTCATGGTCAATCGAGACGCCATGACCGGAACCGGACAGTTGCCCAAGTTTGAGGAAGACCTTTTCAAGCTGCGCGACGACGACTACTTCCTGATCCCCACGGCCGAAGTACCGCTGACGAACCTCCATCGCGAGGAAGTGGTGACGGAGGCGCAGCTCCCCATCAAATATACGGCCTATACCCCTTGTTTCCGCCGCGAAGCAGGGTCGTACGGCAAGGACACCCGAGGGTTGATTCGCCAACACCAGTTCAACAAGGTCGAGCTGGTGGCGTTTTCGAAGCCGGAGGACTCCTATGAGGAGCTGGAGCGGCTGACGGCTGCCGCCGAGGCCGTTTTGCAGGGGCTGGGATTGCCCTATCGAGTCATGGCGCTCTGCAGCGGGGATATGGGATTTTCTGCCGCCAAGACTTACGATTTGGAGGTCTGGCTCCCTTCGCAGAACACGTTCCGGGAGATCTCGTCGTGCAGCAATTTTGAGGCGTTTCAAGCTCGACGCGCCGGCATCAGATTCCGCCGGGCCGACGGGAAGAACGAGTTCCTCCACACGCTGAACGGCTCAGGCCTGGCCGTAGGCCGAACCCTGGTGGCCATATTGGAGAATGGCCAGCAGGCCGACGGTTCGGTCGTGATTCCGGAAGCCTTGAAGCCTTATATGGGCGGCGTGGAGCGGATTGGGAAGGGCTAGCAGGACAGCCGTTCACGTCGAAACGTCGGCGGCAATATTTTACCTGGCCGCTGGAATGTAACTCTCCGCCGCGATTTGATCGAACGCGGCGGTTCAAGCAAAGCTCGATTGATATTTCACTGGCGGAAAAATACCTCTCCCGGCCCATTTGATCGAAGGGCCGGGCTCCAGCGAAGCTTGGTATGGAGGGGTGGCTGAGTGGCCGAAAGCGCTGGTCTTGAAAACCAGAGTCGGGGCAACTCGACCGTGGGTTCGACTCCCACCCCCTCCGCCATCTTTTCAATGGGTTGTGCGATGTTTTTGTCAGTCACTCCGTTGG
>JAGWTI010000145.1 GCA_028876065.1 Nitrospirota bacterium
GACAAACTGTCGAAGACCGAGTCGCGGCAGGTATGGAGCGGGACGGACCGGTGACGCAAGGCCTGTCGCAGGCCCGCATCGGCTTGCGAGAGCCGGCTCTCTCCGACTACCAGGGCCAGCAAGGCCGTCGCGTCGGATTCGAGCAACTCAAGGATCGGTTTCTCCCCTTCCAGCACGAAGGCCCGCTCCCGATCCCGTTCCTTCTTTTGCTTCACGAGCGAGCGGATGAACTGGGCGTTGGCGGCTGTGAGCGGTTTGGGGGAATGAGCAGGCACGGTGTCTCCTTTGTGGACCAGCAGTACCGGGATGGAACGACCCTGTCAAGCGGTTGCGCGCCATTGCGTGATGCAGCGTGATTCGCTATCATCCGCCCATGTCGATCGGCTCGACCATCCAGGCCTGGCGTCTCTCGAAGCGGCAGTCCGTTTCCGGGCTGGCCGGCAAGGCCGGGCTCCCCTCCTCGTCGCTGGAGGCGATCGAAAGCGGCGAGCTGGACCCGCAAGCCTCGACCCTGGAATCGCTGGCGAAAGCCCTGGGCATTCCCGTTCCCTGGCTCTATGGAGACCCCAAGCAGTTGACGTTGCTCACCACCGACCCGGATGGGGAGCCGGTCTTCGTTCCCTCGGAGACATCGGTGGACCCGGTCACCGAACGGGTCTTGCAGGGCAGCAAGGAAGAGCGGGAACTCTATGTGCTGCTGACCGCGTTACTCCAGGGCGGCGAGCCCAAGCTGGTGCGCGCGGCGGAAGCCAGTCTGCGCAGTCTGGTCAAACAATCCCGGCAGGCGACCATCCCGTGGCAGTCGCGTCCGTCCGGCCATTTCGAACCGCCCTCTGATTAGGCTGCTGAAAAAGGCCCTCAACTTCGTTCTCAGTCGCTCCGACCACTCAACGTACTACACAAGTACGCCTCGTGGTCTTCGCTCCTTGCGGCCTTGTTGAATGACCTTTTTGAGCAGCCTATTGGAGGATAAGTTATCTCGTCTAGCGCCTGTCGATCGAGATCCGATAAAGACAAAAAGCCACGGCTCCGACCGCCAGCAGCCCGGGCCAGGCGCCGAGCGGCGGCGTTTCGAACAGCTTGAACGGGTCCGATCCGAGCGAAGGCCAAAGGCTGCTCAAGGCGATGGGCAGGGCCAGCAGGATGCCCATCAAGGCTTCGCCGGTCACCAACCCTGCGGCGAACAGGAGCCCGCCGTTGTCCGATCCCTCCCCTTGCGGCCGAGCCTGTCGGGCCAGTTCCGCGATCACCCCTCCGATGAGAATGGCGGCGGACAGTTTCAACGGGAGGTAAATCCCGAGCGCCACGGCGAGCACCGGCGTCCGAAACGAAGCGCCGCGCCGCTCCTGGCGACGGTCGAACAGGATGATCCCCGTCCCGATGGCTGCGCCCAGCCCGACAAAGGGCCAGGGCAGGCCGTCCCCAAAGACGCCGCGCGCCAGGCTGGCCATCAGCGTCGCTTGCGGGGCGCTGAGCGGGTGCGGATGGGATTCCGTGACCTCGCCGATCCCATACTTGGCCTGCAGGAGCGCCAGGACCGGCACGATCACGATGGCCGCCACGGCCACGCCGACCACTTGCATGATCTGTTGCTTCCAGGGCGTGGCGCCGACCAGGTGGCCGGTCTTGAGGTCTTGCAGGTTGTCTCCGCCCATGGCCGCGGCGCAGCAGACCACCGCGCCGATCAGGAGCGTGGCGGCCGGGCCGGCCGGATTGCCCTGCCCCATGACCAGCACGAGCAGCAAGGCTGCCAGCATGATCGTGGCGATGGTGACCCCGGACACGGGGTTGCTGGAGCTGCCGACCAAGCCGGCCATGTAGGCGGCGACGGAGGAGAAGAGAAAGGCGGCGACGACCATCACGAGCGTCATGCCGATCGCCACACCGATGCGCCCGACGACCTGGGTATAGATGACGGTCATAGGAATGAGCGCGAGGAGAAAGGGGCCGACGATCCAGGGCAGCGAGGCGTCCCGTTCGGTCCTGGGGATGGCCGGGCTGGCGCCGGTGCCGGCCGTGCGGTAAGCCTGTTTCACGGTCAGCAGACTCTCGTAGATCGGCCGGCGCAACTGCATCAGGGTCCAGAGCCCCCCGACGAGCATGGCACCGATCCCCACATAACGAATGTGGCCGCTCCAGACAGACTTGGCCGCGGCCAGCGCGTCGGTCCCGTCCGGTAGTCCGTTGACCAGCCCGTACAAAGGCATTAAGACCAGCCAGCCTAGCACTCCGCCGAAACAGACGACGACGGCGGTCCTGAGGCCGATGATGAAGCCCACGGCCAGCAGCGCGGGCGAGAGGTTGACGCCGCCATAGACGACGAAGCGCCCGAGCCTGGTTGCTCCTTCCAGGGCTTCCGCCCAGAGGCCCAGGCCGCTTTCCCCCAACTTGACGGCCCCGCCCAGCAAGGCGGCGGTCAGCAGGGTCCGTACCCCCTGTCTCGCCACGACATCCGACGAGCCGGCCGAGGGGCCAGCCCCGACTTTCAGCACTTCGGCGGTTGCCACCCCTTCGGGGAAGCGCAGGTTGGCCTGGACGATGAGGGCATGGCGGAGCGGGATCGTGAAGAGGACGCCCAGGAGACCGCCGACCAGCGCGATGGAGGCGGTCTGCCAATAGTCGAAGCTGGTCCAGTAGCCGATCAGGATCAGGGCGGGAATCGTAAAGATGACTCCCGCCGCCAGCGCTTCGCCGGACGAGGCGGCCGTCTGCACGATGTTGTTCTCGAGAATGTTGGAATGGCGGAAGAGCCGCAGCACGGCCATGGATAGGACTGCGGCCGGGATGGAAGCCGACACGGTCATGCCGGCGAAGAGGCCCAGGTAGGCGTTGGCCCCGGCCAGCACCGCAGCCAGGACGATCGAGAGGAGCATGCCTTTCAGCGTGATCTCCGGCAGCTCCGTCTCCGGGGGAATCACGGGCCTGTCGGGAGGGTCTGTCGGGATGGACGGGTCGGGCTGGTTCTGCTTCATCAAGGCGATTATAGTACAATCGGTTCGACATTGACTGTGAAGTCGGGGTACAAGGGATACAAGAGAATCAGGAGAGGCACATGGCGGGGACAAAGACTATCGGTTCTGTATTGCTGGAACGGCTGCACGGCCTGGGACTGAAGCATATCTTCGGCGTTCCCGGCGACTATGTCCTCACCCTGTACAAGCTGATCGAAGAATCGCCCATCAAACAGGTGGGGATGACGAGGGAGGACTGCGCCGGCTTTGCCGCAGACGCCTATGCGCGGATCAGAGGCATCGGCGCGGTCTGTGTCACCTACTGCGTGGGCGGACTGAACGTCGTCAATGCCATCGCCTGCGCCTATGCCGAACGGTCGCCTGTGATCCTGCTCACCGGCTCGCCCGGCATGGCGGAGCGGGTGCGGAATCCCTACTTGCACCACATGGTCCGCGACTTCTCCACGCAAAAGGAAGTGTTCGAAAAGGTAACGGTCGCCTCGGTCGTGTTGGACGATCCGCTCACGGCCGAACGCGAGATCGACCGGGTTCTGACGGCCCTGGTGCGCTACAAGCGTCCCATCTACATCGAAATCCCGCGCGACCTGGTCCATGCCCCCATCGAGGGGCCGTCGCGCGCGCCGGCGAAGGCCGGCCAGTTGAGCGACAAGGCGGCCCTGGCGGAAGCGGTCGCCGAGGTGCGTGAAATGTTGGCCGCGGTGGAAAAGCCGGTGCTGCTGGTCGGCGCGGAGGTGCATCGCTTTCGGCTCCAGGACGACCTGTCGCGCCTGGTCGAACGGATGAACATTCCGGTCGTCTCCACCCTGCTGGGCAAGTCCGTGATCCGGGAGGACCATCCGCTCTTCGTGGGCGTCTACGGCGGGCTCATCGGCCGCGACGAGGTGCAGGAGTTCGTGGACGGGTCCGACTGCCTCCTGATGCTCGGCTCCATCCTGACGGATATCGAGGACCTTGGCGCCCAGTCCCCGTTCCTGGCCGAGGGCCGCGCGATCCACGCCACCGCCGACGCGATTACCATCAAGCACCATCGGTACGAGGGGGTCTACTTCGAGGACTTCGTGCGGGCTCTGATCGCCGCGCCTATGCCGACCTTCCACGCGCGCCGCTTGCCTTCCCGCGATGCGGGCAAGCAGGAGGCGCCGGCCGCCGGGAGCCAGGTCACGCTCAGCGGGTTGTTTCAGCAACTCGAGAGCGTGCTGGACGAGAAAATGCTGGTGGTGGCCGACATCGGCGAGGCGCTCTTCGCCGGGGCGGACCTGCGCGTCCACAAGAGCGCGGAATTCCTCTCCCCCGCCTACTATACGTCCATGGGGTTCTCAGTACCCGCCTCGGTCGGTGTCGGATTCGCCGATCCCTCGCTCCGCCCCATCGTGCTCGTGGGCGACGGGGCCTTCCAAATGACCGGCACGGAACTGAGCACCTGCTTCCGTTACGGCCAGGCGCCGATCGTGATCGTGCTCAACAACCGGGGCTATGGCACGGAACGGGAGATATTGGACGGGCCTTTCAACGATGTGAACGAATGGCGCTACGAGAAGGTCTGCGATCTGGTGGGCGGCGGCGTCGGCCATCGGGTGGCCACACACGGCGAGCTGGTCCAGGCGTTGCTGGCGGCCCTGCGCGACAGGAAGCAGATGCACGTGCTGAACGTGCTGCTGGACCAAGCCGACCGGTCCC
>JAGWTI010000053.1 GCA_028876065.1 Nitrospirota bacterium
CTAAAATAAAAACCAACCCCCCGCCCGTCAGGCCCCCCGTCTTTTCGGATTTTGTGCCAAACAATATTCGTTTTGTATGTAAACCCCCACGCCTTCATGACTTCCAATCCATCTGGAAGCAATGCGTTGGGCACCCACAGATACAGATGGGCAGGTTCATTCACAGCTAATGGAACTGGAATTTCACAAATTTCCCTCAAAGATAAGGTTTGATACCTGTTTAATCGTCGATGTTCGGGAGCCATTTTCCCAGTGCGATTGGCGAACTGCCAAGGAGGATCCGCCAGGATGGTCCTGAACTTCCGGTTTCCAACTCCTTCAATAAAGGAACGGGAGATATCCATCACAGGTCCTCCTGGTAAAGTGACCTTGTAATTCCTATTGCAATCAAAGGACACCCTGCCCCGCCACCACCCTCAATCCTGGGCAGCAATTTCGACATGTGAGTCGTTGAGTTACCATAAGAGGAGCCACGACCAAGCTCGTTGAAAATTTCCTGAAGTTCATCGCAACGAGTGAATATGATTCCTACGCTAATCGCCCTCAAATCAAACAATAACCTAAAATTATTCAAATCTCTGTCGAAGAATGGATCCTTGTTGTTCCACTCAACCTCAAGGGCAATTTTATTCTTGTAGCAATCGACCTTGTGAGTAGGAGACTCCAACTTGGCTTGATCCACCATGACAGCCGTGGAAAACTGCTTTTCTCTCCATCCACGCATTCCGAGAAATTCATCAATCCAGTTGGCTAATTCGGTCTTGTTCCCCCCACCTTTAACAATCCATGACTTTCTTAACTTGAAGGCTCGAAGCATCTCCAACAAGTCATTCCACTCCTTCGGAAAGTCTGACTTGAGGATAGCCGAAGCATGTTTCCATTCATGGATCTCGTATTGGCCGCAAATGTCAGGCGGGAAATGTCCGGTTTCGACCAACTTGCCTTTGTCCTTGGCTTTCTTCTTTTCCATCTTTCTCGATGAGGCGATACGAAAGAATCCCTTTGGACATGTGCAGATGCCATAATAGACCTAACCAAAGCCAACTCTCAAGGGTATCAGTCCGGTTTGACACCCCGCGAAACCATTTGTTACTCTCTCGCCTCATCACAGCCCGACACCAGACAGCCATCAGCATTCAGCCATCAGCCCGGAGCCCTTTTCCCCATATGCATATGCACATTCGCGAATACCTGGAACAAAAACGCGAGGCGGTGGACCGCTTTCTCGAGTCGGTCATCCCCGACGCCACAACCCAGCCGACGACGCTGCACGAGAGCATCCGCTACAGCCTCTTCGCCGGCGGCAAACGGGTCCGCCCGATCCTGACGATCGCCGCGGCCGAGGCGGTCGGCGGGACCGCTCCGACCCTGGCCAAGACGGTCCTGCCCATCGCATCCTCGCTCGAGCTGATCCATACCTATTCCCTGATCCATGACGACCTGCCCGCCATGGACAACGACGACTACCGTCGGGGCAAGCTCACCAACCATAAAGTCTACGGAGAGGCCATGGCCATCCTGGCCGGGGACGCGTTGTTGACGCTTGCGTTCGAACTCTGCAGCCGGCGCGACCTGGTGGACGGCCTGGCCCCGGCCCGTCAGGTGCAACTCATTTACGAGCTCGCCGTCGGCTCCGGCAACTTGGGCATGGTCGGAGGGCAGGTGCTGGACATCCAGGCCGAAAACAAGGACATCGACCTTGTCACGCTACAGAATATCCACAAGCACAAGACCGGCATGCTCATTCGCGCCGCGGTTCGGATGGGCGCGATCGTCGCCGACGCCGCGCCGGAGCAGTTGGACCGGCTCACCGGCTATGCGGAAGACATCGGGCTGGCCTTTCAGATCGCGGACGACGTGCTGAACGTGACCGGCACGCGCGAAGAGCTGGGCAAGAACGCCAATACCGACGCCCAACGGGGCAAGAAGACCTATCCCACGTTCTACGGGGTCGAAGGGGCCAAGGCCCTGGCGGACCAGGTGCGGGACCGGGCGATCGCACATCTCGATGGGTTCGGACCGAGCGCCGACCCGCTCCGGGAACTGGCCAAGTACATCACGGCAAGGAAGAACTAGCACGAATGCTGTCAGCTATCAGCCCTCAGCTTCAATGTCGGACTGGGCTTGCCAAAGCTGACTGCTGATGGCTGAAAGCCGACGGCTCCCATGAAAGCATTAATCACCGGCGCAACGGGCTTTGTCGGCGCGGCCGTCGCCCGCGCGGTCGCGGCATCCGGCACGGACGTGCGGGTGCTGGTCCGGCCCGAGAGCGACCTGCGCAACCTGGACGGGCTCACCGTAGAGCAGGTCCCGGGAGACGTGCGGGACCAGGCCTCCCTCCGCCGTGCCCTGACCGGCTGCCAGCAGCTCTACCACGTCGCCGCCCACTATGCCCTCTGGGCCCAGGATCCCCGCGTCTTTTACGACATCAACGTGACCGGCACGCGCACGTTGCTGGAGGCGGCGCGCGTCGCCGGCACGGCCCGGATCGTCTATACGAGCACGATCGGCGCGATCGGGTTGCCCGAAGGCGGCGGCCTCGGCACGGAAGAGACTCCGGTGTCACTCGCCCAGATGGCCGGCGACTACAAGCGGTCCAAGTACCTGGCGGAACAGGAAGTGCTGAAGATGGCGCGCGAAGGCCTGCCGGTGGTCATCGTGAACCCCTCGGCCCCGGTCGGCGAGCGGGACATCAAGCCGACGCCCACCGGCCAGATGATCGTGGATTTCATGAAAGGGCTCATGCCGGCCTACATCGACACCGGCATGAACCTGATCGACGTGGAGGACGTGGCGGCCGGCCATGTCCATGCCATGGAGCGGGGCCGCTTGGGCGAACGCTACATCCTGGGCAACAAGAATCTGATGTTGAAGGAGATCTTCGAGATTCTCAGCCGCCTGACCGGCGTCCCGGCGCCGACAATCAAACTGCCACGGCTGGCGATCCTGCCGCTGGCCTATGCCAACCAGTGGCTCGCCGACCATTTCACCCACCGGCCGCCCCGCATTCCGTTGGAGGGGGTCAAGATGGCCAAGTACCGGATGCATTACGATTGCAGCAAGGCAGCGAGGGAGCTGGGCCCGCCGCAGATTCCGGTGGAGGTGGCGCTGGAAAAGGCCGTGCGCTGGTTCCGCGACCACGGCTACGCGTAGCGGACTTTCAGGTCGCCTCAGACCCGAACCGCAGGGTCAGGTTACCGCCCTCGCCAAGGACTCGAACAGGCCCTTCCCCTCGTTGTACGCCCAGATATCGCCGGTCGAGATGGAGTAGACCCATCCGTGCAGCGTGAGCACGCCGCGCCGCAAGCGCACGGCCACGGTGGGATGGGTCTTGAGATGGTCGAGCTGTACGCGCACGTTTTCCTGGATGGCGTTGATGAGCAGCTCATCCCCCGTGCGATCGGCGTAGTTCTCATGGACGATGCGCCGCGTCGTCTCCGCCTGCTCCATCCAGCTCCGCACGGCCGGCAGATCCCGGATCGATTCCGGGTGCAGCAGCGCTCGCATGACCCCGCAATCTGTGTGTCCGCAGACGATCACGTGCTTCACGCCCAGCACGGCCACGGCATATTCGATCGTGGCCGTGTTGCCGCCGATGGCCCCGCCCCCGTAGGAGGGCACGATGTTGCCCGCATTCCGCAGAATGAAGAGTTCGCCCGGCTCGGTTTGGGTGAGCAAGGTCGGATCGATGCGCGAGTCCGAACAGGTGATAAACAGGGCGCGGGGCGCCTGGCCCTCGGAGAGTTTGGTGAAGAGCGCGCGCTTGGCGGTGAAGACTTCGGCCTGAAACTTCTTGAATCCCTCGACGAGTTTCTCCACGGTCGCCTCCCGGCTTCATCTTTTCGATTGTCGGTAAAGACCGGCCGCACACGCGCTGCGGGCGTCTGCCGGCGGCTCTGCCATGACCGTGCTATTGGAAGGTCGATTCGATATCCCGGTCCAGGGTGAACACAATGATACGTTCGCCGATCTGGGTATCGATGTCGGTAAACAGGCCGATCGTTTTGGCCCTGGTAATCTCGTCCACCTGCTGACACAGCTTGTCCCGCCCCTGCGCGATCAGGTTCTGCCGCAGCCGCCGCACCATCTCGACGCCTTCGGCCGTCTTGGCCAGTTGCCGCTCGGCCGGCGTCAGCACGCCTTTCAGTCGAACCAGCACGATGTCTTTGATGATGAAGGCCCGGACATCCTCGGGCCCCCGTCCCATGAATTCCTGCTCGAACTTGATGACGGCGTTACGAATGGCGCTCTCCGCTTCGCCTTTGGTCTGTCCGCTTTTCGCAGACCCTGATTGACTATGGGGCATACCCGAAAGACCTATCCGGCTTGAGTCCAATAACAGGTTGTACGTTCCGACACGTTATGGTAAGACACCTGCTCACGCAATTGCAAACGATGGGGCCGCCGTCCTGTCATCCCAGACAGGCGGACCCATGCTCGATAAATTCCAACGATTGCGGCAGTAGGGTAACCGACTTCCTTGTAGTCTGGTAGGAGGCCGGTCACAGTACAAGCCAGCCGGACGTTCTTGGCCAAGGCCGGGGCGTCGGCTGGCTTTTTTGTTGCGTGCGGAGAGGCGCATGTCGGGCATGTCGTCCATGATTCTTGTTCCGCTGCTCCCGCTGGCGGCTGCCCTGTTCATCTGGGTGGCCGGCTCTCACCTGCGCGAACGGCAGGCCTGGATCGGCGCGCTGCCGATCGGCGCGGCCTTCGCGGGCGCGGTGTTGACGCTGGCGGCGGTATCCACGCAGGGCCCGGTCAGCGTGCGGTTCTACGAGCCGGGCGCCGGCGGACTGGCGCTGCCGGTGGGTTTCTATTTCGACCGGCTCAGCGCGGTGATGATGACGCTGATTTCGCTGGTCGGTACGCTCATCTATCTCTATTCCACGGGCCACATGCACCAGGACCGTGGCTACCATTGGTACCTCGGGCTCATCGCCTTCACGACCTTCGTGCTCCTCTGTATGGTGTCCAGCGCGAACCTCGTCATGCTGTTCGTGTTCTGGCAACTCGTGTCCTGGCTGCTTTTTTTGCTGGCGCACAATCATGCGCATGCGGGCACGCTTCAGGGCGCCTGCAGGACCTTCACGCTGCTGCGCGTGGGCGACGCGGCGTTTCTGGCGGGTATCGTATTGGCCCATGCCCTCTACGGCACGGTGGAATTCCAGGAACTCTTCGAGCGGGCGGCGGCCGTGCCGGTCGTCCTGTCCCCCTTGCCGGGACTGGAGATCAGCGGCGCCACGGCCGTCTCGCTGCTGATTTTCGGCGGCGCCATGAGCAAGTCGGCGCAGTTCCCGCTCCACATCTGGCTGCCTCATTTTCTCTACGCGCCCACGCCGGTCTCCGCCCTGCTGCACGCCGGGATCATCAACGCGGGCGGGTTTTTGCTGAACCGGCTGGCGCCGCTTTATGGATTGAGCCCGACCGCGCTGCACGTCATCTTCGCCGTCGGCATGCTCACAACCGTGCTGGGCGCCTCGATGATGCTGGTGCAGAACGACATCAAGAAGACGCTCGGTTTTTCGACCATCGGGCAGATGGGTTACATGATCATGGAATGCGGACTGGGGGCCTTCGCGCTGGCGGTGTTCCACCTCATCGCGCACGGCCTGTTCAAGGCCACCGCCTTTCTGAACTGCGGGGATGTGATTTGCAGGGTCCGCCAGGAGCCGGCGTCGCCCCATGCCCGTCACGCCGGCGCGGAACGCGATCTTCCGCCGTTCACGTGGGCGACCGGGTTTCTCACCACCCTGATGCTGCCGCTCGTGATCCTGCTGGTGACACACGGTGTGTTGCGCATCCCGCTGCTGGAGTCCCAAGGCACGGTGGTCTTCCTGTTTTTCATCTGGGTGACCTCCTCGCAGGCCATCCTGACGCTGACGCGCCTGCGCGCCGTCGCCTCGTGGAAGGTTTCGGCCGCGATGCTGGTCACGTTGCTCTTCGTGGTCTTCACCTATCTGTTCGCCGCGGAGGCCTTCACGCATTTCCTCTATCCGGACCCGGCCACGGTCACCCGCTACTTCCAGGCGGCGGCGCTGCCCGGCCCGTTGTTCGACGGGCTGGTGGTCGGGACGACGCTGCTGATCGTTCTGGGGTGGGTGTACCTCTATGCGCAGGCCCACGGGCGGACGATGCCGCTGCCGGCCTGGGTGCAGGCGCTGCGGGTCCGCCTCTATGTGCTGCTCATGAACCGGCTGTATATTGACGCGCTGCACGACCGGCTCGGCCGGGGGATCATGCGGGTGGCCCACGCTTTGGACAAGCATTCGTTCGGAGGGTCGCGGTGATGGCGGAGGGGCTGTCGCTCTGGCTGCCGGCGGCGGTTTCCGTGGCGGGAGCCGTGGGGGGGTTCGCGGTCTGGTCCAAGCCGGCGGCATTGAAAGTCTTGGCGTTGGTTGTGTCGCTCGCGAGCCTGGCGCTGCTCGTTGCGTCGCCCGGCGCAGCTGCGGGCGTGTCGCTGTTGATGCTGCTGCCGATCGCCGCGTGTCTCTCGCTGCTGGGGCAGCCCACGCACGAAGACAACCGCGCCGCCTGGATTCTGACGCTGTTGCTGCTGGGCCTGGGCCTGAGCATGCTGACCGCCCAGGACGGCATGGGGCTCATTCTCTCGGCGCTGCTCCTGATCGTGCTGGTGGCGCTGCTCCACCGCTATCGCGCGCTGTCCGTTTCCCACCTGTGGCAGGGCATCGGGATCTACGCATTCGGGGTGGTCTGCCTCGTCCTGGGGCTGGTGGCGGCGCCGCCGGTGTCCGCGGTGGCCGTGTTGGCTGTCTGCGCGATGCTGCTGCCGCTGGCGCCCGTGCACGCGGGGTACGTCGCGGCGCTGGCGGGGCTGCCGGGGAATCTGCCCGCCTTTCTGGCCTGCCTGCTGCCCGTGCTCGGATTTCACGGCCTGCTGGCGGTGTTCCCGCATCTGCCGGACTCGGCGCGTGACGCGCTGCCGGTGCTGGGGCTCGTAGGAGCGGTCTATGGCGCGTTGAAGGCGCTGGCCCAGTCCCGCGTCCGCGCGCTGCTGGCCTATGCCAACCTGTCGTTCTTTTCCATGCTGTGGTGGTATGTCGCGACGATGCGGACCGCGCCGCCGCAGGCGGTGCTGTATCTGGCGGCCGTCGGTCTCGCCACCAATGGATTGCTCCAGGCCTGGTATGCGATCAGGGCCCGCTACGGCGACATGGATCTGCGCGCAATCCGTGGACTGGCCCAGCCCATGCCCCGCTTTGCCGTGCTCTTCGCGCTGCTCGCGCTGGCAGCCCTGGGGCTGCCGCCCTTCGGCGTCTTCGCCGGATTCATGGGGTTGTTGCTGACGCCGGGGCTGCCGCTGTCCGGCGCGCTGGCCGTCATCGTGCTCGCCTGGCTCACAGCCTCCTGGTATTTCCTCGGTCTGCTGCAACGGCTGCTCTTCGGCCGGCACCGGCCGGATCTGCGGTACGAGGATCTCGGCCGGACCGAGTTCGCCGCGCTGCTGGCGCTGGTGCTCATCCTGTTCGCCCTGGGCCTGGCGCCGGCCCGCGTCTTTCAGCCCGGCGCGCCGGCGCCGCCGGCCCAGGTGGCGGGAGGTGACGCATGGAACCGATGAAGGCCACGTCCTATACCGATACGCAGCGGATGGAGCTGCGCGGCTTGATCCGCCTCTCGAGCGAGGTCATCGCCCAGTACTGGCCGATGCGGACCTTCGTGCATCACAATCCGCTGCACAGCCTCGAATACCTCCGGTTCGACGAAACGGTGGAGCGTGGACGGCGCCTGCTGGGCGGACAGGGCTATCTGCCGGGCGGGACCTACCGGACCTATGTTCGGGAGGGGCGGATCGCGGCCCGCCATCTCGATGCGGCGCTGGCGCCGCTGGTGCGCGGCGCGCAAGTGATGCTGGGCTCGCGCCGCGTGTCGCACGGCGAGGTCCTGCGCGCCTGCCTGACGCATGGGCTCTGCGAGCCGGTCGAGGAGCCCTTCGATGCGCTGCTGGCACAGGGACCGGACCAGCCGCTGATCGAGCAACTGGCGGGCCATCTGGCCTCCGTCGTGACCTGTCCGACCCTGCACGAGCGCATGGCCGCGACCGTGCGGGAGGACCGGGCCTCGTTGGGACATTCCGTGACGCTCTCCAAATGGTGCGACCGGACGCTGGACACCGAGATCGTTGAACAGGTGAACGGCGAGCTCATCAAATGGTGCGAGGCGTTTCTGGACGAGGGCCATGCCACGTGGCCCATGCCCGGTCGCGAGAAGGATCTCTATGTGGCCTGGAAAGCGCTCGCCGCGCACGAATGGTCGCTCTGCGGCATCGAGGACAGCCGGGGAAAAATCGCCAGCCTGCCGGAGCATCCGGAAGACGCGGTGCTCGACAGTCTGGCGGCCCTCGCGATTCCCCACGAGTTCCGACAGGACTATCTGTCGCTCCAACTGGCGACGCTGCCCGGCTGGGCCGGCTTCATCAAGTGGCGGGGCGATCAGCGGGAATACGAATGGCAGAAGGCCTACCCGGTCGGGCTGGTGAAATTTCTCGCCGTCCGCCTGTGGTACGTGCGGGAGCTGGTCGAGCAGGCCTGCCGCGGGACGCTGGGGATCGCCGGGACTTATCCGGCGGTGATGGCCTACATGCAGGAGCAGCCGCAGGCCTATTATCTGAGACGGGAGCGGGTGGCCGGCCGGTTGCCGGCGACTTATGCCGAGCAGGTGGACCGGCTCGCGCGGAGCGGACGGAACGAGTGGCAATGGCTGGCCGATCATTACCAGACGGAATTCGGCGCGCGTCACGACCGGGCCGTGCAGCGGACGGCGGCGCGGCGGTTGCTGGCCCTGGCGCGGAGCCTGAATCTCAACGAGTCCGTCGTGATGGCGACGGCGCCGAAGGACCTTGCCGTGCTCGCGCAATGGATGGACGCCTTCCCGGAATCGGCCCACGGCCCGGTCTGGCTCAAGGCCTTCGAGGCCGGCTATCAGGAGCGCCTGCTGGGGCAGCTTGCCGGTGCGGGCGCTGTGTCGAAACCGGCTGCCCGACAAGAGGCGGCGCGATCCCGCCCGCAGGCGCAGTCGGTTTTTTGCATCGACGTGCGGTCGGAGCCGTTCCGCCGCCATCTGGAGGCGGTCGGCGCGCACGAGACGTACGGCTTCGCCGGATTCTTCGCGGTGTTCATCCGCTACCGGGCCTGGGGCAAGGAGCATGACACGGAGCAGTTCCCGGTGATCATGCGCGCCAAAAACGAGGTGCGCGAGATTCCGCGCAGCTTCCTCGACCAGGCCGTTTCCAAGCATGCGTCGCGGGCCAAGCTGCTCCATGCCGGGCACACGTTGTTGCACGATCTCAAGGAAAACGTGGTCACGCCCTACGTCATGGTGGAGTCGCTGGGGTGGTTTTACAGCCTGCCCATCATCGGCAAGACAGTGCTGCCGGCGCTTTACCACCGCGGCGCCGCCTGGCTGCGCCGGCTCATCGTGCCCTCCCTCAACACCTGCATTACGGTGGACAAGCTGGCCCCGGCCGAAACGGAGGCGATGCTGGCGGACGAGCAGGGGGCCGTCATCCAGAAAGCCCTGCACGAGCATCTCGGCCTGCACGGCTCGCGCGTGACGCCGGAATTCGTCGAGGCGCTGCGCCGACAGGCGCTGGACGGCAACGGCGCGCCGGCACCGGCCGCGAGCGAGACGGCCCGGCGGCTGGGCCTGTCGGACGAGCGCCTCGCCGCGTTTCTGGACGTCCTGCGCAAGCAGCACCGCATTGACCGGCGCTGGACGGCGGCGCAGAAGGAACGGATCACGCGGACGGGCTTCACGCTCGACGAACAGGCGCTCACGGTGGACACGGCGCTGCGCATGATGGGGCTCACGAAAAATTTCGCGCGGCTGGTCCTCTTCTGCGCGCACGGCAGCACGTCGGAGAACAATCCCTTCGAGGCGGCGCTGGACTGCGGTGCCTGCGGCGGCAACGAGGGCAGCCCCAACGCCCGCGTGCTCGCCCGCATGGCGAACAATCCGAAGGTCCGGGAGCGAGTGGCGAAAAACGGCCTGGTGGTCCCCGCCGATACGCATTTTCTGGCCGGCCTGGTGGACACAACGACGGACGAGACGACGCTGTTCGATCTGGACGACGTGCCGGCCACGCACGCCGGCGACGTGGAGCGGCTGAAGGCGGATTTGCGGGAAGCCGGTCTCCGGACAAGCCTGGAGCGCTGCGGCCGCCTCCCGGACACGCCGGCCGGCCTGACGGCGGAACGGGCTGCGGCGGCGGTGCACGAGCGCAGCGCGGACTGGAGCCAGGTGCGCCCCGAGTGGGGCCTGTCGGGGAACACGGCCTTCGTCATCGGCCGGCGGGCGCTCACGCGGACGCTCAACCTCGACGGGCGGGTCTTTTTACACTCCTACGATTATCGGGAGGATCCGACGAACCGATTGCTGGAGGTCTTGATGACCGCCCCGCAGGTCGTGGCACAATGGATCAACATGGAGCATTACTTCTCGGCCTCGGACAACGAGGTCTACGGCGGCGGCAGCAAGATTTACCATAACGTGGTGGGGCGCATCGGCATCATGGCCGGGCCGTGGAGCGATCTGCGGCTCGGATTGGCCTGGCAGACGATGATGAACGGCGAACGGCCGTACCATGAACCGATGCGTTTATTGACGGTGATCGAGGCGCCGCGCGCGCGCATCGAGGCCCTGATCGCGCGGCACGAGGTCCTGCAGCATTATTATCATCACGAGTGGGTCCACCTGGTGGCGCTGGAGCCGGAGGAGGGCGTACTCTATCGGTATCTGCCGTCCGGCGCGTGGAGCCAAGTCGCCGCGATTCTGGTATCATGAGGGCGAAGGCCGGAGAAGGAGCAAACCGTATGGGTGAATTGACGCTGCATTCCATGAAGGAAGTGCGTGTGATCGTGGCCGGCGAGCACCGGCCGTTCGTGACGGAGCTGCTGGACAAGATCCAGGCCAGCGGCTACACGATCATCGGCAACATTTCGGGGAAGGGCCACCACGGCGTACACGAGGCCCATTTCATGTTCAGCGAACAGGAAAGCCAAGTGATGATCATGGCGGTGGTGCCCGCCGAGAAGGTGGAGCCGATCCTGGCCGGGCTGCGCCCGCTGTTCGAGCGCTACTCCGGCGTGATGTTCGTCTCCGACGTGGCCGTGAGCCGCCAGGAGTATTTCGGCAAGCAGGCGGCCGGCTCGTAACCACGGACGACGCCGAGCGCGCCGGACGGAGAGACAGGCCCCCCCTATAAGGCACGAGAGTTGATGAGCGCCCCGCCCGAGCCGGCGGGGCGCTTTGTTTTTGCGCGACGGATTCCCCCCGACCATGACACCCTATGCCTCCGCGACAAATTATGCTACAATCCTCTGGTTGACGGAGGCTTCGTGGACATTCCAGGCCTGCTCCTCGGAACGCTCCTGCTCCGGCCCTATGTCTTCGTGTTCATGGTCGCCTTTCTGTTCTGCGCCCAACGACTCCTGGGCTGGCGGCGCATGTTGCTCTTTTGGGTGGTGACCTGGGCCACCGCCTTTCTCTGCGAGGCTTCCTCGATCCGGACGGGCATCCCCTTCGGCTGGTACTTTTACACGAACTCGACGATCGACCGGGAACTGTTCATCTTCGGCGTCCCGTTCTTCGATTCGCTCTCCTTCAGTTTTCTGCTCTATGCCAGCTACTGCCTCTCCCTCTTTTACCTGCTGCCCGCCCGAGGGATCTCCGGCACCGAACCCGTCAATCTGCTCCGACGGCACACCTGGCCGGCCCTCCTGTTCAGCAGCCGCATCCGCACCTCCTGGCCGGTCCTCAAGCTGACCGTGCTCTTCTTCACCTTCATCGACATCATCATCGATCCGGTCGCGCTGCGCGGCGAACGGTGGTTCCTGGGCAAGATCTATTACTATCCCGAGCCAGGCGTGTACTACGGAGTCCCCATCGCCAACTTCGTCGGCTGGGCCGTAGTGGGACTCCTCGCCCTGTCGGCTTATTTGTTCCTCGACCGTCAACTGTCGCCGGCGCGCGGGCACCGAGACGGAGACCACACGGTCATGACCGGCAACGTGCTCCTGGGCGTCGGGCTCTACTATGGAGTCCTGGCCTTCAACCTGGGCGTCACGTTCTGGATCGGCGAAGCCCAACTGGGCATGACCGGCCTGCTGATTTTCCTCCCCCTCACCGCCTTGCTGATCTTGCGCCTCCTGGGCCGCCTGTCTCCTCCAAGCCACGTCCCGACCCACGGTTCCGGCGTGCAAAGCAACCCATGACCCGTCATGCCCCGGTGACTATTTCGAGTGCGCTCCGCACGGCGATGCTGGTATGGGCTTGGGGCCTCATCGTGCTGCCCGGATGGAGCGGAGCGGCCATGGTGGCCGATGTCACCTTCACGGCGCAGGAGTTCGCCTTCACAGGACCGGACCGGATCGATCAGGGATGGCGCTCCGTTCGGCTGGCCAATCAGGGGCGGGACATCCATCAGGTCCTGTTCTTGAAGTTGTCCCCGAACAAGACCGCCGAGGATTTCCGCTCGGCCATCGCAGCCGACTGGTCGCAACTTCCGTCCTGGGTTCAACGGGCCGGCGGCGTGAACAGCGTGGCGCCAGGGGGTGAGGCCTGGGCCGTCATCCTGCTGGAACCGGGAGACTATGTCGTGATCTGTGGGATCCCCGACGTTCGCGGGCTCCCTCATGTCCTGCACGGCATGATGCGTCCGTTGCGGGTGACCCAGTCCGTGAAATCGGTTCAGCCGCCCGATGCGGACGTCACGATCACGGCGCGGGATTTTTCCTTTTCGAGCGACCATCCGCTGCGCGTCGGACCGCAGACGGTTCGGATGCGCAACAGCGGCAGCCAGGCGCACGAGATCGTCTTCGTTCAACTGGCGCCGGGCGCGACGGCACAAGACTTCCTCGACGCCTTCGTGCCCGGCAATCCGGACAATCAAGCCGGCCGCCATGTGGGCGGATTGACCGGCTTGGCCCCGGGACAGGAGGGGTTCTTCCCGGTCGATCTCCGGCCGGGCCGCTATGGATTGATCTGCTTTCTATCCGATCCGGTGACGCGCACCCCTCACTTTGCATACGGCATGGTGCTGGATATGGACGTGCGCTGACCCGACGCCATGCTGAAGACCTACGCCGAGCTGATGGAACTGGCCAATGCCTATGCCGAGTCCAAGGCATTGCTCGTGGCCAACGAATTGGGGCTCTTCACCGCCATCGGAACACAGTGGCGCACGGTCGAGGACCTGACCGTTCGATGCAAGGCCGACCGGGAAGGCCTGAGCCTGCTCCTCAACGCCTTGGTCGGCATGGGCCTGCTCCAGCTCCGCCGCCGCCGGTACGGCAATACCGCCCTGGGTCGGCAGTATCTGGATGGGAAGAGCCCCACGGCCATCACCAACTTGCTTTGGCTCCTGAACCACCACTGGTCGGACTGGACGGACATGGCGGCCACGATCAGGAGCGGGAGGCGAGGCTGGGCGGCACTGACGGCCAGACCCTCGTTCCGCCGTCGGTTCGCTTTGGCCATGCACGAGCGCAGCCACGTCCTCGCGCCGCCGACGGTCGCAGCCATGCGCCTCCCGCGAGGGGCCACGCGGTTTCTGGACGTCGCCGGAGGACCTGGGTCCTATGCCGTCGCGCTGGCCCGTCGGTATCCCAGACTGACCGGCACGATTGTCGACCGGCACGTGGCCGCGGCACGGGCCTTGATCCGCCGCCACAACCTCCAGCGCCGCCTGACCCTGCGACGCGGAGACGTCCTCTCCGCCGACTTCGGAGGCGGGTACGACGCGGCCCTTGCGGCCAACATCGTGCACGATTTCAACGAGCGGGAGAACCGAGTCCTGTTGAGACGCATCCATGCCGCGCTGCGTCCGGGCGGCAAGCTGTGTATCGTGGAGTTCTTCCTCGACGAGACCCTCACCGGACCGACAGAGGCCGCTGTGTTTTCATTGGTCATGTACAAGTTCACCGCGAGCGGACGATCCTACGGATGGGCGGAGGTCGAGGGATGGTTGCACGCGCTGGGGTTCGGCCGTTTCCGCCGACGACGTATCACCGCCGGCGTCGGGCTCCTGGAGGCCACCAAGACCCGCGCAACGACCTAAGCTGAACCGGTCTGGCAAGGGCTCGACGGGCGCCGCGCAGCGATCATATCGTGGTAGGCCGTCAGATGCCGATACACGGGGGTCATGAGCCGGGCCGGAAGCGGGGTCGTAATGATCTCCCGGCTGAAACTGAAAGGCCGCTCGTACCGCTTGATGCCCAGCACCGTCTGCGCGATCGCCCAGGAGAGGTTCTCAACCCACTTGGAAGCAACGATTCGGGCCAGGAAATCGTAGAGCACCCGCCGTTGGCGAATGGCGCCGCGAAATCCCTCCTTGATCTCCTGCAGCAGCGCCTCTTCGCTCTCGGTGCGGCTATATACCCCCTCCAGCACGTGGCTGAGGGAGATGAAATCCTGGATGTCGAACCGCACATCCACGTCCGGAGTGTCCGCCTTATAGGCGTCCCAATCCGTAGTGTGGTAGAGCCGCGCCAGCCCCTCCAGCAAATCCCGCACGAGCACCTCTTCGTAAGTCTCGAATTCTTTGGAAAAGCGGACCTTCACAAACGTGCGGCGATCGTAGGTATGGTCCGGGAAATAGTACACGCGGGAGAGTTCGACCAGCCGACCTGTGCCGTCACGCCTTGGGTTCCGGTATTGCCACTCATCGGGAAGGGGCAGCCCCTCGGACGCCAAGAGTCGGATATAGCGAGGCATGAACTCTTCGAAGAACGGCCCGCCCTGCTCGTGCAACGGCACGGAAGACAGGCTGCCGACGGCCAGGGTCAGCCTGGCGAAGGGCATCCGCGTGTACCCGTCGGAAGCCACGACGAAATTGAACCCGCCCCAGGGCCCCGGATCCAAGATCGTCCTGATCCCCCGACTATTCAGGCTTTCCTCCGTCTCGTTGGCCACACGGCGCCACAGATGGAGCAACGTCCCGATGTGCACGCGGCGGTGATCGAAGAGGGGCGGACACGCCTGGGCCGGCCGCGGGCGGGTCCGTGAAACAAACTTGGCAATCTCCCAGACGGTCGAATCCGCCAACGTACCGCCGCGAAGCTTGACCTTGGAATAGCCGGAGCAGAGCAGCCCCAGTTGGACCCACATATCAGCCGAAAGTTCGCTGCTGATGACGGTTTGGATGATCGGCTCGATCTCTTCAAGTCCCGTGAGACCGACGGAATGAAACATGACCCGCAAGGAGCCTTGCAGCAGTTCCAGTGCCCGATCAAAACGGGACATCACCGCTCCTCCCAACAGGTAGCCGGCGTGAACGGTCGCACGGGTGACCGATCGGCCTGAGAGCACCAGTATCGAAACTCGACAAGGAAGTCAAATGGAACGGTGCAGGGCGGAACCGGTTCGACTGATCGCGGGCTTGGACGTGACAGGGTTCGCCCCTCTTGGCGCTGAGTCTTGGCGAAGGACCGGTGAAGTCTGTATACTGGTCCTGTCGTTTACGCGAGAGTAGGTACGCCCTGACTACACACAGCAAAATCTGGCTCGGCCTCCTGGCCCTCGTGATCCTCGCGGCGGTCGGTGCCGGCGGCTGGGTCGGCTATCGGATGTTCAGCACCGGGTTCAGCGCCAAGGAAGAACCGGGCGCGCTGGAAATCATGATGGCCCGGCAGGTGCGCCATTTGGCCATTCCCCTGTCGCAACGGAACGCCGTCAATCCGATTCCCGCCTCTCCCGCCATCCTCAAGGAAGGGTTGCAGCACTTCGCCGACCATTGCGCCGCCTGCCACGCCAACGACGGCAGCGGCAAAACGGCGATCGGCCAGGGCGTGTACCCGAAAGCCCCGGATCTGCGGCTGGAGGCGACCCAGTCCCTGTCCGACGGGGAAATCTTTTTCGTCATTCATAACGGCATCCGCTTCACCGGCATGCCGGCCTGGGGCAAGGGCAAGCCCGAAGAAGACCAGGACAGTTGGAAGCTCGTGCACGTCATCCGCCATCTCCCCAAGTTGACAGCGGAGGAATTGGAGGAGATGCAAGGCTACAACCCCAAGACCCAGCGGGAGCGGGACGAGGAACAGGCCTTCGAGCGGTTCCTCGGCGGCGAGGACGTCGCCCCGCCCGCGCCGGCCCATCATCATTAACGACCGATCGCAAAGGAGACCACGATGCGACGCATGCTCGGCATTCTTTTCTTCCTGGCCTTGTTCACCCCTGTCGTGTGGGCGCATGAAGGCAGCGTCCACGTCATGGGGACCGTGACGGAAATCGCGGCCGACCATGTGGTCGTCCAAACGACCGACGCCAAGACCGTGACGATCAAGACCACGGCCAAGACCAGTTACCGCACCACGAAGGAGGCCAGCAGCCGGGACGCGCTCAAAGTCGGACACCGCGTCGTGGCGGAGGTGGCCAAGGATGCAGCCGGGCTCACGGCCAGCGAGCTGCGCTTCTCCTCCGTGCCTCCCCAACCGGGAGCCCACTGATGCGCGGACTCCTCATCCGATTCACCGTGACCGGGATCGCCGTGTTCCTGGCCAGTCAGATCGTGCCGGGCATTACGGTCGAGACGGTCTCCGCCGGGGTAGCCGCCGTAATCCTGTTGGCCTTTCTCAATGCCATCGTCCGCCCCGTCCTCTACCTCTTCTCCCTCCCGTTCATCGTCCTATCCCTGGGCCTGTTCATGGTCGTCATCAATGCGCTCCTGCTGCACGTCGTGGCCTGGCTCGTCAAAGGTTTCGTCGTGGAGGGGTTCTGGCCCTCGGTCTGGGGCGCGCTGATCATCAGCGTGACCAGCACCATTCTGACCCTCTGGGTGTCCGAGCAGGGCCATGTCGAGATGGTCATCCATCGCAAACCGCCCCGCATCATCAATTGAATTTGCAATGACCGGGCGGCGTGCTACAATGCCGCCCTCGTCGCGCTTCACGCTCGACGGACATCAGTCGGAGGAACACCGCATGGGTCAGGCAGCCGAGCAGCCGCGCGCCAACAAACAGACGACGCTCCAGCGCACATTGACCGAGGCGCTGAACGAACTCGGCATGGATGCCGCCCTGGTCGCGATCTGCGAGCGGGCCGACGGGCCGCTGGTCGCGCAGGGCTCGCGGGGCTTCGCCCCCCGCGAGGTCCAGTCCGTCGTCAGGACCCTGTCGGGCGTGGACCCGAGCGCGTTCTCCGCTCCGGCCCCGGTGAGCGAAGGCGAGGCCTTGCGGGCCGTGCGGCTGCGCATGATCACGCCGGCGGCCAAAGCGCTCCTGGCCCTGCCGCTCCGGCACAGACAGCGGCTGTACGGCGTGCTGGTCGTCGGGAGAAAGGAAGGGGCCGCGTTCACGAAGAAAGAACGGACCCTGCTCGAGAGCGCCGGAGAAAGCATCACCGGCGCGTTGGAGCGGGCCGGGCTCTTCGACGGCGCCGTGCTCCTCAGCCCCCCGATGGTCGCCCAGGAACCGGCGCCGGCCTTGGCCGCCGTGCCCGCGACCGCCGAGGTCCTGGCCCCGTCCTCCTACGCCACCCCGGCCATGCAGGAGCGGATCGCCGCCCTGCTGAACGAAGCCGCCGCCACCACCCCGTTTGACCGAGCCTGGGTCACCTACTACGACCCGATTGCGGGCGTCCTGGAAGTCCTGGGCGTCGCCGGCGAGGCCCGAGGGGAGCAGAAGAAGGATCTCAAAGCGGGCTATCGGCTGGGGTTGGATGCATCGGCGTCCGGCTGGGCGGTCCGCCACCGGAAGACCCGCCTGGACAACGACCTGGCATCCACGCAGGGGCGGTTCCTGGACCACAAACATCTCTATAAAGAACGATTCCGCTCCGCCTTGGTCGTCCCCTTCTTCGTGCGCGGCCAAGTCGGCGGCACCATCACGCTCGGCTCCAAGACCCCGTTGCAATACGGGCTCCCGGACGCCAGGGCGCTGGAGCCGGTGATCGTGAAACTCGTCGAGCTCTTGCAAGAACCGCCCGTCCCCCAAGCCACCGCGGTCGAACCGGGCGAGGCCATGGAGCCCACGACCGACCCGCTCTCTCTCGCGGCGCCGGAACCGTTGATCCGAAAACAAGAGCGGCAGGCGGCCCTGGGCGAATTCAGCGCGTTCCTGGCGACGGAAATCCGCGAGCCGCTGGCCTCCATCCGGGCGCAGCTCGAAGAAGTGACGGGGGAAGGGATACTGGATTTCGACCCGCAGACCCGCGTGGAAAACGCCATGCGCGACCTCATCCGGATCGAGGCAATCCTCAACGAGATCCTCGACTTTGCCAAACCGCTGGACCTGAACCGCCGGCTCTGCCGGGTGCCGGACATTATCGAGAATACCCTCACCGTCGTGGCCACCGAGCTGGACATGAACCGGATCAGGGTCACCAAGGACTATGCCGCCAATCTGAGCCAGGTCCGCTGCGACGAGGGCAAGATGCAGCAGGTCTTCCTCAGCATCTTCAAGAACTCGATCGAGGCCATGTCGCCCGGCGGGCAGCTCGACGTCCAGGTGGCGCCGGTGAAGGCCGGGCGCGCCCATGACGTGCAGATTCTGATCAAGAACGACGGGGTCCCGATTCCCACCGAACACATGGGCAAGATCTTCGAGCCCTTCTTCACGACGAAGCGGGCCGGGACCGGCCTGGGTCTGGCGACGGTCAAGAAAATCGTCGAGGAACACCAGGGGCAAATCTCCATTGCGAGCGGACCGGGCCAGGGAACGACCGTCATCATCCAACTGCCCACACCGGTCCATCGAGGCGGCGCCTATCGTCGCCGTGGAGGCCGGGGCCGCCGACCGCCACGGGGCCGCTGAGCGCCCGCCTACAAGCCGTACGGGCCGAAACCGTGAAAGTTTTCGAGCAGATGCCGAGGCTTTGTTCGGACTGTTTGACTCTCTGACCTTGGGATTTATGGCGCCGGAGGTTCCCTATTGACAGGGTTGGCAGAGCTGGCTAAGATACGCCTCGACTTTTGGTCCGAACTGATTCGCTTATTATTGATGGTCTTTCACACTTCTTTCAAAGGAGCGACCGCTATGAAGACTCTCATCAGCACTGGTATCGCGGTGTTGGGCGTGGTGTTCTCCCTGTCCGTCGCGTTGGCCAATCCGGCCCTCTTGCCGAAACATCCTGGCTACCCGGCCTCCGGCAACGCCAACGACCAGGGCCAGACGAATTTGACCGGCGAGAAAGCCCTCGATGCCGCCGCCGCCGCGCAGCCCAAATATACCGAGCAGCATCTCGTGGATCCGAACAACGACCGGATCGTCGAGAAGAGCTCCGACGGTCGGTCGGACGGGAAGTTCGGCCGCCTGCCGAAGGTGCAGGGCCCGCAGATCATGGTTCAACCGCCGGTTGAATCCGCGACGAAGATCTCCGGCGAGCGGACGATCAACTAAACGCTCGTTTCGAGAGCAAGATAAAAGGGGAACGCCGCGCGGCGTTCCCCTTTTTATTTCCGCTAGAGCCCCTTCAACCTAAACCGCCACGGTTTGGTCGCCCATTCGCCGGCATACTCCACGCCGATGCGAGGCGCGCGCAACATCGCCCGAGCCGTAATGCGTTCGCCGCGATCTTCCACCCAGAGCTGCTTGCCCAACGTCAGATCGTGCCAGGTATGGGTCCGGCTGATGTCGAATCGCCGGCAGAGACGCCCCGGCCCGTCGATGAGTTCACCGCTCTCCAGTTCGACCGCCCGCACCAGAATCGCCGCCGGATAGCCCTCCTGCTCGGTCACGATGTTGAAACAGTGGTACATGCCGTAGATCAGATAGACGTAGGTGATCCCGGCGGGCCCGAACATGACTTCCGTGCGCTTGGTCTTGCCGCGTGAGGCGTGCGACGCCCGGTCCTCCGGCCCGACGTAGGCTTCCACTTCGACGATCCGCCCGGCGAGCACACCGGCGTCGCCCCGGCGAAGCAGATACTTCCCCAGCAGCTCCTTCGCCACCGTCAGCGTCGGGCGATCATAAAATGACCGGGGAAGAATCTGTGGGGACATCAAAATAGCCATGCGATTCCGCCCATCACGTTTCGCGGCATACCGGGTGAGAAATGGATGTCGGACACGGCCGCCGCCGAAGGGCTGACCCGTGACTCATAGAAAAACTGGGCCTGGCGCCATTGCGCATCGAACAGGTTCTGAATCGTAAAAAACGCCTCCACCCGGCCGCGCTCCATCTTGACCGACACGCGATAGCGATTCACCCAATCGAACACCGTGAATCCCTGGAGATAGACCGACCGATCTTCATTCGCCGGACGTTTTCCCATATGGAGCATTTGCAACGAAGACGTCAAGCCGTTTTCGAGCGTGGCGGTCAGCCCTGCCTGTCCGGTCATCTCGGGCGCCAAGGGAACCGCCTGCCCGGTCCCGCGAAACTCGGCATGGGTCAAGGTCAGGTCTCCCCGCAGGCTCAGCCATTCCAACAACTGCAGCCTGGCGCCTAATTCCGTCCCATAGCGACGTGTCGCGCCGCGGATTTCGGTCGTGCCGGTGTCGCCCGTGTAGACCAGTTCGGAGGAGAGGTCCATGGCCCAGAGTGTGGCCAGCAACTCCGCGCGATCCCACTGCTTGGTCCGCACCCCCACCTCATAGGCCGTGGCGCGCGGCAGCGTCTGGACCGCCGGATTGCTCACCACGGCCCGGGCGTCATTGCTATGAAATCCGGTGCCGAAGTTCAGGAAGAACTCGGTCCCGAACCAGGGACCCAGCACCAGATTGCCCTTCGTGCTGGCAATGGCCGCATCGGTTTGCCCGTTGGGCTGTTGTGGGCAGGTCGGGCAACGATTTTGAACGGTGAACGTATAGAGATCCCCCCGTGCTCCGCCGTTGATGCGCATCCAGGGCATGGGCTGAAATTCCAATTTGAGATAGGGGGAATAGGATGCCTCCATCACGTCGCTGTCGGAGATCGTGCCCAGACGCATCCGCCGCTGCTGCGTGCCCAGGCGGACTTGGATATCGTCCACGCGGGTCCGGACGCCGAGCGTCGCGGCGCTCGCCACGCCGGCCAGGTCGCCGGCCTGACGATAGCCGACGTCGCTCCCGTACACGAATCGCCGATCGTTCTGCTCGATCCCGTCCCCGTTCACCGGATCGTTCAGAAAAAACGTGAAATTGCTGTAGAGGTCCAGCTTGTAATATTGCCCGTACAGGTCCGCGAAGAAACGGCCGCCGCCCGGGGCGTCGTAATGGTAGCGGAGCGTGGCCGTCCCTCGTTGCGTTCGGCCCCCTTCGGAAGGGTCCAGCGACCCGAATCGGTTGAGCTGTCCGTCATTCACCAATTGCAGCGGGATTTGCCCCGACGCGTTCCACCGGCCGGTGTAATAGGTGCCCGTCAGGCTCAATTCCGACCGGCCCGTCGGGTTCATCGTCATCTTGGCCAGCCCGTTGAAGCGGTTGTAGCGATTGGCGCTCAAGAACGGGCCGTCCATATGGTAGCCTTCCGCTGCGACCAGGGTTCGTACCTTGCCGGTCGGCGGCGAGAACATGGTCATATACCGCTGCTGGTTGAACTGGCCCCCCGCCGCCTGCACGATCCCCTCCTCCACCGTCTCACGGGTCACGAATTCGACCGCCGCGCCCGTGTCGAAGTCTCCATACTGGACATGATAAGGCCCCTTGTAGACCTGCACCTCCTTGATCGTCTCCGGAATGATGAAGTTCAGGTCCGTATAGCCCTGCCCATGGGCATTACTGCGCAAGTTGATCGGCATGCCGTCCCGAAACACGGCGATATCGGTCCCATGGTCCGCGTCGAACCCCCGCAGGAAATACTGGTCGGCCTTCCCCGCCCCGCCCGAATGTTCGACGGTGAGAATGCCGGGAGCCAGGCGCAGCAGGTTCCCCGGCCGTCCTTGTGGCTGGAGCAGAATGTCCTTGCCGGGAATGACATGTTCCGAGGAAGCAGCCGTCAATCGCTCGGCCAGCACCGGCACATCCGGCAGGACGACAGCGCCCTCTTCGGCCGGCTCGTGAGCATAGGCCAGACCGGCCCACAGCAGCAGCAAGACACACCGGAGGCAGCACCAGAGGGGAATGGCCACGGACGACCCCGGCGGGCTAGCTGAGCCCTTTGCCCGTGGTCGTCATGGTCAGCTTGCCATGCTTGACGCCCTTGGTCGCGATGAGCCGGTCCGCAATCTTTCTGATCTCGCGCCCCTTGCCCCGCACCGCCAACACTTCCAGGCAGTGATCATGGTCCAGGTGCACGTGCATGGCGGAGAGGATCAACCGCTGATAATCGTGCTGAATGTCGGTGAGTTTCTCGGTCAGGTCGCGGACGTGGTGGTCGTAGACGAGCGTGATGGTGCCGACCGTATCCTTGTTTTCGTCCCATTCCTGCCCGACCAGGTTGTCGCGGATCAGATCCCGCAGCGCCTCCGACCGGGTCGCGTAGTTCTTGCCGGCGATCAACCGGTCGAAGTCGTCCAGCAGATGATGATCCAGCGACACCCCGAACCGCACGAGCTTTTTCATGGCGCACCTCTTGCGTGCTACGAAATAGAAAAACGTGGCACGACGGTAGCACCGGCGGCTCGGCGGCGTCAACGCCCCCTTTGCATGCTTCCATTTTCATGCGACTTGACAGTCGAGAATATGGCGTATATGGTTGGCATATACGTGATTACGGCCTCGCATGGATGATCTCGCGCAACTTGAGGGGTTCGATTGGGACGAGGGCAACCTCAGAAAGAGCTGGGAACGGCATCACGTCACACCGTGGGAGTGCGAGCAGGCCTTCTTCAACCGGCCGCTCGTGGTTGCCGATGACGAGCCCCACTCCGCGCAAGAGGCACGATACTATGCGCTGGGCCAGACCGATGCGGGACGGTTACTGTTTCTCGTGTTTACCGTGCGTGCAAGCCGTCTGCGGATCATCTCGGCGAGAGACATGAGCAGGAAGGAGCGAAACCGCTACCATGAGCAAGCTCAAAAAGAAACCGACGTTCAAGAGTGAGCAGGGAGAAGCCGACTTTTGGGCCACCCACGATTCGACCGAGTACGTGGACTATGCCAAGGCAACCCGTATGCTATTTCCGAATTTGAAGCCGTCCACCGAAACTATCTCGCTCCGACTGCCCAAGTCGCTGCTCGACCAGCTCAAAACCCTGGCCAACAAGAGAGACGTGCCCTACCAGACGCTCCTGAAACTCTTCCTCGCCGACCGCATCGCCCAGGAATGGAAGGGCAAGCCGGCCAAAGCGTAATCCCGCCCAGAAAATACTCCTGGCACATTTTCTTCATCCAAAGTTAGATTTTCGTCACTTTCCCAACAGCACAGCAAACCAGGCAGCGAATGCACTGATGACTGAAGCAACCGCGGAAACTAAAGCCACCACCCAAAGTTTGCGATCTCTACCGAAACGCTCTGTCTCAAATGAAGAACCCCGCCCTTACAGGCGGGGTCTCCTTAAAGTTCAAGCTGCGCTTGACCCGT
>JAGWTI010000054.1 GCA_028876065.1 Nitrospirota bacterium
TTTTGCTTGTAGGTGCTGGAAATCTGATCGCCCGCACTGGCAGCCAGCACGACCATCTTCCCGCTCGCCAGCAGCGGATTTTCCACGGCCAGCACCATCGGCCGCGCGCCGGGCGCGATCACCGACCGGCCCCCGGCTCCGGAGAAGCAGGAATCCAGCATCACCACGACGTCTTTCGCCGGCAGTTTCCCCAACTGCTCATAGAGCCGTTTCACCGAATAGCCGGTCCTGTCCACGAACGCGGGGGCGCCGTCATAGGGGACCAGATAGGCATCGCCGGTTTTGGGGTTGGGCGCCCCGTGGCCTGAGAAATACACGAAGACCGTGTCGCCTTTCTCCACCCGGTTCGGCAGCCAACTCTCCACATACTTCTCGATATCGGTCCTCGTCGCGCGCTCGTTCACCAACGTGGCCACGTTCTCTTCCGGATACCCCATGACTCGCGTCAGATAGGCCCCGACGGTCTTCGCATCCTGCGCGCCGAAGTCCGCCTTGGGCAACTGTTCCCGGTAGGACTCGATCCCGATCACCACGGCATAAGCGTTCGGCTTGATTTTCACGCGCCGCGCCGGCGGGCTATCCACATCGTTCGTCGAGACGCTGGACGCGGCAGCGGGCGGCACGGGGACCGAGGCCGGAACAGCGGCTGGCGGCGGCGCCATCGCTGCAAGCTGCTGCGCTTGGGCCTGCTCCAGCATCCGGACAATTCTGAGGTGTCCGTAGCGCCTGGCGTTCTCGATGATATCGTAGCCTTCTGGACAACACAGGACTCCTCGATCCAGCAAAAGTTGGACGACCTGAGCCTGGCCGTTTGTGGCAGACCAAAACAGGGCGTTGTGTCTATCACGCTCTGTACCAGCTCCCCTGTCCAGCAGGAAACGCACAACCTCTACGTGGCCATAGTAAGCAGCGATCCCCAAGGCGGTCGGTGGTTTGGCAATGGCATTGGCATAACCGTATTGATCATTGATCGGAACGCCTTGGTCTGCCAAGGCGCGCACCGCCTGGAGGTCTCCTTGCTCCGCTGCCTTCCAAAGTGGAGGGGCGAACAGGGGATAGTCCAGGAAGTCAAAGGCGCTACATCCGGCCGACAGACCGGCCAGTAGCACCAAGCCCACCATGATCCCGATCCGTGGCTTCATGGGTCTTCCTCACACACCGGCGATGAGCTGCCTGAAGCCTGCACGGCTCCTGTCATTATATCCAACCCCCATCGGTCTGTCTTACCTTTCTTGTCTTTGTCGAAACCCCTGTGGTACGGTCCGTTGCCATGTCTGCACCATTGATCGCCATCATCGGCCGTCCCAACGTGGGCAAGTCCACGCTGTTCAACCGCATCCTGGGCGGAAAGCCCGCGATCGTGGACGACGTGCCGGGCGTGACCCGCGACCGCAACTATGCGGACGGGTCCTATCGGGGCCGGCCGTTCCGCCTGGTGGATACGGGTGGCTTGGACCCGGCCGCCAGCGAGGGCATGCTGGCGCTGATCAAGCGCCAGTCGCAGATCGCGATCGCCGAGGCGGACATTTTGATTTTCGTCATGGACGGCCGCTCGGGCCTGACGCCGCCCGACGAGGAAGTGGTCACCCTCCTGCGCGGCATCAACAAGCCGGTGTTCTACGCAATCAATAAAATCGATACGCTCAAAGCCGAGCCGCTGATGGCCGACTTCTACCGGATCGGGCAGGGCCAGTTCTTCCCGGTCTCGGCCGAGCATGGCATCGGGGTGGACGATGTGCTCGATGCCTTGTATCCCTTGCTCCCGGAAGGCAGCGCCGACCCGTCGGTCGCGGAGGTGCCGCGCATCGCGGTGGTGGGCCGCCCCAACGTCGGCAAGTCCACGCTGGTGAACAGCCTCCTCGGGGAAGATCGGGTCCTGGTCAGCGACGTGGCCGGCACCACGCGCGATCCGATCGATGCGCTGGTGACCTACCAGGACCGCACGTACGTCTTCACCGACACGGCCGGCATCCGGCGCCGCGGCAAGGTCGAACGGGGCATCGAAGGGTACAGCGTGGCCCGTGCCCTCAAAGCCATGGGCCGGTCGGATATCGCCGTCCTGTTGCTGGATTCGGTGGAGGGCATCACCGAGCAAGACACGAAGATCGCCGGGCTCGCCCTGAAACAGGGCCGCGCCTGCATCCTGGTGGTCAACAAGTGGGACCTGCGCGAGAGCGACCCCGAGGCCCGCCAGGAGTACGAGGCCGAACTCCAGCGGAAGTTCCCCTTCCTGCCCTGGGCGCCCGTGCTCTACGGCTCGGCCATGAAACCGGACTCGGTGCGCGAGATCTTCCGGCTGATCGACCGGGTGATCAAGGCCTTCACCGTCCGCGTGCCGACCGGGCCGCTGAACAAATTCCTGCAAGCGCTGCTCGAAGAAAATCCCCTCCCGGTCCGCAAGGGCAAGCCCAGCAAGGCGACCAAATCCGTGTTCATGACCCAGGTGGCGACGAAACCGCCGGCCTTCGCGCTCTTCGTCGGCCACCCGGACGACGTGACCAAAAACTACCTCCGGTTCCTGGAAAACCGCCTCCGCGAACAGTACGATTTCCTCGGGACCCCGCTCCGCATCCTCGTCCGAAAGAAGTAGCCTCCCCCCTCGGAGCGAGCCCCGTCATGTATGAACTTGACAAATGATAACTTTAGACTTAGTCTAAACGATATGAAGACGCCGGCCCAACATCTCACCGAAAAATCCGTCAAAGTCACGGCGCAACGGGCGGCCGTGCTGGAGTTCCTCCAGGGCAATACGGACCATCCGTCTCCGGACGAGGTCTATCGCAAGGTCCACAAGCGGTTTCCCTACATCTCGCGGGCGACGGTCTATAACACGATCAAGACGTTGGTGAAGGCCGGCATGCTTCAAGAAGTTCTGGTCCAGCAAGACAAGACGCGCGTGGACCCCAACGTATCTCAGCACCACCATTTCAAGTGTCTGCGGTGCGGGAACGTGGAAGACATGCCCTATGCCCTCATGACGGCCGATCGTGTGCGCAAGAGTCTCAAAAACTACCACGTCAAAGAAGTGCGTCTGGTTGTCGAGGGGGTGTGTACCCGGTGTCGCTGAATGATCGTGCGGCATGCGCTCGAGCATCACACAGCCTAATGCATGCCCTGGAAAGGAGGCTCGCGATGAGATTCAACCTGCTCGTCATCCTGTTGTCCATAGGTGTATGGACGGCGCTGGGTCCTGGGAGCGCGCTCCCATCCGATGCGGCCAAGGGCAAGTCCGACTCGGCCGGTCAGGCTGGGTCATCGGTTGCGCCGGGGGAATACAAGTTATCGCTCCCCTTCGGTCTGGATGAGAGCGCCATCGTCATCCCGGCCGACAATGCCCCGACGAAGGACAAGATCGAGTTGGGACGGCTCCTGTTCTTCGACAAGCGCTTGTCGAAAAACAATACGATCGCCTGCGCCAGCTGCCACATGGCGCAATTTGCCTTCACGGACGGCCAGAAAGTGTCGACCGGCATCAACAAGCTCAAGGGAGGCCGCAGCGCACCCGCGTCCCTCAACCGGCTGTTCAGCAAGGCCCAGTTTTGGGATGGCCGGGCCGCCACGTTGGAGGAGCAGTCGGTCGGACCGCTCGTCAACCCCGTCGAGCACGGCTTTGCCAATCATGACGAGATGGTCGCCAAGATGAAGAAAATTCCTGGCTACCGGAAACTGTTCAAGGACGTCTTCGGAACGGACGTCACGACCGAGGGAGTCGGGAAGGCGATCGCCAGCTTCCAGCGGACGATCCTGTCCGGAAACAGCCCGGCCGACCGCTTCGATCTGGGCGGGGACGAGAAAGCCATTTCGCCGGAGGCTCAAAAAGGCTTGGAGCTCTTCCGCGGCAAGGCCCGCTGCACCCGGTGCCATTCCGGATTTAACTTTACCGACGAGAAGTTTCACAACCTCGGCATCGGCTGGGACACCAACACCGTGGATCTTGGCCGGTACCTGGTGACCAACAACCCGGCCGACATCGGCGCGTTCAAGACGCCGACCTTGCGGGAAATCGCCGGAAGCGCACCCTACATGCACGACGGACGCTTCAAGACGCTCGAGGAAGTGGTGAATTTTTACAATCAGGGCGGCGTGAAGAATCCGCATCAGGATGAACTGGTCATCCCGCTCGAACTGACGGACCAAGAGAAGCACGATCTCGTGGCGTTTCTCCACACGCTGAACGGGGAAGGCTGGCAACACATCAAAGCCCCGACGTCGTTTCCGAAATAAGCGGCGGACGGATCAGGTCAACAAGGGGCCGGGGCTTCAGGACGAGGCTCCGGCCGCTTGTTTCAACCAGGCCAACACCTCCTCATCGTCCACTTGCGCGAACCGCTCGTAGTGGTGGCCCACCGCAAAAAAGAATTCCGGCGCCACCAGCCGCCCCACCCCCGCCTGTCTCAGCGCCTCCACCGAAGCCAGGAACGTGGCGCCGGTGGCGATCCCGTCGTCCACCAGCAAGACGGTGCGGCCGTTCAGCGAAGCCAACGGCTTTCCTTGCCGGTAGAGGACTTGCCTTCGGCCGATCTCTGCCTGCTCTGCCTGGATGGCCCGGTCCAAATAGCCATCGGGTGCGGCGTGCCGGGCGAGGACCTCTCGGGCTTCGGGATTGAGATACACGGTGCCGGTTTCCGTCACGGCGCCCAACGCATATTCGGGATTGCCCGGCGCCCCCAGCTTCCGTACGAGAAACACATCCAACGGGATGCGCAAGGCGACGCTGATCGCCGCTCCCACCACCACCCCGCCGCGCGGCAGGGCCAGGATGAGCGACTGCGGGTCCCGGTGATAGGCGCCCAGCCGTTCGGCTAACCGTCGGCCCGCTTCGGTTCGATCGTGCAGCACCGGCCGACCTCCCTCACTCCATCGTCAGGACCGCGGCCCCTTGAAAGGTCCCCGCTTTCAACTGCTGCAGCGCGTGGTTCGCTTCCTCCAGGCGAAATCGTCGGGTGTGCGGCCTGATGGGGACGGCGGCCGCTTCCCGCAGGAAATCGAGCCCGTCCTGCTTCGTATTGGCGGTGACGCTGCGGATCGTCCGCTCGCCGAACAGATCCCGGTCATAGTTGATCGGCGGGATGTCGGTCATGTGAATACCGGCGATGGCCACCGTCCCGCCCCGGTCCAGGGCTCGTAAGGCGGCGGGCACGATCTCGCCGGCCGGGGCAAAGATGATCGCCCCGTGGAGCTTGTCGGGAGGCGCGTCGGCAGCGCCGCCGACCCACGCGGCGCCCAGGTCCCGCGCCAGCTTCCGATGCTCTTCACGCAGCGAGCAGACATAGACGGAACAGCCCCAGTGCTTCGCCACCTGGATCGTCAGGTGGGCCGAGGCCCCAAAGCCGTAGAGACCCAGCCTCTGCCCCGGACGGACCCCGCTCAACCGCAACGCGCGGTAGCCGATGATCCCGGCACAGAGGAGCGGCGCTGCCTCCTCGTCGGTCAAGACCGGCGGGAGGGGATAGGCGAAGGCTTCCGGCACCAGCGCATAGTCGGCATAGCCCCCATCCTCGTGGTAACCGGTAAACCGCGCGCCAAGGCAGAGGTTTTCGCGACCGCTCGCGCAGAACTCGCACCGGCCGCAGGTCTGCTGCAGCCAGGCGATCCCGACCCGGTCGCCTTCTTTGATGGCGCGCACGCCGGCACCGACCCGATCCACGATGCCCACGACTTCATGGCCGGGCACGATCGGCCGTTTCGCCGGCGGCAATTCTTCTTCGACAATGTGCAAGTCCGTCCGGCAGACCCCGCAGACCAGCACCTTCAGCCGAACGACCCCAGCGCCCGGCTCAGGAATGGGCCGCTCCTGGAGCGTCAAGCGGTTCCCGGCCACGTCGCCCCCCTCATGCATGACCATCGCGCGCATCTTCGAGCGCCTCCTTCCCGGACCGTATCTTAGTCGCATTTGCGATCCGTCGCACGAGGCTTTTTCGTTGCCTGTTCGCGAAACCGCTGTTGTCGCCTTTCGCTACAGGGTCGAAACCCGACCCTGTAGCAAGTCGCCATCAGAATGGATCGCGCCGCCCATGGGCCGGCAGACATGAGCCGGTTTCTCAATAATCTGCGTCGTTTGAAAGGTCGTAGTAGTGGCACCGCGTTTGCTTGAAAGTTTAGCAGCAACGTGTGCATGAACTCTGCCACACCAAAGGAGGATCGGCCCGTGGAACCATTCAGCATTCGAACCTATTTCCAGCAGGACCATACGGAGCTCGACGACTTGTTGGTTCAGTTTCAGACGCTGAAGCGGTCCGATTACGCCGCCGCGAAGAGCCGCTTTGTCGCCTTTAAATTCGGCTTGCAGCGGCACATCGTGTGGGAAGAAGATTTGCTCTTTCCGGCCTGGGAGAAAGCCACGGGCCAGACAGAGAGCGGCCCGACCGCGGTCATGCGCCGGGAACATCGGCAGATCGCCGACGCCCTGGAAGCCTTGCACAGGAAAGTGCAAGCGGCGGACCCGGAGAGCGACGCGGAGGAGCGGGCCTTGCTGGCGCTCCTGTCGTCGCACAACCGGAAGGAGGAACGGGTCCTGTACCCGGCGCTGGACGGTACCTTGGGCGACGAGGAGCGAGCCGGGATCTTCCGCGCGATGAACGAGCTCCCCGAAGAGCGGTACAAGGTCTGTTGCGCAGATCACTAACAGGCCGTTGAAAAACCATTTTGACACCCCAGGCATGTATGAATGCACTCCGGTGCAGACGACCGGATAAGGACCCACAGGATGGTCAAAAAGGCCGTCCAGCGAGGCCGCAGCGAGCGAAGAGGCGACGAGGTACATACCAAGCTTCGCTTGAACCGCTCGCTTTGATCACCTGCGAGCGGATAGTTACTTCGCCTCTTGCTCCTTTGGTACGTGGAGCCTCCGAGCGACGCGAGAACAAAGCTGGCGGACTTTTTCAACATCCTGCTAGAAGCCTGGCGGGCGGGCGACCGGCATGAGCGCGGTGGAACGGCGCGCCCTGCTGGTGATGGCGCTGGTCGTCCTGGCGATCGCAGGGGCGTTGACCGCCGAATGGTGGCTGAGCCGGTCCCCTGACCGCCCGTTCGGCCATACCCAGACCGGGCATGTGTTGGGATGGGGCGGGTTGGGGCTGACGCTCCTGGTCCTTGCCTATCCGTTTCGCAAACGGCACCAGCCAGGGCAACGATGGTCCAAGTCCTTGTTCCACGTCCACATCGTCGGCGGCCTGGCGGGGCCCTTGCTCATTCTGCTCCATGCAGGCGCCCATCTGCACGCGCTCATCCCGGACCTCGCCTTACTGACCATGGGGCTCGTGGTGCTCAGCGGGATCGTGGGGCAAGCGCTCCACGCGCTGGCCCTCCGCTCCATGAACGAGCAGCGCCGCCTCCTGATCCATCAAGGTCTGCCGGAGCCGGAGGTCGAGGCCAGGCTGCAAGCCCTGGCGAAGCAGGAGGAGACCTTCCGCCTGTGGCAGGTCATCCATGGCCCCCTCACCGTCACGTTTGTCGCCCTCGCCCTGCTGCACATCGGCGGGGCGCTCTATTATGGAGGAGTGTAATCCATGGCCTTGCCGCCTCCGTCTTCGCTCTACCCGACGCTGTTTGCGGCGACCCTGGTGTTGGTGGTCGGATTGGGGTGGGCGTCGGCCCGGGATCCGGAGTCCTTCTGGGCGCCGGGCGATCTCAGCATCCACCATGCAGGCCGGATGGCCTGTACCCAATGCCACGAACCCTTTCGCGGCGCCACGACGGCCAACTGTCTTGCCTGCCACGCCGAGACGACGTTCGCCTCGCAGCCCGACAAGCCGCCGCAGGCTTTTCACCGGCAGGCGGCCCGGGACCGGACCCGTTGCCTGACCTGTCACACGGAACATCGGGGCGCGACGGCCAAGATTACCACCGAGCCGCTCAATCCCCATGGCGAGTTCATTTTCCGCGTCACCGGCACGCAATCCTGCCAAGACTGCCACGTCGGCGGCAAACGCCAGGGCCCCAAGTACGGCCTCCTCGACAATGACGCGGTGCGCGGGCTGGTCGCCAAAGGCAAGGGCGCGCACGGGCCGGGACGGTTCGCCGACTGCTTCCGCTGTCATGCCGGGGGACGGGTGGGAAGCGAGCGCGGTTCGTGACCGAGGCGGCTTGACTCCCTCCCGCAGGCCCCCTACACTTCCCGACACTCTATGGCCAGACGAGCAGAAGAACCGGCAGGCCTCCTCCGCCGGCAGGACGGAGCGGATGCGGCCGGGTCGGACCATCTTTCCACGGCGGCCTTCGACCGACTCTACCGCGATCACGTAGACCGGATTTTCCGGTTCGCCCAGCGATTGTGCGGCCAAGCGGAAGACGCGAAGGACTTGGTCCAGGAGACGTTCCTCAATGCCTACCGCGGCCTCGGCCAATTCCGGGGCGAGGCGCAGCTCTCCACCTGGCTCTATACCATCGCCTCCCGGGCCTGCCTGCGCATGCGGCGCAAGCGCAAGGGCGAGCCGGAGCGGGAGCTCTCGCTGGACGAATTCATTCCGACCTCGGAGGGCGAATTCCGCCTGCAAATCCCCACGGACGGCCTCACGCCCGAACAAGCGCTGGCCAACAAGGAGCTGCGGGACGCGCTGGATGGCGCCATCCAGCGGTTGCCGAGAAAGTACCGGCTGGTGTTGGTGTTACGGGATATGGAAGGGTTGAGCGCGAAAGATGTCGGCTCCGTCATGAGCCTGAACGAACGGGCCGTCAAGTCCCGCCTGCACCGGGCCAGACTCTTCGTCCGCAAAGAACTCAGCGCCAAAGGTTTTGGAGGAACACCGTCATGAACCGACCCGCACGTCGCGCAAAGCCCAGGCCGGCCCATCGGCGTCACGGCCACTCCAAGGCCGGCTGCCTGAAGATTCTCCGCGGGCTCTCCGCCTACCTGGACGACGAGCTGGAAGGCGATGTCTGCCGGGAGATCCGCAAACATCTGGGCGCCTGTCCCAACTGCGAAGTCTTCCTGGCCTCGCTACGGAGCACCATTACCCTCTGCCGACACGTCACCCCGCCCCCGCTCTCCTCTTCGGCCAAGGCCAGACTCCGTGGGCACATCCTCAAAGCGGCCGGCCGGTGATCGACGGACGCTCCTTCCATGAATCCATTTTCCCGTCCCTGTCTCATACCGGTATGAGGGCCGCATCCGTGGGTGCCCGTATAACCCTGACGCAACCGGTAACGTAGACGCTATGGACACGAGGAATCGGCACAATGGGCTCGTGACGTGGGCAAACGCGCAAGGCGCGATCGTGGGCCTGTGGCTGGCCTGGACGCTGGTCGGTCCGGGGACCGCTCCATGGCTGTGGGCTGCCACGTTGGCCCCGTCCGATCCGGCCGAGGACCTGGTGGTCACCGTGACGATCAAGGCCCGATCCTTCGAGCCGGCGACGGTGCGGCTGCGGGCCGGGCAAAAAACCAGGCTCGTCTTGCACAACCAGGATGCGGAACTGCACGCCTTTGTTCCTCTCGGACTGTTCTCCGGACTGAGCGTCAACGTCAGCGGCAACGGCGCGCCGGAATTCGGGCCCGACGGGTTCAAACGCGTCATTATTCCCTCCGAGGGCCGGGCCGAACTCCGGTTCGTACCGGTGCAGCCGGGAGTCTATCCGTTCTTGTGCGACATGCCCGGCCACGAGATGCGGGCAACCATCGTCGTCGAATGAGACAGGAGTTTTGAAGATGGCCTTGCGGATCTCCCTCCTATGCCTGACCACGGTCTTGTTGCTGACGGCGGGCCGGGCATCGGCCGCGCCGCCCGTCGGCATCCCGGAACAGGGCCGACCGATTTTCGAGGCACGGTGCGCCTCTTGCCATGGCCCCCAAGGCCGAGGGGACGGGCCCCAAGCGCCGTTTCTTTCGCCTCGACCGGCCAGTTTGATTTCGGCCGGGACTTCGGTGAAAACGGATGCGGAGCTGCTCGCCGTCATCACAAACGGCAAGCCCCGCACATCCATGCCGGCCTGGAACGGCCTGCTCACCGAGCAAGAGCGCCGCGACGTGCTGGCCTATATCCGCACGCTGGTCCGCTTCCACCCCCATTCCCCGACCCCGCCGCCGAACGGGCACCACTGACCGGGCGCAGCCCACTCTTTCGCCCGCACATTGCAACATGGTACAGTACGCGCTCTTTTGTTGGATCTGAACGGAGGATGGGGGCATGGTTGGTTTGTATCGTGCGCGCATCGGTCGTCATCTGATCATCGGATTCATCACCCTGGGGTTGATCTGGTCCTTTCCGGGAACGATCGGCTCGGCGGCGGCGGCCCAGAAAAAGGGGCGGCCTTCCGTCAAGCCCTCGGCCGCCGCGGCGGTCGCGCTCCGATATGCGGAGGCCCTCTCGTCGGGCGACCGGGCGACGGCCGGCCAACTGGACTTCGCCTGCCAATACGCCATGGTGACGGCCGGCGCGGCGCCGCTGAAGGCCTTTCCCCCCGCCTCCGATCCGGTCTACGCCGCCTGTTGGAACCGGCTGGAGCAAGTCCATCAGACCGCCCTGGATCTCCGCAACCAGGGCATGGATGCCATGTGGCCGGGCAAGAACGGGCTGGTGTTTTTCCGTGAGCCCCTGGACAAGTACGGCGCGTCGTTCTTCGTGATGGACGTCCTGGGCCTGTCGCCGCCCGCGGGCGGGTTGAAGCTGGATGTCGTGGAGAGCAAGCCGATGCCCGCGGCGTCGTTTCGCCTGCGCGAGAACGGGCCGGTCCTGGGGGCGCCGGCGACGCTCGTGACGCTCCGCGTGACGTACAAGGACCCCCTCAGCTCGCCGGTCGCCTATGCGCCGGGCAGCTATAAATTCACCAACACGGTCAAGCGGCCGCGCGCCGCCATCAAAGCCGTGCTCGTCCAGTGGGTCGTGCTGTCCGGCTTGAAGAAGGCCGGATTGCCCGGTGACACGGCCGTCGCCAACCTGCCCGTCTCGGAACGGGAAGGGGCGCGGGTCCCGTTCGTGACGGAGACCAGCCGCTACGTCGATCGGTCGGCCACGTGGTTCGGCCCCACGGATGCGCCGGGCACGCTCATCGCGGCGGTCGCACGGGCGGCCCTGTTTCCGGACCTGCAGGACCGCGTGGCCATGTTTAACCGCGTCTTGATCGTGGACCCGGGCCAACCGGACGCCTTGACGGCGCTCACCCACGACTTGTACCAAACCTTGCTGGCGGCCGGCGCCGCCGCGCACAAGTTTCCGTTCAACGACCCGGCCCTCGCCGCCCGGTTCAACGAACTCTACTGGGATATCTATTCGCAGACGACCCGGATGGATATTTCCCTGAGCATGGAGATCGGCGGACTCGCCCAGCCCACCCCGGCGGACTATCTCTACCGGATCATTCCGGCGATGGAAATGCTCGCCAAGGTCCGGCCGGAAGACTTGGAAAACCGGCTCCGGCTCGGGGTCGTCTACCGATGGAACAACGACCAGCTCGCCGCCATCAACACCCATGAAGCCTTGGTGAAAGCCTTGCCCGTCGAGCGGTACCAGCCCAGAACCAGGGCCTTGATCGAGCTGGCCTGGTCCCGCATCGCCAAGGTGTCCTGGAACCGCATTTTCGACGATCCCAACATCGCCCAGGCCTATCAGGAAGCCCAGGAAGCCTACAAGTTCACCGACCGTCCCTTGGACAAGTTCGTCTCGGCCTACACGATGGCCTACAGCCTGGCCTTCATGCCGCAGCGGGACAACCAGGCCATGCTGGACCTGCTGACCGAGGCCAAGCGCTGGTACCTGGAGCTGGACGGCGCGACCGACGCCTCCTGGCGCTACTTGCTGGGGAACGATACGTTGAAGGGTGTGCTCGAAGCGGACCCGCTGTTCAAACCGCTGCTTGCGGGGACGTAACCGGTTATCGGTTGACCGTCGTCCGTTCCCGAAACTGAGAACTGACGACTGAATACTGATTACGTCTTCATTTTCGCCAGTTCTTCGAAGTAGGCCGCCAGCGCCTGCATCCCGCCGGACGCCTGGCCCCAGTCGAAATATTCGTTGGGCGCGTGGTAGCCGTGCTCCGGCAGGCTGAGCCCCATGAAGATGATCGGCACGTGCCAGGCCCGCTGCATGGTCGTCACGGCGCCGATCGAGCCGCCTTCCCGAACCAGGGCCGGGTCCTTGCCGAATCCGGCTTTCATCGCGCGGCGGGCGGCCTCCGCATAGGGCCCGCTGAACGACCCCTTGAACGGGTGCAACATCCCTTCCGCTTCGACCGTCACGTCGGGATTCCGCTCGGCGACGTAGCGCTTGAACAGACGGAATATCTGCTCCGGCGTCTGATCCGGCACCAGGCGCATGCTGACCTTGAGCTCCGCGTAACCGGGGACGATCATCTTGACGCCGGGCCCGACATAGCCTCCGACCAGTCCGTGGACTTCGAAAGTCGGCGACGCCCAAATCCGCCGCAACACCTCGGCCGGGTCCGTCGTACGCAGGGACAGAAACCCGTACGCTTTTTTGAAGCGTGTGACCTGGAAGCCGGACGCGAGAAAATTCTCGATCTCTTTCTTCGTGGGTGGCGCCACGTCGGCATAAAACCCCGGAATCTTCACGCGGCCGGTGGACGCCTCCACGCAATCGTTGACCAGCGCGCAGAGCTCCGCAAGGGGATTTCTGGCCGCGCCGCCGGTCACGCCGGAATGGGCATCGGCCCGACCGGTTTTGAGCGAGAGCCGAACGCCCAGCGCCCCACGCAGGCCGTAGGGTATGGCCGGCCGGCCCTTGGCGATCCAAATCGTGTCCGACACCAGCACCGAGTCGGGCTTGTGGACGAGCGTCCGTGGCTTCAGCGCCTCGGCGAAGTGCGGGCTGCCGATTTCCTCCTCCAGCTCCCACAGGAACCGGATATTGATCGGCGTGCCCTGTTCGATCGCATAGCGTGCCGCGAGCAACGCCGTCAGCGCCGGCCCCTTGTCGTCGGTGGCGCCGCGCCCCCGGTACAGCCCCTGGTCCTTGCGAAAGGCGAACGGCGCCTGCTTCCACTCAGGCTCCTGCGCCGGCTGCACGTCCAGATGGTTGTAGACCAGGACGGTGGGATGGCGCTTGCCCGTCGTCCATCCGCCCTCGACCACCGGGTACCCCTTGGTTTCAACGATGCGCGCCTCGGCGCCGACCTCCTTGAGCAGTTGGACCGCCAACTTGGCGGTCTTGCGGATGTCCGCGGCGCGCGCCGGGTCCATGCTGATGGAAGGCAGCTCCACCATCTCGGCCAACATCTGTTCGAAGCGAGGCCTGGCGGCCTTGACGTAGGAGTCCATCTTCGTTTTACGTCCGGTCATGCAGCGTGCCGTTCGAACATGCGGTGCGACGGGAGACCGGCCGGTCAGTTGCGTCCCGGGCGCTTGGGCCGCGACCGCTTGACCTGTCGCGCCTGCGTCATCTCGTCAATCAATTTCAACTGGGCGATCAGATGTTCGCGGATTTCACGGTCGGCTTGTCGAAAAATTTCGGCGCAACGCAAGACCGCCGCCTGTTCCTCGGCATCCAGCGTTGCCCAGGTCTTGCTCAGTTGCTGCGACATCGCGGACCGCCTCTTATCGCCGCCATAGATCAGTGCCGGCGCTTCCGCCAGCAAGGCCCCGTGCAAGGCAGACCCCTTGCCGGTTCGCAGCCACTCGACGCTCCGTCCCGTCCGGTACGCCACCCGATAGAGCCAGGCCTCGGGAATCTCACCCCGGTTGATCGCGGAGACGATGGATTGCGGCCTGATCTCCAGACTGCCGGCCAGTTGGGCCTGGGTCTTGAGTCCCAGGGCCACGATCAGCCGCTCGACTATTTCTCGTGGGTCCAAGCGCATGCCATTTTAGCTTATTCAGCTTGACAAAAGATAAGCTTTAACTTATTTTTATCTGGACCGTCTGGCCCGAACGCACTGCGGGCGTCGCACTTCACGGACGCTCGTGCCAAGGCGGAGCGTGTCGGTTTTCACGAGCAGGCACGCTCCGCCTTGTGTATGCGGGGAGTCTAGCCTCATTTCAGCGGGGTTTCAATGCCACGGATGCCGGATGTGCCCCGCGGATCGGCCACCGATTCGGAGACCGTCCTCCTCGTGGACGACGATGAGGCCGTGCGGCAGTATGTGGGCTACATCCTCCGGCGATATGGGTACCGGGTCTTGGAAGCCTCCGGGGGCGCGGAAGCCCTGCATCTCTGCACCCAGCACGAGGGGCCGATCCACCTGCTGCTGACCGATATCCAGATGCTCGACATGACGGGACCGGAACTCGCGCCGCGAGCCCTGGTCCTCCGCCCGCATCTTCAGGTCCTGTACATGTCCGCCCAATTTAGCGAGGATGTCCTTTCCCAGTTGGAAGGCCAGCCGCTGCAGCCCTTCATCCAGAAGCCCTTTACGTCGGAGGCCCTCGTACACACCATTCGACACCTCCTCGGTCCCTCCGATTCAGGCCCGTGCTGAGCCTGGACGCCTTGCCGCTCCGCAACCCCACCGGCCGCTTGACGATGCGATAAGGCCTATGGTCTGCTGGGCGGTGATGAGAACGTCCCCGCTGGTCGCCGCAATCGCAATGATGCTGGGGGCTGCGCTGTTCTGTTCCGCGCTTGCCCGGCCGGTCTTCGCCGAAGACGTGGAGACGATCGGCGCGATCCGGACGGACCCTGAGTCGTTCCACATGAAATATGTCACCGTGCAGGGCAAGCTCACGGAGGTGCTCGCGCTGGAGCCTTACTATTTGGCCTCCGGCGCCGGTTGCTACGGGGCCTACAAGCTGACGCTGGAGGATGAGACCGGAACCCTGCCCATTGCCGTGCTGGGCATCTGCGGGACCCCGACGATCAGGACCGCGCCGGCCTCGGTCGGCGACCTGATCCGTCTCCGCGCGCAAGTGCATGCGCCGGGACGTCTGGGGGTGTTCTTGGGAGTCGATCGCAGGCCGATCCCGGGTGCCAGTCCGGACGAGTTGCACGCCGTGGCTTCCGAGATCACCGTCCTCCACCCATAAACTCAAGACCGGCCGCGCACAGGAGAACCGGAGAACCGACGAGGCGCGACATGACGAACATCGGGACAACCATCGGCTGGATCGGAACCGGAATCATGGGTGCGCCCATGTGCGGGCACCTGTTGGCCCGAGGCTGCAAGGTCCGCGTGCACACACGGACCCTGACCAAGGCGGCGCCGCTGCTCGATCGCGGGGCCGTCTGGGACGTCTCGCCACGGCAGGTCATCGAGCAATCCGATGTCGTCTTCACGATGGTGGGCTTCCCGCAGGATATCCGTCAGGTCTACTGGGGAGAGGCCGGCCTGCTGGCCGGCCTCCGGGCCGGCGTGACGCTCGTGGACATGACGACGACCGCGCCGAGCCTGGCGCAGGAGATCTACGCCGCCGCCAGGGCCAAGGGGGCGCAGGCGGTGGACGCGCCGGTTTCCGGTGGCGATGTCGGCGCGCAGCAGGCGACCCTCTCGATCATGGTCGGCGGGGACAAGGAGACGGTGGACCGGCTCCGACCGCTGCTGGAGGCGATGGGCAAGACCATCGTCCACCACGGGGGACCGGGCGCCGGCCAACATGCCAAGCTGAGCAATCAAATCGTGATCGCGGGCACGATGATCGGAGTCTGCGAAAGCTTGCTTTACGGCTTCACGGCGGGGTTGGACTTGTCGAGGCTGCTGCAATCCATCTCCGGCGGGGCGGCGGCCTGCCGCGCGCTCGACGTGCTGGCGCCGCGTATGATGCAGCGGGATTTTTCGCCGGGCTTCCTCGTCGACCATTTCGTCAAGGACATGGAGATCGCGCTGGAAGAAGCCGGTCGGATGAACCTGGCCCTGCCGGGTCTCGCGCTGGTCCGCCAACTCTACGCGGCGGTTCAGGCCCAGGGGCACGGGAGGGACGGCACGCAGGCGCTCCTGCTGGCGCTGGAGACATTATCCAATACCAAACTCTATTCTACGTCCAAGGAATAATACCTGACTTTGACGGACTCCCTCTCACATGTTATAAACCGGATATTCTCCCGCCTGTGCCTTGGTGACGTCACATGGAAGTCTCCTAGAATGAGGTTATGATGTCCTTGCCGCAAGCTGAGGCAGATAGGCTGCTGCGCCTGCCCAAGGTTTTCATTGACCAGGCACCAATCGAATTTGCTCTCGTCGAACCAATGGATAATGAACGTGTTCTTCGATCCGTTGATAGGCGAGAAGAATTTCTCTTAACGATAGAGCGGGGCAATCGAAACCGGCTTCGGCTCAAGTATCAAACGCGTGCAAGGAACGTAATAATTCTTGCTAGGCTTGAATTAAATGGAAGACGCCATCGAAATCCACAGGGATCGCCATATAAGCCTGGGCAATGGCTGAGCGGGACCCATATTCATTTGTATCGAGAGGGCTTTGAAGATCGAATCGCTTATGAACTGCAAGATGCGCCAGACTGGGTTGCTGGAAGCACAACTGATGGCATACCAGCCCTCGAACACTTCTTGCACTACTGTGCAGTTTCACATTGGCCTTCCATCCAGACAGCACTGTAATGAACAAGTCCGATTGCCAACGTCTGATCGACGAATACCTCCACTGGCTCAAACAAGAGCTAACGCTCACTGAGCACGAGGGTTCCTGCCAGATATCTACACCATTTTTGGATCGTCACAATGATGCCATTGACATCTTTGTGGAAAAGAAAAATGGAGCATTGAGGCTGACTGACGACGGATACACCATCAGAGACCTTCGTGCAAGTGACATGGAGTTCACAACCGCTAAGCGCAAAGCTCATCTGGCTGCCGCATTAAATGGCTTTGGCGTCAGGATCGACGGAGATGAAATCTGCGTTGATTCATCAAGCGAGGACTTTCCTCAAAAGAAACACAATCTCCTGCAAGCTATCCTGACAGTCAACGATATGTTTGTTATGGCGGAAGAGCACGTGCTTTCCCTGTTCAAAGAAGATGTGGCTTTATTCCTGGAATCTCACCATATTCCGGCATTCTCTGACTTCAAACTCAGCGGCAAAAGCGGATTTGATCATAAGTTCGATTTTGGCCTTCCGAAGACATCCCAAAAACCGCAACGCGTTTTACAAACCATCACCAATCTGACCAAGGACAATGCCACTTCTCTAGCTTTCATGGTAGGCGATGCTCGCTTGAATCGCGTCGATCGTTTAGGAGCGCTCGCAATGATTAACGATGTTGCTCGGGTTCCAAACGAGGAACACCTCGCCGCCCTCCGCGCATACGAAGTTGAACCACTGCTTTGGTCACGACGGGAAGAGGTCGCGCCTATCCTAAACGGCGCATAGTAGCGCCTCTACTCCAGCACGGCGATCGGCACGCGTTGATAGCCCTCGGGGGTATGGGTGACGGGATATTGCGCGCCGTTCGTAAGGAGCGGCACCGCGTCGGTGACGTAGGCGTCCAATTCCTCCAGCGTCACGACCTGATCGCGGTTCAGGTCCGCCTTGCCCTTCAATCCGTGGATCAGCACTTTGGCCAGCGCGCCGTTGCTCAAGGATTCCTGCTCCACCGCCCGTTCGGTTCCGCGGCAGGAGGTGTAGGACACGGCATTGAACTCCTGCAGATCCTTGGACAGTTGTTCGTTGTCCACCCCCCGCGCCTTGCGCTCCCCGATACCCTCCCATGCGCAGGTGTCGGCGACGATCACTTTCCTGGCCGGCAGGTCCAGCAGGGGCTTGAGCTCGCGCCAGGAGATCCCCCCCGATACCGTACCCTCGCTCATCAATTGCGCGTCCTTCGGCAGGAACAAGAACTCCCCCTCCCCGTCCTCCACGCCGTGCCCCGCCAGGAACAGCACGATCAGGTCGCCGGGCTTGGCCTGCTCGAGGCTGGCCAGACCCCGACGAAGGGTCTCGCCCGTCGGTTGGGCCGCGCCCAATTCGGCCAGCACGAAGGCGTGGACGTCGCGGAACGCCTTGCCGCGCTGCTTCGTGAAGGTTTGCACGAGCGCGTCGGCGTCCTGCCCCGCATAGGGCAAGGGCGGAATCTTGCTGTCCTCGTAGGCATTGACCCCGACGGCCAGGACCCAGAGATCGGGCTTCACCTGCGCGGTCGCGGCGGGGACCGCGGGCGGCAAGACCGTGAGACGGAGGGCGCGTCGTGCTTCCGCAAAGCCGTTCGACGCAAACACCTCCACGACATTGTCGCCCGGCTGTAAGCGCAGCGGCAGGTTCCAATCCATCGCCGGACGTTGGCCGGGATCGGGGCAGCCCCCGGCGTTGACGCTCGGCCCGCCCGCCGACCCGGCCAACGGAGACGCCGCCATCCGGAATGGACCGGCCCTGTTCGCAACCGTTCGTCCGTGGAGCGGTTTCGACGCCTCCTGCGCGCCATCGTCGAGGCGCCGTGTCGAACGATCGCCGCCGGCGCGACAGCCGCCGCTCTTCGCCGAGGAGCCGACGCTCGACAGCGCGTCCTCGGCCGACATGGCCTGCCGCTCCCCGTTGACGTAGACTTGCAGTTTGCGGATCGGTTGGCGCCCCCCCTCCGCCTGTACGGCCAGCATCGGGACGAGCGTCTCCAGCGTCGCCCCGTTCGCCGGCGCCGACACGGTCACCGTCGGAGGCTCCAGCTCCTTCAGAGCCGCGACGGTCGGCGCCGCCTGGTGAGCGCCCAGCACCTGGGCAATCCCTTTTCCACTGCTGCCGAGCCGGATCGCCGCTTCGACGACCGCCGGCCGATAGAATGTCGCCCGGAACTGGTCGATGCCGTAGACCCGCGAACCGACGCGGACGATCAGATGTTCATCGCCGTGCTCGGAGGCCGTGTAGTAGCCCTCCGGGGTCGTGATGATCCATTCGCCGTCCCGGAACCCGACGAGCATGGCGATGGCCTTGCCGGTCGCGGTTTCCCAGAGGCGCATCGTCCCATCCAGACTGCCCGAGAGGACCGTCTGTCCATCCGCCGAAAATTCCACCCCCACGACGACGCCCGTATGGCCGGTGAACGTCCGCAGTTCGCCCCCGCCAGCCACGTCCCAGAGCTTCAGCGTCTGGTCCTCCGACCCGGACAGGGCCAGCCTGCCGTCGTTGGAGAAGGCGACATCCCAGACCGCTTCCTCGTGGCCGGCGAAGCTCCGGATTTCCTTGCCCGTGGCCACGTCCCAGAGCTTCAGCGTCTGATCCACGCTGCCGGAGAGGATCGTTTTTCCGTCCGGCGAAAAGTCGACGGAACGCACCGCCTGGGTATGGCCCGCAAACGTTCGGACGTTGCGGCCCGTCGCCGTGTCCCACAGTTTGACCGTCTGGTCTTCGCTGCCGGAGGCGACGTAGCGGCCGTCCGGCGAAAAGGCCACGTCCCAGACGCCTTGCGAATGGCCGCCGAACGTCTGGATCTCCCGCCCCGTCTGCACGTCCCACACTTTCACCGTCTGGTCTCCGCTGCTCGAGGCGATTCGTGTCCCGTCCGGCGAGAAGGCGACGTCGGTCACGCCCCAGGCATGGCCCCGGAAGGTCCGCAGTTCCCGTCCCGTCGCCATGTCCCACAGCTTGACCAGACGGTCGTTGCTCCCCGACAACGCGAGCTTGTCGTCGGGCGAAATCGCCACGCAGGTCACGGACTGCGCGTGGCCGCGGAAGATCCACAAGGCCCGGCCGGTCCGGAACTCCCAGAGTTTGACCGTATGATCGCGTCCGCCGACGAGTGCGAAACGTCCGTCGTGCGAAAAATCCACGTCACGGGCTTCCTGCACTTTTCCGCTCAAGGTCTCCAGCTCCCGGCCGGTCGCTATCTCCCAGAGTTTCAACGTCTGATCCTCGCTGCCGGAGAGGGCCAGTGTCCCGTCGGGAGAGAAGGCCACCGCCACGACCGCCTGCGTATGGCCGGTGAAGGTCCGGATTTCCTTGCCCGTGGCCACATCCCAGAGCTTCAACGATTGGTCCTGGCTGCCCGAGAGCACGCGCCGGCCGTCGGGCGAAAAGGCCACGGCGACGGCCGATTGCGCGTGGCCGCTGAACGTGCGCAACGCGCGGCCGGTGGCGACGTCCCAGAGCCGCAGGGTCTGATCCTCGCTGGAGGAAATGAGCCGGGTTCCGTCCGGCGAGAAGGCCACGACGGTAATGCCTTGCGCATGGCCCCTGAGCGTGCGCACCTCCTCGCCGGTGGCCATATTCCAAAGCTTGATCGTCTGATCCACGCTGCCCGAGACCGCCAGCCTGCCGTCCGGGGACACATCCACGTCGGTGACCGCCTGTTGGTGGCCGGTGAACGTCCGAACCTCGTCGCCGGTCTCGACATTCCACAGCTTCATCGTCCGATCCGCGCTCCCCGAAAGGGCCCGTTTCCCGTCCGGCGAAAACGCCACGTCCCACACCCCTTCGTCGTGGCCACGGAACGTCCGGAGTTCCTTGCCCGTCGCCACGTCCCAGAGCTTGAGGGTCCGGTCGTAGCTGGAGGAGAGCACCTGTTTCCCGTTCGGCGAGAACACCGCGAAGGTGATCGCTTCGGTATGACCGACAAAGGTCCGCACTTCCTTCCGGGTCGCCACGTCCCAGAGCCGGAGGGTCTGATCTTCGCTGCCGGAGAGCGCCCACATACCGTTGGGCGAAAAGGCGACGGCACGGACACCGCCGGCGTGGCCCAGCGGGACGAAGACCTCGCTCGTCTCCTCGACCGCCTGGATCGGCGCAAGGCCCAGCATGGCCACGAGTGTCAGTGTCGCCGTCAGCCCAACGATCCCCGTTCGCTTCACACGTCGCCTCACGGTGCTACAGGAACAACCGACCGACTGGAACGTTCGCATCGTTGCCGAGAGACTATTCTGACGAGGCAAGGAGCCACTTGCAAGTACAGGCCCTCGCTCGCCCACGTCCACTCTCCCTCGCTTCGCCCGTTTGCAGGGAGCGGTCGTCCATGCTACAGTGCCCACATATGGGCACCTCCGCACGAGCGGCCTCAGAGTTTCTGCTGGAGACCGTCAGCGCCCTGATCGGCACCGGCGGGCTGAGGGAATTCGACCGGGTCCTGGCCAAGGAGTTGACCCGCTGCCTCCGCTGCGACGCGGCGGGGCTCTATCTGTACAACCAATCCGCTCACTCGTTCACGCCCGCCTCGTCCAGCTTCGCCGATCCGGCGCACCTGACGCATCAGGTCGGGCAGCTCCCCGCATCCGGCACCATGAAAGAGGCCGCGGTCCGGGCCGGGACCGCGCTGGTCTGCGAGGACGTCCTCGCCTCCCGCTGGACCGAAGGGACGGTCGTCGCCAAGGCCGGGTTTCGGTCGGCCGTCATGGCTCCGTTGCTCCTTCATCACAACCGGAGCGCACCGCAGGCAGGCCGCCCCATCGCCGTCGTCTTTGTGGGAGCCAAGGCCAGGGCCGCGTTCTCGGAGGCCGATCGCCGGCTCCTCGAGGAACTGGCCCTGCAGATCGCCCCGGTGCTCCAGAACGTATTGGCCGCCGAAGAACGGGACGCGCTGATGGCCCTCGCCGGCCGCGTCGTGGTGGGCGCGGTCACCATCGAAAGCTTGTTGCCGGCGATCACGGATATTCTCCAACGGGCGATTCCGCACGAGATGCGCGGCCTCGTCCGGTTCACCAGCCATGCCCACGGGCCCTGGTTCGAGCCGATCTACACCGACGGCCTCGACCTGGACCTGGAGCAACTGCGCCGGTACCCGTTCGAGCGGATGGCCCCGGCCGAGATGCTGGCCACGGGCAAGCCGGTGCTGATCACCGGCTACGGCCACGAGCGGTTTGCGGAACGGGACTATATCGAGTCGCTCGGTGTCCTGTCGGCGATGCTCTGTCCGTTGACCGACAGGCAACGGCCCTTCGGCTTCCTCGCGATCGGCAGCCGGAGGCGGAACGCCTTCTCGGAGCGGGATCTGGCCCTGGCCGAACAGGTCGGTTACCACCTGTCCCAGGCCATCGCGAACCTCCTGGCCTACGAGGAAATCCGCCGACTCAAGGATCAATTCGAGCAGGAAACCGTCTACCTCAAGGAAGAGCGCGGCGCCTCGGTGGATCGCAAGGAACTGGTCGGCGAGAGTCCCGCGCTGCAACAGGCGCTCAAAGCCATCGAACAGGTCGCCCCGACCGATTCGACCGTGCTGATCGCCGGCGAGACCGGGACCGGCAAAGAACTGGTCGCCCAGGCGATCCACCAGCTCTCGCCCCGCAAGCACAAGCCGCTCATCAAGGTCAATTGCGCCGCGCTCCCGCCGACGCTGATCGAATCCGAACTGTTCGGCCACGAGAAAGGGGCCTTCACGCACGCCATAGCCCGCAAACTCGGCCGGTTCGAATTGGCCGACGGCGGCACGATTTTTCTGGACGAAGTCGGCGACATCCCGCTCGAGCTGCAGGCCAAACTGCTGCGCGTGTTGGAAGCGCAGGAACTGGAACGGGTGGGCAACAGCCGGACGATCAAGGTGAACCTCCGGGTCCTGGCCGCCACCAACGTCGACCTGGAGCAGGCCGTGCGGGACGGCGCGTTTCGCGCCGATCTGTTCTACCGGCTGAAAGTGTTTCCCATCCGCATCCCGCCGCTTCGGGAGCGTCGCGAGGACATTCCGATGCTCGCCCGCCACTTCGTCAGAAAGTACGGCGCGCGGCACCGTAAGGCCGTCTCCCGGATCGCCGCCACGGCGTTGCAGGCGCTGACGACCTATGCCTGGCCCGGCAACGTCCGCGAGCTGGAGCACGTCATCGAGCGGGCCGTCATTCTCGCCCAGGGTCCCATCCTGACGATCGAGGAACTCGAGAGCGTGGCCCCCGCGCCTCCGGACGGAGCAGCCCAAGCCACCAAGGCCCCGCGCACCATGGCGGAGGCGGAACGGACGCACATCCTTCACGCGCTGGCCCAGACCAACTGGGTCGTGGCCGGCTCCACCGGCGCCGCCGCGCGCCTGGGCCTGAAACGTTCGACCCTCCAACACCGCATGAAGAAGCTCGGGATCAAGAAACCTTCTCCCTCCCGCACGTAACGCCTGCCCATATATCGCCATCTGTGCCTATATGCGGGCACTCTGGAGCAGCCCAGGACCTCCCTCCTCCGGTGACATTGGTCGGCTTATCTTAATTCTTTCAACAACCTCAGCCGGCGCGGTCCCCTTTCTCCATCATGGCACCGTCCATGCTCTCCGCCGCGCCCATGCACCAGCAGGAGTTCCGCCTACAACCTGAAACCATTGGTCGGGCCCTGCAAGATTATCTGGGCGAGCGACAGGCCCAGATCGAGCCGACGGGCGACCGGGCGCGCAGCGGCCGGGCCTTCGATTGGTGCGGGGATGTCTTGGAGTTTCTGGTGGAGGGGGTCGCCGAACGGTTCGCCGCGCGGGGGATCAGCTTCTCCAGCCCCTTCCCCGGGCCCTTCCGCCTCTGGGACGAGGACCAACAGCCGGACGGCGAGCATG
>JAGWTI010000146.1 GCA_028876065.1 Nitrospirota bacterium
ATGATACCTGCGATCCGAAAGGAATGAGCGGCGGCGGCGCTTGGGCTATCCCAAAGACCAAGGATGGTGAGTTATGGTCTCCGCATCAAACCCAACTCGTAGGCATTCAAAGTGGAGTTGACCGAGAGAGACAGCTGCTGGGACTTGTTTCGATTGAGCGAGTATTGGATTTACTCTCAAACGATTAGCCGTCAGGCGAGTTTCTTCAGGGCGGCTTTGAGCAGGCGGGACTTCGCCGGCACGGCGAACAGGTCGCGGAAGGCGCCGTTGACGAGCGTGGTATGTTGCCGGCAGGCTTTGACGAAGGCGGCGCGGCTCGCCTCCCGGTCCTTGAACCCATAGCCGAGCCGGACCGCGCATTGGGCCAATTCCTCGTCGCCCTCCGGCAAGGCATGGGTCTGTAGATCGTGCACCATTTGCAGCTTGTGCTCCACGTCGCGCAGGAACAGGTAGGCTTGGGTCAGCGCCGCCTCCTGCTCCACGGACAGGAATCGTAGTCGGCGCAGCCGAGCCAAACTGCCCAACGTGCCGCGGTCCAGGATGCCGGGCAGCCGGCGGCCGCACAGGACCTGCAGCGCCTGCACCGTGAACTCGATCTCCCGGATGCCGCCGGTCCCCAGCTTGACGTTGCGGGTTTCATGCCCGCGCCGGCTCATCTTGTCGTCGATCATATCCTTGACGGCCTTCACCTCCGTCATGATGGCGGAGGCTTCCGTCGTTCCGACCGGCGCCCGGCCCGGCCCGAGCACGAACGGTTTGACGAGGCGAAGGAACGCCCGCCCCACCGCCTGATCTCCCGCCACAGGCCAGGCTTTCAGCAACGCCAGCCGTTCCCAGACCTGTCCACGCACTTTGTAATACTTCGCATAGTCGGCCAGGGACCGGGCCAGCCGCCCGACCGAGCCCTCCGCGCGCAGGCGCAGATCCACCCGAAACACGTAGCCCTCTTGCGTCACCTCGGTCAGCGCCTTGGTCAGGTCCCGCGCCAGGTACTCGAAATACTCCTCGTTGGCGATGGATGCGATCGTCTTGCCGGGTGCGCCTTTGGTCTCCCCTTCATCGGAGCCGTAGACATAGATCAAGTCTACATCGGAGCTGAAGTTGAGTTCGCCGCCGCCCAGCTTGCCCATCCCGATCACGGCAAATCCGGTCGCCGCCGACTTGCCCTTGGCATCCCGGTGGGTCGGCCTGCCGTAGCGGGCCTGCAACGAAGCCTCGACCGTCTCGTAGGCGGCTTGAATGAGAACGGAGGCCAGATCCGAGAGGGCGGCGGTCGTCTCCTGCACCCCGGCCAGCCGCTGGATATCCCGCAAACCGATGCGCAGCATGGCGCGGCGCTTGAACCGCCGCAACGCCTCCAGCTTCAACTCGGCCGCCGAGACCGCCGCCAGGGTCGCGCGGACCTCCTGTTCCAGCATCTTGCGGGTCGGCTGACGCGCCAAGACCCCCTCCTCGGCGAGCCAATAGACCAGAAAGGGGTCGCGGATCAGGGTTTGGGCCATGGCGGGACTGTTTCCGAACGTGGAGCAGAGCAGATGCACCAAGCGGGGGAACCCGGCCAGATAACCAAAGAGCTGCACGCGGTTGAGACCGGCTTCGAGGAACCGTTCCCAGTGGGTCAGTGCCAGATCGGGATCGGCGGTCCTGGCGATGCCTTCGAGGATTTCGACCAGGAAAGTGGCCAGGATGGCTCTGGCCCTCGGCTCCCCGGCCATGGCCTGAAGGTTGGCATCGGCCCGTTTCGGGTCCCGAATCCCGTACGAGGCCAGCAGGAAGGCGATCTCCGGCTCGGCCAGTCTTTTGGCGAAGAGGAGCGCATTCAACCGTTGGGCTTCCTGCCCGGCCCCGGCCGCGATGCGTTTCCATGTGCCTGCGGTTCTTATCGCCATGCCGTCGCATTATACCGATGGGTATCTATCCGTACAACGTGCCGCATAATGAGGCTGCGTTCTCGCCGGACGAGCAGTATACTAGGCAGGCTATGACCACCGACGAACTGCTGACGACCCTGCGTCCGTTATGTCCCGATGTTGACGAGACGCTGCTACGCGACTTCATCGTCCGGATGGACCGCGACTACTTCGACCGCTTTCCTCCGGACGAGATCGCCCGCCACGTCCGCTTGGCGGCGCGACTCACACCGGAGCACCTCTGCGAAGTCGCCATCACCGAACAGCGGGATCGGCGCTTCGAGCTGATCCTCGTCGCCTACGATTATTTCTCGGAGTTCGCCACGATCTGCGGCCTGTTGTCGGCCTTCGGACTGAACATCGAAGAAGGTCAGATCTACACCTTCACAGAGGCAGCCTCGGCGGCGCGAACCTCATCGCCCGGCGGCTTTCGCCCACGGCCCAAGACCAGGCCTGGTGCAAGCCGGAAAAAAATCGTGGATGTCTTTCGCGTGCAGCCGGTTTCCGGCGCTTCGCTCGGACCGGAGGAGCAACAACGCCTCGCATCGGAACTCGGCTCCGTGCTCGGACTCCTCGACGCAGGACAGTTTGAAGAAGCCCGCCACGTCGTGAACCGGCACCTCGTCGAGCAGCTTGGCAAGCGCCGCGGGTCGTTCAGCGGCTTGCTCCATCCCGTCCAGATCGCATTCGACAACGGCCAGTCGCCGACGGACACGATCATGGACATCCGGTCGGACGACACCCCGGCCTTTCTCTACGCCTTCGCCAACGCCCTGGCCATGCGCAACGTCTACATCGCCAAGGCGCAATTCGAAATCGAGCACGGCAAGTTGCACGACCGTTTTTACGTCCGCAATCGCTACGGGCAGAAACTGACCGACCCGGCCGACCAGCAACAATTGCGTCTGACCGCCGTCCTCATCAAGCAGTTCACGCACGCCCTCACCTGGGCGCCCGATCCGACCAAGGCCCTGGAAGCCTTCGACCAGTTCCTGGACCTGACCGTGCAGGCAACGAAAGGCAAGGCCCAACAGCAGGCCCTGGCGCTTCTCGGCGACAAGAAGACCTTCCCGCTCCTCGCCCGCTTGCTCGGGGCCAGCGATTTTCTCTGGGAGGACTTCCTGCGCCGGCAACATGGCAACCTTCTGCCGCTCCTCCAAGATTACCGCGACGCGCCGCTTATCAAACCGAAAGCCTCGCTCCGCAAGGAACTCGACCGCCTCGTGGACCGTGCCAAGACCGACGAGGCGCGGAAAGAGGCGTTGAACCGGTTCAAGGACCGCGAACTCTTCCGCATCGACATGAAACACATCGTCGAGCCTTCGACCAGCCTGGCCGATTTCTCCCTCGCTCTGACGGAGTTGGCCGAAGTGATCGCGGACCGGAGTTTGCAGGACTGCCAAGCCAAGCTGCACAAACAGTACGGCGCTCCCCGCCTGACAAACAAAAAGCCTTGTCCCTTCGCGATCCTCGGCATGGGCAAATTCGGCGGCCGTGAGCTGGGCTACGCCTCGGACATCGAAGTCTTGTTCGTCTATGGAGGGCCAGGACACACCAGCGGCAAACAGAGCATCGAGAACAGCGAATACTTCGAGCGCCTCGCCCAGGAGCTCCTCCAGTGGATCGAGGCCAAACAGGAAGGCATTTTCCACATCGACGTACGCCTGCGACCCCACGGCGGCAAGGGGTCCCTCACCAATCCGCTCGACGAGATCGCCAGCTACTACAGCGACAAGGGACTGGCTGCCCCCTTCGAGCGGCAAGCCTTGATCAAGCTGCGTCATGTGGCGGGCGATGCGGCGTTGGGCAAGCAGGTGGAAGCCCATCGCGACCGCTTCGTCTACAGTGGCGCACCGTGGGACTTAGCCACGGCCCTCGACTTGCGCCGTCAGCAACTCAAGCAACTGGTCGAACCGGGAACCGTCAACGTCAAGCTCAGCCCGGGGGGCGTCATCGACATCGAATACGCCGTGCAATACCTCCAAGTGATGCACGGGCATCGGCATGTGTCGCTCCGTACACCCAACACCATGCAGGCATTGGCCGGGCTGGTCGAATGCGGGATCGTGAGTCGGCAGGATGGGGAGAACCTGCGGAAGGCCTATTTCTTCATTCGCATGCTGATCGACGGACTACGGATGGTGCGCGGCAATGCCAAGGATTTAGTGCTCCCGCCGAATGATTCGGACGAGTTCATCTTTCTCGCCCGCCGCGTCGGCTACACGACCGAGGACTGGCAAGCCGGGGCCAGGCATTTGCAGACGGATATCGAACAGCACATGGGGGCGACGAAGAGGTTCTTTGAGCAGATGTTTGGGACACCGTAACGAACGTCAGCTTCTTCTATAGCCCCCTCTACCGAACCAATGCCGTCCAACGCCGCCCGCCTGATCAGCGACGCGCTTTCGAGAGAATTTTCTTCATCGCCCGTTCGTCGAAGGCCCGCAAGGTTTCCGTCCGCACGTTCCCCTGCGCCCCGCCGCCGATCATGAGGGCCGTGGCCGTTTCGTCGTCCGGCGC
>JAGWTI010000055.1 GCA_028876065.1 Nitrospirota bacterium
TGCCGGAGGTGCTGGTGTCGGGCAACCATGAGGCGGTTCGTCGCTGGCGGCGGAAGGAGGCCTTGCGCAATACCTGGCTCAAACGCCCGGATTTGTTGCGGGACCGGTTGCTGAGCGACGAGGATCGACGGTTGTTGGATGAAGTGATGCAGGAACGGGTCCATGTCTGTGATGTTCCAGGAGGAGGGAGATTATCATGAATCGGTTGGAGCGGATCCAACGATCGCTGACCAAGAAAACGGCGCCGTCGTTCGAAATCGGGGACACGGTCCGAGTCCATGTCAAGGTCGTGGAGGGCGAGAAAGAGCGTATCCAGGTATTTGAAGGTACGGTGATCAGCCGCAAAGGCGGCCGCAACAGCGAGACCTTCACGGTGCGCAAGATTTCCTACGGCGTGGGCGTCGAGCGCATTTTCCCGGTGCATTCGCCGATCGTGACCAAGGTGGACGTGGTTCGCCAAGGCAAAGTGCGTCGGGCGAAGCTCTACTACCTGCGTGGCCGGAAGGGCAAGATGGCGAAGGTCGGCGAGCGCGAGTTCTCGCAGGAATCCAAAGGCCAGGCCGTTGCGGCTGCCGCCAAGGCGGCGGCGGAATCCGCGTCGGCCGAGGCCGCATCCGCCGGCAAAGCCTGACCGGTTCCATCGTTCCGCCACAGGCGCGTCCGCGCCGCCGGACGCGTGGCCGCATGACGGGGGCCTGCGTGGAGCTAACCGACTGCTTTGAGGCGGAAGCCCGACGTTGCGGGTACCGTCTGGTGGCGGGTACGGATGAGGCGGGCCGTGGCCCCTTGGCCGGGCCGGTCGTTGCGGCCGCGGTGATTCTGCCTCGCCGATGCGTCATGCGGGGGCTGGACGACTCCAAGCAGGTGGCCGAGGCCGAACGGGAACGGCTCTACGAGGAGATCACCAGGCGAGCCCTGGCCCTGAGCGTGGGGCAAGCCACTGCGCAGGAGATCGACCGCTTGAATATTCTGGAGGCGACCCGGTTGGCCATGGTCCGGGCGATCCAGACCCTCCCCCTCCAGCCGGATTTTCTGCTGCTCGATGCGGTGTCGCTTCCGGGACTGTCCGTCCCGCAGCGCTCCATCATCAAGGGCGACGGCCTCTCCGTCACCATCGCGGCGGCTTCCATCATCGCCAAAGTCACGCGCGATCGGCTGATGCTGGAGTATCACCGGCGGTTCCCTCAGTATCACTTCCACGTGCACAAGGGCTATCCCACGCCGGAACACTTGCGGCTGTTGGCCAAGCACGGTCCCTGCGCGATCCATCGCCGGAGTTTTCGCCCGGTGCTGGAGACCGTGGCCCTGTCCGGGAGCGCCGGCGGTCATGGAGCCGACCGGTGAGCGAAGATCGACGGCAACTGTTCGGGCGCCAGGCCGAGTCGGACGCCGAAGCCCTTTTGCGCCGGAAAGGCTACAAGATTCTGGGTCGGAATGTCCGTTCGCCGGTGGGCGAACTGGACTTGGTCGCCAAGGACGGCGAGGTGCTGGTCTTCGTAGAAGTCAAAGCCAGGCGGACGGACGCCATGGGCGGCGCGATCCATGCGGTGGATGGACGGAAGCAGGCCAAGCTCATCAAGCTCGCGTCCCAGTATGTGGCCCAACATCGCCTGGGGAGTCGCGTCTGCCGGTTTGACGTGGTGCTCTGCCGGGGCGGTGAGGACCGCCCGGGTCAGCTGGAGCATATTCAAAATGCCTTCGAGGTGCCGGGACATGTCTTGCGGGGATAACCGGCGTCCAACGGGGCGGCGCGTTGGTTGCCGTGAACGAGCACGGCGTCACCCATGATCCAACTTTTTCACGTCTGGAAATACTATGCCAAGCGGCCGGCCTTGTGCGACATCACGTTGCAGATCGAAAAAGGCGAGTTTGTGCTGCTCATGGGGCCCAGCGGCGCGGGCAAGACGACGTTGCTCCGGCTGCTCTTCTGCGCGGAACGGGCCGACGAGGGCCAGATCTTGATTCAGAACAAGAACGTGGCCCGGATCAAGCCCTCGGCGGTGCCCTATTTGCGGCGCACGATGGGGTTTGTCTTTCAGGACTTCCGGCTGCTTCAGAAGAAGAGCGTCTTCGACAACGTGGCCCTGCCGTTGCTGGTGCAAGGCTTGTCGTCGTTCGACATCCGGCGGAAAGTGTCCGAGGCGTTGAAGGCCGTCGGGCTGGAACATAAAAAAGAGAGCCGCCCCGCCATGCTGTCGGCCGGCGAGCAGCAGCGGGCGTGCATTGCCCGGGCCATCGTCAACAGTCCTTTGATTCTGCTGGCCGATGAGCCGACGGGAAACATGGATCCGGATCTTTCGGCGGAGATCATGGAACTGTTCAAGACGATCAATGCGCGCGGCACGACGCTGTTGATCGCAACGCACAATCGTCAGGTGGTGGAGCAGGTGAAGCGGCGCGTGGTGACGCTGGCCGAGGGCAAACTCGCCTCGGATGTGGGAGCCGGCCAATGAAGCGGATCGGATACATGATCCGTGAGGCCTTGACCAACATCCGGGTCAACCAAACGACCACGATCATTGCGATCGTGACGATGGCGTTCACGTTGGCCTGCTTCGGGGTGTTCCTGCTGCTATACCTGAATCTTCGGGGGGCCGTCGGCGCGCTGCAGGACGACATCAAGGTGATCGTCTACCTGCACGACAACCTCTCCGCCCAGGGACTGGCGGACCTGCAGCAACGGCTCACCGGAGAGCCGGAGGCGGCGGCGCTGGCCTATGTGTCGAAGGAGAAGGCGCTGGCCGACTTCCGCACGCAGTTCCCGTCGGAGCAGAGCCTGTTGCAAGGTTTGGGGGAAAATCCCTTGCCCGCCTCGTTCGAAGTGACGCTGGCGCCTCGGTACCGGTCGGCCGACTCCGTCAAGCGCTGGACCGACCGGCTGAAAGCGATCCCCGGGGTCGCACAGGTCCAGTACAGCCGGGACTGGATTGACAACTTGGCGGCCATGATCGGTTATGTGGAACTGGCGTCGGTGGCCGTGGGGCTGTTGTTGGCCGCGGCCTCGGTGACCATCATCGCCAACACGATCCGCCTGACCCTGTATGCGCGGCGGGAAGAAATCGAGATCATGCGCCTGATCGGCGCCACGGGGGCGTTCATCAAGATTCCGTACTTGCTGGAAGGCGCGGTGCTGGGGGCGTTGGGCGCGTTGCTGGCCTTGGCGCTGCTGAAGAGTGGGTTCGAATTCATGACCGTTCATCTGGCCGGTCCGGGACGGGTCCTGGGGCTGACGCCGAAGCTCGGCTTTTTCCCCATCCAGGTGTCGGTCTGGCTGGTCTTGGCCGGGCTATCGCTGGGCACCGTCGGCAGTCTTGTTTCGTTGGTCGGCTTGGAACGGAGTCGAGCATGAACGCCAGGGGGGTGGCGCTGTGGATCGGCCTTGTGGGAGCCTGCGGCCCGGTGGCGGCTGGGCTGGGCGACCCGGCTTGGGCCGCGAAGGATCGCAGCGACCCCATCTCCCAAAAGATCGAACGCGAACGGAAAAACTTGGAAAAGTTGAAGGACGAGATCCAGGAAAAGCGGAAACATGCGGTCGAGGTGGAAAAGAAGCGCGAGTTTACGATGCAGGCGATCCAGGACCTGGACGATCGTTTGATGAAAAGCCGGCAGGAGCGACAGGACATCAACCGCAAACTGGTACAGAAGGACCGGGAAATCGAAGCGATCAACGGCCAGATCGTCTCTCTCCGCGAGCAGATCGGCGACCGACGCAGCTCCATTCTCACACGGCTCCGCGTGCAATACATGGAAGGCCGGTTCGGCTACCTGAAGGCCTTGCTGTCCGTCAACAACTACGGAGATTTGCAGCGAAGGTTCCAATACCTTTCCGCCGTCTCCAAACGGGAGTATGATCTGCTGGACGCCTACCAGGACGACGTGGGGCGGTTGCAACGGATCGAGCGGCAGCGGGCGGAGGCTCGTGAGGAGATGCTGGGCTACAAGCAGCGAACGGAGCGGAAACTGGAAGAGATCCAGGGTTTCAAGCGGGAGAAGAATCTCTATCTGGCCAAGGTTACGCACGAAAAGCAGGCCTACGACCGGATGGTCGAGGAATTGGAGCGGTCCGCAGGCCGGATCGACTCGTTGCTCAAAGAGTTGGAAGCGCGCCGTCGGGCGGCGGCCGTCAAGCCCAAGAAAGAATTGGCCGGCGTTCATCCGTTCAAAGGCTCCCTGCACTGGCCGGCCGACGGGCAGGTGGTCTCCCGCTTCGGACGGCAAAAACATCCGACGTTCGACACTTACGTGCAGAAAAATGGCATCGAGATCCGAACCGACGAGGGCAGCGCGATCCGCGCGGTCATGCCGGGCTCGGTGGCCTATGCGGATTGGCTCAAGGGCTATGGGTTGGTGGTGATCCTGGACCATGTGAACGGCTTCTTCTCGCTCTATGCGCATGCGTCCAAGTTGATGGCGAAAGTCGGCGACCAGGTGCAGACGGGCCAGGTGATCGGCGAAACCGGGGATACGGGATTGACCGGGGAGAGCACGCTGTACTTCGAGTTGCGTGAAGGGGCGGAACCGGTGGACCCTCTGACTTGGCTGGCCAAACGACGGTAAGAGCGAGCGATACGATTCAACGGAAAGGACACATTGGTATGCAACAGGACCCGCAACGGAGATCGTGGTATCTGGGCCCGCTCGTGGTGCTCACGCTGCTTGTCGGCGTGTTGATCGGCAAAGGATGGGAGCGGACCGGCCATGCGACGGAAACCTACGAGGAACTGAAGACGTTCTCGGAGGTCTTGAGCCAGATCCAGAAGCATTATGTGGAGGAGGTCAAGTCCAAGGATTTGGTGCAAGGCGCCATCCGCGGCATGCTCTCCACCTTGGACCCCCATTCCGCCTACATGACCCCCGAGATGTACAAAGAGGTTCAGGTCGAGACCAAGGGGGAATTCGGCGGCGTGGGCATCCAGATCGGCATCAAAGACAACCGGCTGGCGGTGATTGCGCCGATCGAAGGCACGCCGGCGCAGCGGGCCGGAATCAAGGCCGGAGACTTCATCGTCAAGGTCAACGAGGAATCCACCAAGGACCTGACCCTGATGGATGCCGTGCAGAAGATGCGCGGACCGAAGGGGTCCAAGGTTTCGCTCACGGTCCAGCGGGACGGCGTTCCGGACCCGCTGGTGTTCGCGTTGGAGCGGGATATCATCAAGATCGAGAGCGTGCGCACGAAGGTGATCGACGGCAACATCGCCTATGTGCGGTTGACCCAGTTCCAGGAAGCCTCGGGCCGCGATTTGAGCAAAGCGCTGAAGAAATTCAAGGAGCAGAAGCTCCAGTCCACGATCCTCGACTTGCGGAACAATCCCGGCGGCCTGTTGACGGCGGCGGTGGAGGTGTCGGAGCAGTTCGTCGCGCCGGGCAAGCTGATCGTCTACATCAAGGGCCGGGACGGGCGAAAGGACGAGTATCTCTCCCGGATGAAGGAGGCCCCCGAAGAGTTTCCGTTGATCGTGCTCGTGAACGAAGGGTCGGCCAGCGCTTCGGAGATTGTGGCCGGCGCATTACAGGATTGGGGGCGGGCCGTGATCATCGGTACGACCACGTTCGGGAAAGGGTCGGTGCAGACGATTCTGCCGTTGGCCGACGGGTCCGGATTGCGCTTGACGACGGCCAAGTACTATACCCCCAAAGGGCGATCCATCCAGTCCACCGGCATCACACCCGACATCGTCGTCAAGCTCCAGCCGACGGTGGTGGCCAAGGCGGCGGATAAGGAGAAGGAGGGGGAGGCGAAGCCGGCGGCTCCCCACCCGGCAGCGAAAGCGCCTGCGGCTCCTCCGGCCGGCGCCAAGCCGGGCGACGAAGCCAGCGCCAAGGGCACTCCCGGCGAACCGAGCGGCGAGCCTTCGTTGGATGACGATGCCCAACTCCAAAAGGCGGTCGAGCTGCTGAAGACCTGGAAGATCTTCAAGGACCTGAAACCGCTGTAATTATTTTCTGTTTAAGGATCGGATCGGTCAGGCGCTGCTCGGCGGCGGGCTTGAATCGCCGCCAGCAGCTCCTCGTCCGAGGCGGTGACGCCGGGCAGGGTGCGCAGAAGATGGGAGCGGACGAGGGCTTCCAAGTCGTCCAGCGTGTTGATCCCGAGTCGGCTATAGAGGTGTTGCACGACGTTGTCCGAGAGGCCGGGGAGCGTCGCCCAATCTGCGATCTCCGGTGGGAGCGGCGTCTTTAATTCCTCGTAGGCTTGAACCTTTCCTGTCTTGAGAAACTCTTGAATCCTGGCCGACAGGTCTTTGCCGATGCCGGGAATCTCCTGCAGCGCGCTCCGCTCCGCCAAAGCGGAGACGTCTTCTTCCAGCTCCACGAGTGATTCGGCGGCGCGGCGGTAGGCTCGTACCCGGTGTGGATTAGCTTGTTGGGCCGCCAACAGGTCCGCCATCGACGTAAAGATCTGGGCTAACGCTTTGTTATTGGCGGTCATCCGCGCATGTCCTGATGGGGAGACCCTATGGTAGCAAGGGCCAAGGGTACTCTGCTAGCGCCTTCCGACCTTTATTGACAAGGTCTTTCATCGTCCCGTAGGATGCACGGGGGAATTGAAAGATTGGCTCATTGACGATCGCACCATTGAAGATGATGAGGAAAAGCGTCGGCTCCTGCCGCCAATGAGTCAATGACACAATGAATCAATGCTTCCAGATTCAGGTGAACGGGGAATCTCGAGAGTCCAGGGCCGGCACGACGGTGGCGGACCTGTTGCGTGACCTGGACATTAAGCCGGATCGTGTGGCGGTGGAAGTGAATTTGGAGATTGTGGACAAGGGAGTTTTTGCGCAGCGGAGCTTGCAAGAAGGTGATCGGATTGAGATCATCAGTTTCATCGGCGGCGGAAGATGAAAGCTAAGGATGGCCAACTCTTGAACAGGTGTGGTGATGGAACTCAATGATCGGCTGGTCATTGCGGGCCGTGAATTCAAGTCTCGCCTCTGGGTCGGGACCGGAAAATATAAAGATTTCGTCGAGACGAAGAAGGCTATTGAGGCGTCCGGTGCCGATGTGGTGACGGTGGCGGTCCGCCGCGTCAACATCACCGACCGCTCCAAGGAGAACCTGCTCGACTATCTGGACCCGAAGAAATATACGATTCTGCCCAACACGGCCGGCTGCTACACGGTCGAGGACGCGGTGCGCTACGCCAGGCTGGGGCGCGCCGCCGGGGTCTCCGACCTGGTCAAGCTGGAAGTGATCGGGAACGAAAAGACGCTCTTTCCCGATACGGCCGGGTTGATCGAAGCGGCCAAGATTCTGATCAAGGAAGGCTTCGTCGTCCTGCCTTATACGAACGACGATCCGATCGTGGCCCAGAAGCTCGTGGACATCGGGTGCCCGGCCGTGATGCCCTTGGCCGCGCCGATCGGGTCCGGGCTCGGCATCCGCAACCCGTACAACCTCAAGATTATCCTGGAAACCGTCAAGGTACCGATCATCGTGGACGCGGGCGTCGGCACGGCTTCCGATGCGGCGCTGGCCATGGAATTGGGGGCGGATGCGGTGCTGATGAACACGGCCATCGCCGGCGCGAAGAATCCGATCATGATGGCCGAGGCCATGAAGTACGCCGTGGATGCGGGCCGCTTGGCGTTCAAGGCCGGTCGCATCCCCCGGAAGCTTTACGCGACCGCCAGCAGCCCGATCGAGGGGATGCTGTAAAGCGAAATGATGAATGATGAACGCAGAATGATGAACGCAGAGGCTGCGTATGTATCATTCACCATTCATCGTTTAGCATTGCTCCTCAATGCCCCGCATTGATTTCTCACTCTATCTCGTCACCGATCGGAATCAGACGGCTGGCCGGCCTCTTATGGCGCTGCTGCGCGAGGCGCTGGCGGCCGGGCTACGTGCCGTGCAATTGAGGGAAAAGGACCTTCCGACCAGAGCCCTGTTGGAATTGGCCCGCGAAGTGCGTGCGTTGACGCGCGAGTACGGAGCCAAGCTGTTCATCAACGACCGGCTCGACATTGTCATGGCCGTCGAGGCGGACGGGGTGCACTTACGCGCCGACAGCTTGCCGGTGGCGGTGGCGCGCCGGCTGCTGGGACCGGATCGTTTGATCGGGGTGTCGGGCCATTCGGTGGCGGAAGTCCTGCGCGCCGAGTCGGAAGGGGCGGACTTCGCCCTGCTGGGGCCTGTCTATGCAACTCCCTCGAAGTCGGCGTATGGGGCGCCGATCGGACTCGGGCCGCTTGAAGAAGCGGCGCAGCGGTGCCGGTGTCCGGTTTTCGCCATCGGCGGGATCACGGCCGCTCGTCTGGGGGAGGTGCGGCGGGCCGGAGCCCAGGGTACCGCGGTCATCTCGGCGATTCTTTCGGCGGATTCGGTGGCGTCGGCGACGCGTGCGTTGCTGGCCGTGCCGCATGGAACCAGGCGCGAGAGTTGACCGCATCCAGGGGCGATGATAGAATTCGCCAAGGTTTGGGTTCGTTGACTGCTCGACATGGTGAACCGATGGACGTAGGGGATCATGGCTGAGTCGAAACGAAATCCGGGCCGTCTGCGCACCCTCCGGGATTCGGTCAAGAAGCTTACCGAACGTCTGTCCGATGGAGAGGCGATCCCCGTGAGAAAGAGCGATGACGACAGCAGTGAAGTAGAAAAGCTCCGGCTCCAGATTCAAACGCTGGAGGAGGAGCTGCGCCGGCTGCAGCATTCCCGCTACCAGGCGGATCAAGTCCATAGACAGAACGAGCGGTTGACCGCCACTCTCCAGGAAGCCAAGACCCAGATCGAAGCGTTGCGGGCCGAAGTCGAGAAACTCACGGCGCCGCCCTCGACCTACGCGATCTTCTCCAGCCTGAACAGCGACTCGACCGCCAACGTGTACGTGACGGGCCGCAAGATGAAGGTCAACCTCCACCCCTCGATCAAGGCCAAGAATTTGCGAAAGGGGCAGGAGGTGGTCCTCAACGAAGCCTTCAACATCATCGAAGCCCGCGGGTTCGACGGGCAGGGCGAAGTGGTCCGCCTCAAGGATCTCCTGGAGGGCCGGCGCGCGCTCGTGACCTTGCACTTCGACGAAGAAAAGGTCGCGGAGCTGGGTGAGCCGCTGCTCATCGAGCATCTGAGCGTCGGAGACCATCTCCTGTACGATCCCCGCTCCGGCTACGTGATCGAGAAGCTGCCCAAGTCCGAGGCGGAAGAGCTGGTCCTGGAAGAGGTGCCCGACGTCAGCTATGACCACATCGGCGGCTTGGCCAAAGAGATCGAGCAGGTCCGAGATGCCGTGGAGCTGCCCTTCCTCCATCCGCACCTCTTCGCCGAGCACAAGTTGAACCCGCCAAAGGGCGTGTTGCTGTACGGCCCGCCGGGCTGCGGCAAGACGTTGATCGCCAAGGCCGTGGCGAACTCGATCGCCAAGAAACTGAGCCATCTCACGGGCAAACAACTCCGGAGTTTCTTCCTGCACGTCAAGGGGCCCGAGCTGCTGAATAAGTATGTGGGGGAATCGGAGCGGCAGGTCCGCGAGGTCTTCAAGAAAGCCAAGGAACGGGCGGCCGACGGCAATCCGGTCATCGTGTTTTTCGACGAGATGGACGCGCTGTTCCGTACGCGCGGTTCCGGGATTTCCTCGGACATCGAATCCACGATCGTGCCGCAGTTTTTGTCCGAGATCGACGGCGTGGAACGGCTGCGCAACGTGATCGTGATCGGCGCCAGCAACCGGCAGGATTTGATCGATCCCGCCGTGCTGCGGGCCGGACGGCTGGACATCAAGATCAAGATTTCCAGGCCCGACGCCACGTCGGCGCGGGAAATCTTCTCCAAATACGTGACCGCGGATCTGCCCTTCGCCCCCGACGAGGTGGAACGGCACGGAGGAGACCGGGGCGCGATGGTCGAACGGCTGGTCGGGATGACGGTGGAGTCCATGTATGCCACCTCGGAGGAGAACAAGTTCCTGGAAGTCACCTATGCGAACGGGGAGAAGGAAACCCTGTACTTCAAGGACTTTTCCAGCGGCGCCGTGATCGAGGGCATCGTGTCGCGGGCCAAAAAATTCGCCATCAAGCGGGCCATCGCCTCGAACGAGAAAGGCCTCAAGGCGGACGATCTTCTCCGGGCCATCCGGGAAGAGTTCAAGGAGCACGAGGATCTGCCGAATACGACCAATCCGGACGACTGGGCCAAGATCGCCGGCAAGAAGGGCGAAAAGATCGTGCACGTGCGGACCATTACGGCCGGCTCCAACGAATCCCGGAGCATTGAGACCATCAGCACCGGCCATTATTTCTAGGCAGGCTTGGAGACTCCCCCGATGATCATACCGCGGGTGTTGGGTACAGAGACGGAATTCGGCATTGCGGCGAGAGAGCCGGATGCCATGGACCCGGTCTCCAACTCCATCCAGCTCATCGGACACTACCCCGGCCTGCCTGCGCCGCACGCCCTCTGGGATTACGAAAACGAAAACCCCTTGCTCGACGCGAGGGGTTTCGAGGTGGAAGGGGAGCGGGAACGGCCGGGCCCCGACTACAACCGCCTGCTGAACAAACTGCTGGTCAACGGCGGACGCCTCTACGTGGACGGCGCCCATCCGGAATATTCCACCCCGGAGTGCACGAACGCGCGCGAAGTCGTCGCGTTCGAGCGGGCCGGCGAGCGGGTGATGGCCGACTGTCTGAAAGCCTTGGCTCGGGACCGGGGGAGAGAGAAATTCGTCCTGTATAAAAACAATTCGGACGGCAAGGGCAACAGTTACGGGTACCATGAAAATTACCTGCTGGCCCGGTCCGTTCCCTTCGAACGTATCGTGCAGGTGCTGGTGCCGTTCCTGGTGACCAGGCCCATCTTCGCCGGGTCCGGAAAGGTCGGGGCGGAGAACCAGACGAGTCCGGCGGATTATCAGATTTCCCAGCGCGCCGATTTCTTCGAGTGTTTGGTGGATCTGAATACGATGGTCAAGCGGCCGATCGTGAACACCCGCGACGAGCCCCATGCCGACCCGGCCAAGTACCGCCGGCTGCACGTGATCGTGGGCGACGCGAACATGTGCGAGCTGTCCACCTACCTCAAGGTCGGCACCCTCGCGATCGTGCTGGAGATGGTCGAGGCCGGCGTGGAGTTCCCCCAGTTGGAGCTGGACGAGCCGGTGCGGGCGATCAAGGCGGTGTCGCGCGATCTGGATATGAAGGCCACGGTGAAGCTGGCGGATGGGCGGGTGACGTCGGCGATCGCCATCCAACGCGCCTACCTCCGGACGGCGCAGGACTATTTTGCCTGCCACGAGCTGCCCCAAGTGACCAAGGATGTGCTGGTACGCTGGGAGGAAGTGCTGGACAAGCTGGAGCGGGACCCCCTGCTGCTGGTGCGGGAACTGGATTGGGTGGCCAAGCGCCAGATGATTCGGTCCTACATGGAACGGAAGGGGTGCGGTTGGGATGACCCGCGGGTGCTGCTGCTGGACCTCCAGTATCACGACGTGCGGCCCGAGAAGGGGCTCTACTATACGTTGGAGCGCAGCAACCTGGTGGATCGGCTGCTGCAGGACAGCGAGATCGACCGGGCCGAACGGAATGCCCCGGCCGGAACCAGGGCGTTTTTTCGCGGCAGTTGTTTAAAGAAGTTTCCCCGGCAGGTCTACGCCGCCAGCTGGACCTCGGTCCTGTTCGATGTCGGCAACACCACGATCAAGAAGATCCCCTTGTTGGAGCCCCTGCGCGGGTCCGAAGCCCTGACGCGCGAGTTGCTCGAGGGGTGCGATTCGGCCGAGTCGCTGCTCGCCAAACTGACCGGTTGATTTTCAGCCGATGCGTCCGCACCGCTCCGTGCCCTGCACGAGGCGGCCTTGTGAGCGCGGCCCGAAGAAGGAGTCATACGTAGTGCCCTCGAACCCCGACGACCATGGGTCCAGTTTCTTCGATTATCTGATGCAGCAACGTCCGGACTTGGCGCCCTCCGGGCGGGCCTGGCCTGCCGCCTCATCCTTCCCGGACGACAGCCGGATGGCGCCGCTTCAGCCCTTGCCTCACGGCACCACGGTCCTGGCGATCAAGTATCAGGGCGGAGTCCTGATCGCCGGGGACCGGCGGGCGACCGAGGGCTATCAAATCGCCGGCCGGCGGATGGACAAGGTGTTCAAGATCGACGAGCATTCAGCGATGGCCATTGCCGGGGCGGCCGGCCCTTGCATCGAAATGGCCAAACTGTTTCAGACCGAACTCGAACATTACGAGAAGCTGGAAGGGGTCCAGCTCTCCTGCGAGGGCAAAGCCAACAAGCTGGGCCAGATGATCAAAGCCAATCTGCCGATGGTCTTTCAGGGCCTGGTCGTGCTCCCGATTTACGTCGGGTATGACCAGAAACGGGGCGAGGGGCGGATCTTCAAGTACGACATCACCGGCGGCCGCTACGAGGAGTCGGACTATCACGCGATCGGCTCCGGCGGCAAGGACGCGCGCAACAGCATGCGGGAACATTTTCGCAAGGACCTGAGCGAAGCCGACGCCTTGCGGATCGCCTTGGTGGCGCTGTACAACGCCGCGGAAGAAGATGTCGGCACGGGGGGCCCGGACTTGGTTCGGGGCATCTACCCGACGGCCAAGCAAGTTTCGGCGGTCGGGATCAAGGATGTGGAAGAGCCGCACATTGCGACGGTCTATGCCGCCCTGATCGACGCCCGCAAGAGGGGGAACTGACCATGCCGTTGCCGTACTACGTCTCGCCCGAACAGATGATGCAGGACAAGGCGGAGTATGCCAAGAAGGGCATCGCCAAGGGGCGCTCGATCATTGCCATGGAATACGAACAGGGCGTGCTGTTGGTGGCCGACAATCCCAGCGCCTCGCTGTACAAGATTTCCGAGATCTATGACAGCATCGCTTTTTCCGGGGCCGGCAAATACAGCGAGTTCGAAAACCTTCGCAAGGCCGGCATTCGGCATGCCGATCTCAAGGGGTTTATGTACAGCCGGGAGGACGTGACGGCGCGGTCTCTCGCCAACGGTTATTCGCAGACGCTGGGCACGATTTTCAGCCAGGAGATCAAGCCGCTGGAGGTGGAAATCCTGGTCGCCCAGGTGGGAGAGGAGGGGCGCCAGAACGAGATGTATCGGATCTCTTTCGACGGGAGTATTTTCGACGAACGAGGCTATGCGGCCATCGGCGGACGGTCCGAAGCCTTACAGCTGTTCCTCAAGGAGCGGTACAAAGGCGAGCCCCCGGCCCTGAAGGCCGCCCTGTCGTTGTGCACGTCGGCCCTCGAGAGCATCACCAACCAGAAGTTGCCGCTCGAAGGGATCGAGATTGCGGTCTTGGACCGTACCAGGCCCGGACGCAAGTTTCGGCGGATCCCCGCGAGCGAATCCCGTCAGATTCTTTCCTGATCGCCGTTTCGGCTGCGACTGCCCCCTCCGGTTCGTTCCTGCGGTTGAAGAACCCCGCCCGGGAGTGTATGCTGATTCTACTCGGTTCACCGCTGGTCTGATCCGCATGCAACAGCGCATCTTCGGTCTTGAGAACGAGTATGGTCTGATATTCTCCCCGAATGGGCGTATCTATCTGCCCATGGAGAAGGTCCTGGGGTATATCTTCGAGGGCCTCATCCCCAACAGCTGGCCTTCCAATGCCTTTCTGGTCAACGGGGCCCGTTTTTATCAGGACACCGGCTGCCACCCCGAGTACTCGACCCCCGAATGCGACTCGGTCATGGATCTGGTTGTCCATGACAAAGCGGGAGAGCGGCTGCTGGAAGCCTGCCTGCCGGCGGCGGAGGAGCGGCTCAAGGAAGAAGGACTGTCGGGCGAAATCTATATCTTCAAAAACAATACGGATTCGTTGGGCAACACCTACGGCTGTCATGAAAATTACCTCATGCGCCGGGACGTGGACTTTTGGAAGGTCACCGAGCAACTCATCCCGTTTTTCGTGACCCGCCAGATCTATTCCGGCTCGGGCAAAGTGCTGAAAGTTTCGGGCAAGCCCCAGTATTTCATCTCCCAACGGGCCCAGCATATCCACGAAAAAACATCGTCCTCCACGACGTCCTCGCGCAGCATCATCAATACCCGTGACGAGCCGCATGCGGATGCGGAGAAATACCGAAGGCTGCACATCATCGTCGGCGATTCCAACATGTCGGAGTATGCGACCTACTTGAAAGTGGGAACCGCGGCCTTGGTCCTGTCCATGATCGAGGACGGTTTCACGGTGACCGGGATCGAACTGGAAGATCCGGTGAAGGCGATCCGGGAAATATCCCGCGATCCGACGCTCAAGAAAAAGGTGAAGCTGGACGACGGTCGTCAAATGAGCGCGATTGAAATCCAGCGCGCCTACCTCGATCGGGCGCAGGATTATCTGGCGACCCGGGTGCACGACTTGGTCATGGAGGATGTGCTGGCCAAGTGGAAGAGCATGCTGGACCGGCTCGACGACGATCCGATGCAGCTCTCGCGGGAAGTGGATTGGGTGAGCAAGAAGCAGCTGATCGACCGCTACGTCGAGAAGAAGGGGTGCGGCATGGACGACCCGCGGGTCTTTCTCATGGACCTGCAGTATCACGATGTCAAACGGACGCGCGGGCTCTTTTATCTTCTGGAGGGGCGCGGCCTGACCGAGCGTGTGGTGGACGAAGATGCCGTGCAACGGGCCATGTCCATTCCGCCGCAGACCACCAGGGCCAAAGTGCGCGGCGATTTTATCCGGTTCGCACGGGCCAAAAACCGATCGTACACGGTCGATTGGACCTATCTGAAACTCAACGGTTATTGGGAAGAAACGATCCTCTGCATGGATCCGTTCAGTTCGGTCAACCGACGGGTCGAGGAATTGGTGGCGCAAGTGTCAGGGCTGAGGTTCTACCGATGAGGTTCGGACAACCTCCGGTTCAGTTGGGACGCAGGCGTCGCCTCGATGTATGGGCGATTGTCGCGACCGTGTTGCTGGCCAGTGTGTTTCCCGTGGACTTGTTTCCGGGCGGGCCGCGAGGACAGCATGGGAGTGATGGACAACTGAGCGGCAAGCAAGGGCAGGTCCTGCTGGTTCATGTGCCGCTCAAAGGGCAGCCGGCGGACATCGCGGGCCGATTCTTGAACCGGCGTGTGCCGTTTTTCCAGGGTACGTCCGGTCCGGTGGGGTTGCTGGGCATCGACATGCAGGATGCGCCCGGAACCCATGAATTGTCCATCGAGGTGACTGATGCGCAGGGGCCCAGGCGGTTGAGTTACAACGTGCTGGTCATCAAGGAAAAATATCCGGTGCAACATTTGACCTTGCCCAAAGACAAAGTGGATCTGGACGACGAGAGTCTGGTCCGTGTGAAGGCCGAACAGGAGCAAGTCAAGACCGCGCTGGAGGGGGTTTCCCCCGAGCGCTTCTGGGAAGGGACGTTCATCGAGCCGGTCCACGGTACGATCAGCGGTGCGTTTGGCCGGGTGCGGATCATCAACGGCCAGGCGAGAAATCCTCACAATGGAGAGGATATCGCCGCCCCTCTGGGGGCCGATGTGCAGGCGATGAACGACGGGGTGGCGCGTCTGACGGTGGACCATTTCTTTTCCGGCAAGGGGGTGTTCATCGACCACGGGCTCGGGCTCTACTCCATGTATTTTCACCTGTCGGATATTACGGTGCGGAACGGCGAGCGGGTCAAGCGAGGCCAGGTGATCGGCAAGGTGGGGGCGTCCGGACGAGCCACCGGTCCGCACCTGCACTGGGGCGTCCGGCTCAACGGAGCCCGCGTGAACCCTTATGCGATGCTGGCATTGCCCGTCAGCCAAGTCTTGTCGGCAAACCAATAACCGAACGACGGGAATGGACAACGTGAGCCAGACATCGATCCGGATTCGTGGCGTCAGCCTGCTCCTCATGGCCAGCGGTCTGGCGGTCAATCTGTGGGGGTGCGCCGAAACCGTGCCGAGCCACTACATCAAGCAGGCGGAGCCGGGGGTGACGCTGACGGTGATCAAGGCGAAGCCGGCCGTGTATCGAGGGAAAACGGTCATCCTGGGCGGGGTCATCGTGGAGCAACGGCAGGAGGCTGGGCGAGTGTGGCTCCTGATGAAGAATCGACCGTTGGATGCAGACTATGTCCCGCATCGGGACTCCACCATGATTCCCTCCGAATCCGCCCTCTACTGGGTCATTGTGGAGCAGGGCAGCCTGCCCAAACGCTATCGCGAATGGGCCAGGGTGACGGTCGTGGGGTGGGTGTCGGACATGAAGCCGCCCAAGCCGGACCCGGCCCATGATCGCAGCCTGGGCGGAGAGCCGGTGCTCGATGGTCTCTACCTGAAGGGATGGGGGTACGGGGATCAGGGGATGGACGTCTGGGAAGACAAACAGGACCCCAACTACATCCAGTCCAATCCGCTCAGTGAACTGCGGCAGTAATGTTTTCTCATTGACCTGGGGCAGCCCTCTGCTCCCTGTCCCCCGCTAGATGTGCGCGGTGAGGTCCGACGGAGCTTTGTTCAGCACCGTGGCGGCGGCCCGCGACAGGGCTGCGTCATGCTGGTGGGAGAGGGCAAAAAGGCGGAACTGCACCAGCCGCGTGGGCAGCAAGTCCAGAAATTCCTCCAACGGTTCCGTGGAGACGGTTCCCGTACCATGATCGTAGACGTAGAGGGGAATGCCCCGTTGGTCCTTCGGATCGGGGCGAGGGTCCAGGGGGGCCATGTCCACCTTGAACGGAATCTGGCGCAGGTGCGCCGGTAGTTCTTTCCGGATCTGTGTCTCGAACTGTTCGCGGCTCGGGAAATCCATGCCCCGCTCCTGGCCTTTTTCCTTCAGCACCGTGGCGTAGGCCATCTTCCATTTCACGTCCCGTCCCAGAATGCGCCCCCATTCTGTGCCGAGCCGCCGACGGCCGGCTTGTCGGGACTTGCTCCAGCCCCTGACCTCTTCCAGCAGAGACCAGTCGGTGAGGGACCGATAGGCCTCCATGTTCTTGCGCGGGTCATGCGGGAAGATCAGTCGCATCGTGTCGCCGAAGATTTCCCGCAAATGGATGTCGATGGCCCTGGTCGTCCGGTGATAGTACACGTTGGAGTAGAGGTACATCCGGGTGTTCAGGAACATTTGCAACGCGGGCAGGCCGGTCTTGTGGATCGTGAAACCCTTGTGCGTGATCAGGGTGTAGTGGATCAATCTTGTGAGGTCCACCGGGCCGACCGCCACGCCGCACATGTAGGAGTCGCGCAGCACGTAATCCAGATTGTCGCCGGTATAGCTGCCGGAGATCACCGGCTGCAGGTACTTGAGCCATTCCGGCATCCGTGAATGATCTTTGCCCTTGTCTTTCAGGATGAGATGCGCGATCTGATCTGGGTCCAGCGTTTCCCCCCTGGCAAACGGACCGGTCGGGCTTCGCCGGATCTTCCTGATGATCGGGCCCAGGTGCTCCCGGATGATGATTTGCCCGAGCCGCTCGTGCGTCAGGCCCCATTCCTCCAGGAAATTCTCGTCGAAGAAATGGCAGAAGGGGCCGTGGCCGATGTCGTGGACCAGCGCCGTGACGCGCAACAGCTCTTCGACATAATTGGCCGAAGGGACACGGCGGATCGTTTGCGCAAGAAACGGGTAGAGGTGTCGGGCAAAGCGGCCGGCCACGTGCATGGTCCCGAGCGAATGGACGAACCGGCTGTGCTCGGCCGACGGGTAGACCCAGCGGGCGCTCTGGAGTTGAGAGATGTACCGAAGCCGTTGGACCCAGGGCGAGTCGATCAGGTCTTTTTCAGTCTGTTCCGCAGAACCAGATGTGGCGTAAGGGACGGTGAAGGAGATGTATTCGTGGATCGGGTCCGCAATGAGCGCTGTGCCATCGTACGGAGCGTTGGGGGCGACGGGATGGGCCTTCACGACATCATCTTATCTCAGGCGGGTTCTGTGTGGCAACCGGAGCAGGGTCCGTGAGAGCGGCGCGGCGGCGGGACCGAGCATAGACGATTGTCCCATAGGCAAGGGGATAGGCCAGCAGGGTGCCGAGGAGGCTCAAGAGCATTCCTCCCACGAAAAACGGCAAGGCATAGGTGTGGATCTGCGCATAGAGCCCCTCCAAGGTGAGCCCATTCCACTGAACCGGCACCCCTTCCGGCACGCCCATGACGTGAAAGCCGGTCCAGAAGGTGGCGGCCAGGATGGGCACGACGGTCCAAGGGTTGTTGACGAAGGCCCCGGCCATCAGGGCGACAGCATTGAGCCGGAAGGCCCAGGCGCAGAAGACGGCGCTGAGCGTGTGCAGTCCATACGTGGGTGAAAAGGCAATGAAGATACCGACGGAAAAGGCAAGAGCCGTGCGATGGGGAGATTCGTGCAAGTGCAGGACTTGCTCAAGGCGGGCACGGATGTCGGCGACGGAAACCATGAGACTCCCCGAGGACTGCTACCGGGCGTGCGATCGTGTTTCAAAATGCCGATAGCTGGTGATCGCCAATTTGTGCGAGGACCCATCCGGTTCGATGACCGTCAAGCCCCGTTGCGGCGATTGGATGCGGCCGATGCGGGACAGCCGGCAGCCGAACGATCTGGCGAGCCGTTCTACGTTCGTCTTATTCTTGGGCGGGACGGTGACGAGCAGTTCGTAGTCCTCCCCTCCGGTCAGCGCGAGCATAAACGGGTTCTTGCGGCGCGCCTCTGCATAATCCAGACATGCAGGTGAGAGGGGCAAAGCCAGCATATCCACTTCGGCCCCGACCTTGCTGTTCGTGCAAATGTGGGCCAGGTCTCCTGAGAGCCCATCGGACAGGTCGATGGCCGAGGTGGCCAGCCTGTGCTTGGCCAGGAGCTGTCCGGCCGAGAGCCTTGGCGTGGGCCGTAAGTGCCGCTCGACGAGATAGCTCTGGGCCATGCTGCCGATGCCGGCCGCCTTGCCGCGCTTGTCCGTCAGGAGCTGCAGCCCAGCCAGAGAATCGCCCAACGTCCCGGTGACGTACAGGAGGTCGCCGATCCGTGCCCCACTGCGCGTCAGGGCACGGCCAGGCTTGACGGACCCTGTCAGGGTCACGTTGATGAAGAGCCCATGCCGAGAGGACGAGGTGTCGCCCCCGATCAGTTCCACATCGTAAGGTCGGCAGGCGTTCATCATGCCTTGATAGAGCCGGACAATGTCCTGCTCCGTATGACCGTTGGGAATGGCCAGCGAGACCAGCAGATAGCGAGGACGCCCGCCCATGGCGGCGATGTCGCTGAGATTGGCGACGGCGGCTTTGAAGCCGATGTCTTCGTAGGTAGCCGTCGTGCGGTCGAAGTGAACCCCTTCGGCCAGCAGATCGGTGGTGAGTAAGACAAGGTCCCTGGAGGAGGGACGCAGAATCGCCGTATCGTCTCCGATGCCGCGCACCACGGCTTGCCCGGTGGCTCCGAACCGGCGCGCAAGGTCGTCAATGAGCGGGAATTCCGCCAACCGTCTCGTAGAGGGCCGGCGGGGAGAATCGGAACCCATGTCAACGAGCCGGTGACAACGGCCCGGTCGGCGAGGCCGCGACCTTCTTGCCCCGTCCGAACCGTGAGCGAACAGGCCTTGCGGCCTGCCTCGACTTCCGGCCGGCGCCGTTCCGCTTGGCAGACTGAGGGGCGGTTTCCGGATGGTGCCGGAGCGCAGCCTTGATCACGTCGTCCATCGTCTGGGCGAACACCAGACGGATGCCTTTCAAAAGGTGCTTGGGGATCTCTTCCAGATCTTTTTCGTTCCGCTTCGGCAGAATCACGGTCGAGAGTTTAGCCCGTTTGGCCGCGAGGATCTTTTCCTTCAAGCCTCCGATCGGCAGCACCCGCCCGCGTAACGTGATCTCTCCGGTCATGGCGACATCACGGCGGACGGGAATGTTGGCCAGCAGAGAGGCCAGCGCGGTGGCCATGGTGATGCCGGCCGAAGGGCCGTCCTTGGGGATCGCCCCGGCGGGGACATGGATGTGGATATCGGTTTTCGAAAAGAGGTCCGGGTTGATGCCCAGCAGCGTTTCGCGCGAACGGACATAGCTCAGGGCCGCCTGGGCCGATTCTTTCATCACGTCGCCCAAGTGTCCGGTCAAGGTCAGTTGGCCCTTGCCCTTCATCGAGGTGGCTTCGATATACAACACGTCTCCGCCGGTTTCGGTCCAGGCCAGTCCCGTGCAGACGCCGACCTCGTCCGTTTCCTGCTCGGACTCAGGCAGGAACTTGGGCACGCCCAGCGACTTGTGCAAATTGGCCGGCGTGATCTGGTAGCATTGAACTTTCCCCTCCGCCACCTTTTTGGCGACCTTGCGCATGAGGTTGGCGATTTCACGCTCCAGGTTCCGCACACCGGCTTCCCGTGTGTACTGGGCAATGACCTGGCGCAAGGCCGGCTCGGTGATCTTAATGTGCTCCTCGGTGATGCCGTGTTCTTTCAGTTGCCTCGGGATCAGATACCGTTGGGCGATGCCCAACTTTTCCTCCTCCGTGTAGCCGGGGATTTCGATGATCTCCATCCGGTCCCGCAAGGCGGAGAGGATCGGGTCGATGAGGTTCGCCGTCGTGATGAACATGACCTCGGTGAGGTCGAAGGGCACACCGAGATAATGGTCGCCGAAGGCGTGATTTTGTTCCGGGTCCAGCACTTCGAGCAGCGCGGCCGAGGGGTCGCCCCGAAAATCCATCCCGACCTTGTCCACTTCGTCCATCATGAACACGGGGTTGCTGGTGCCGGCTTGCTTGATTCCCTGGATAATGCGGCCGGGCAGGGCTCCGACGTAGGTGCGTCGATGGCCGCGGATCTCGGCCTCGTCGCGCACGCCGCCCAGACTGACGCGGACGAACTCGCGGCCCAGGGCGCGGGCAATGGACTTCCCGAGCGAGGTTTTGCCCACGCCGGGCGGGCCGACAAAGCAGAGGATCGGCCCTTTCATCTTTTCTTTCAACTTGCGGACAGCCAGGTATTCGAGGATGCGTTCCTTGACTTTCTCCAGGTCATAGTGGTCTTCGTTCAAGACTTTCGCGGCGGCCTTGATGTCCAGATTGTCTTTGGAACGCTTGCTCCAGGGGAGGTCCACCATCCATTCCAAATAGGTGCGGACCGTGGCCGACTCGGCCGTGTCCGGGTGCATCTTTTCGAGCCGCTTGAGCTGTTTCTCGCACTCCTTGAGCACCTTGTCGGGCATCTTGGCATCTTTAATGCGCTTGCGGAACTCGGCGATTTCTTCCGCCCGTTCGTCCAATTCGCCCAGTTCCTTCTGGATGGCCTTGAGCTGCTCGCGCAGAAAATATTCCCGCTGGGTCTTGTCCATTTCGCCTTTGGCCTGCGCCTGGATCTTCTGCTGCATGGACAGGACTTCGACTTCTTTGGCCAAAATCTCGCTGACCTTCCGAAGCCGGGCGATGGGGTCTTCCACTTCCAAGACCTCTTGGGTGACTTCCACTTTCAGGCCCAGGTTGGACGCGATCATGTCGGCCAGGCGGCCCGGGTCTTCCAGGTTTTCGATGACCACCATGACGTCGGGCATCAGGGTCTTGCCGAGCCCCACGATCCGTTCAAGTTGTTCCTTGACCGTCCGCATCACCGCTTCTGCTTCCAACGAGGCCCCGGCCGGTTTCGCTTCGGCCAGTTTGGTCATCCGCACCGAGTAGTAGGGATCGGTCTGGATGTAGCTCTGGATCTTGCCCTTGGCGAGGCCCTGCACCAGGATTTTGATCCGCTCGTCCGGGAGCTTGAGCATCCGCATGACAATGCCGATCGTGCCGACGTCGTGGATGTCTTCCGGCTTGGGGTTTTCAACGTCCAAGGCCTTCTGGGTGGCCAGAAAAATCATGCGATTTCCGGCCAGCGCCGCCTCGATGGCCTTGATCGACATCTCGCGGCCGACGAAAAGAGGCAGAACCATGTAGGGGAAGACTACGATGTCCCTGACCGGAAGCAGGGGAAGCTGGTCCGGAATCTCAACGTTCTGCGATTCGGGCTCGGTCGGTTCCGCTGGCATAGAATCAAACCCTCATAGAGATATCAGGCGTGGAAGACAGCCGGAGAAGGGACGGCGCCGCCGTCCGCCACTCAACGGATTTGCTTGAGATAGCGCGCAAACGGAGGGCCTAGCGAGGGGTTCTTTAACGCGAAATCCACCGTCGCTTTGAGGAACCCCAATTTGTCCCCCGCATCATGCCGTTGCCCCTTCATTTCCTGGGCATAGATGGGCGCCTTCTTGACCAGGAGGCGCAACGCATCGGTTAATTGGATCTCGCCGTTTTTGCCGGGCGCGGTCTCTTCCAAGCAGGGAAAGATGTCCGGGGAAAGGACATAGCGTCCGATGACGGCCCACTGCGAAGGGGCGTCGGCCGGAGCCGGTTTTTCGACGAGATCGCGCACGCGATGCAGCCCATCGGCCAGGCGCTCGGTGGCCACGATGCCATAATGGCTGACGTCGGATTTCGGTACTTTGAGGATGCCGATCACCCCGCCGTTGCCTTCGTCGTAGACGTGGATCAACTGCTGCAACCCTGGAACGGAGTGGTCGATCACTTCATCGCTCAGCAGCACGGCAAAAGGCTCGTTGCCGATCAGATGCCGGGCGCAGAGCACGGCATGGCCGAGTCCCAAGGCCGCCGACTGTCTGACGTAGCAGAAGTTCGCCATTTCCGAGATGCGGCGGATGTCCTTGAGCAGTTGGAACTTGCCGTTGTCCCTCAGGTTGATTTCCAGTTCGAACGACCGGTCAAAATGGTCTTCAATCGCCCGTTTCCCGCGGCCCGTCACGATGATGATGTCTTCGATGCCCGACGCCACCGCCTCCTCGACCGCATACTGAATGAGCGGCTTATCCACGAGCGGGAGCATCTCCTTCGGAGAGGCTTTCGTGGCCGGAAGAAAACGGGTTCCCAGGCCGGCGGCGGGGATAATGGCTTTCCGGACAGAGACGGGTAACATGCTGTGGATACTATGGGAACCGTCCAAGGAAAGTCAAGGAAACGGGACGGCCAGAGTCGGGCGACGGCTCAATGCCAGAGCGGCGAATTTCTCTTTACATTGCGACAGCCGGCCCCTATAATTCCTGATATTTTTCAAACTCTTTTGCCGAGTCGTGGCCGGTCTGGACGGCGGGGGTGCCTCGGTCTCCCGCAGGCACCGTCTGAGGTTCAGGCAAGTAGGTTTTGTCGCGCCATGATGGCACCAAATCATACGGTGGTAGGTACGTGCACCCCT
>JAGWTI010000056.1 GCA_028876065.1 Nitrospirota bacterium
GCCGTGATAAAAACATTGAAAACACCTCCTCAGTTGAACGCTGGAAACCCAGCACACAAGACCGACCGATCGAACGACTGCGGGCGATCACCTCCCTTCCTTCGTTGAACTCCTGACACGAATTCGATTGGGAGAGAGCAAGATCATTGCCTTCTTCCCCAGCGATGGCAGAATCGTCAGATGATCGTGCAACTACTTGAAACACATGATTATTTTAGCGTTCACGGGAGGGGATGAACGAGCGCGGCAAACACCGAACGAATCACATCTGATGCGCTTGAAGAGGTGAAATGAAAAAAGTCTTTTAGAATCAACGCATCAGGCGCCGCATCACGATTGATTCCGGTCGAACTTCAGGGTGTTGAGAGGGGCGTTTCCCGGGTGAATCGAACCGACGGAGGGTTGGCGTTGAAGTTGGTGTTACCTGACCGACTCGTGCGCAGGGATTGCAACCCGATCGCTCAGGGGCCGAGCCTGTCTCGGGCCGGGGGCGGGAGAGCTGTCACCGTTGCTACTCGTCCCGCCCCAGATAACGCTTGATGAGTCGCGAAAAATTTTGGCGCGGCATCCCGCTTTGCAGAGCAGCCTGGCTAATGTGGTCATCGTGCACGGCCAGCTTGTGCTTGAGATAGGTCGTGGTGAAGTCCTTCAACAGCCTTTTTTTGGCGTCGCTGTAGCTGCCGGCCAGGTACGATGAAAATTCACCCGTGGAGGCCGCGGGCCGGTCTTGCGGCAACAGAGCGCTGATGTTCGCCCCCCGGATCGCCTCGTCCGTCGCCAACATCAGCGTCCGCTCCAAGACATTCCGCAGCTCGCGGACGTTGCCCGGCCATCGGTAACCGACCAGCGCCTCCATGGCCGACGGGTCGAGATAGACCCGCGGTTTGCCCATTTCCCGTCCCAATTGCGCCAGCAGCTGACGGGCGATCACGGGAATATCCTCGGCGCGCTCCCGCAACGGCGGCGCCTGGATGGTGAGCACGGCCAGTCGGTAGTACAGGTCTTTGCGGAACGATCCGTCTCGCACCTTGGCTTCAAGATCCTGGTTCGTGGCGGCGATGAAGCGCATATCGACGCGCTTGACGTGCGTGCCCCCGACCGGACGGACTTCGTTGTCCTCCAGCACCCGCAAGAGCTTCGTCTGCAGGGCCAGCGGCAGTTCGCCGATTTCGTCGAGGAACACGCTGCCGCCGTCGGCCAGTTCGATCAAGCCGGGTTTGTCGGACACGGCGCCGGTGAACGCGCCCCGGACGTGGCCGAACAATTCGCTCTCGACCATGCCCTCCGGCACGGTGGCGCAATCGATGACTTGAAAGGGCTTGTCCCGCTCCCGACTCTGGGCGTGAATCGCCCGGGCGATCATGCCTTTGCCGGTCCCGGTCTCCCCCATGATCAGCACCGTGGACCGCACCTGGGCGGCCTCGTAAATGCGCCGCATGATCGTCTGAAAGGCCGCGCCGGCTCCCACGAGGCCGTCGCCCGGCGCATGCTGTCTGAGAATGCGCTCGTAGGCCGAATTGCGCCGAAGGATTTCCGACATCCGAATGGCCCGGTGCAGCCGCATCCCTAAGTCCTCCGGGTTCACCGGCTTGAGGATATAGTCATAGGCGCCGCGCCGCATCGCATCCACGGCTTCGTGCACCCCTTTCATCCGCGTGACCACGAGCACCGGCAGGTTCCGATCGATCTCTTGAACGCGGCTGACCAGATCCAACCCGCTCAGGCCGGGCAACATCATGTCGGTGATGATCAGGTCCACCGGCCGCTCGGCCAGCAGTTGCAAGGCGCCTTCCGCCGTGGCCCTGACTTCGATGTCGATGTCGCCCTCAAGGGACTTGAGCTCGGTTTGTTCGATGGCATCCAGCATCAGTTCGGAATCGCCCGCCTGATCTTCGACGAGCAGAATCGTGAACTTGAGCTTGGCCCTGAAGGGGTCCCGGACTGTGTCGATCGCGGTATCGGCCATTTCATCCCTCCGCGTGATGCTGCCGCTCCAGTTGCGCGGCCTGGCCGTCCGGACGGCCTTCGTCCAGTTCCCCGATGAGGGGGAGCGTAAACGTCACCGTGCACCCGGGCCGCTCCTGCGGCTCAACCCAGACCTGCCCCCCGTACATTTCCACGATGCGCTTGACGATCGTCAGTCCGATCCCGCTGCCTTTCGTCGAATCCGGCCGTAACCGGACAAACGGCTCGAATACGCGATCGCGGAGGGCCGGGGCAATGCCCGGGCCATTGTCGCTCACGGAAAACGAGGCCATGGCCTGCCGCCGCTGCGCGGTCACGCGAATTTCAGGATGGGGCGTCCCGTTCGCATATTTGATGGCATTGGCGATCAGGTTGTCGAACACCTGCCGCAGGTAGTCACGGTGACAGCCGACCTTGGGAAGGTCCGACGCCGTCTGGACCTTGATCTGCTGACGTTCAAGCTCGCCGGCTCGTTGCTTCAGCACATCCCCGATGACGATCGCGGGGTCCACCGCCTCCAGCGTCGCCGCCCGCGCTCCGATCCGCGCGATGTGCAGGATATTGTCGATCCGGGCGCTCAGCTCCTTGCCCTCCTCGTCCATGATGTGCAGCCAGCGCCTGGCCCGGTCGTCCAGTTGGTCGCCGTACTTGATCAAGAGGGAGTTGGCCAACCCGCCCAGCCGTTCCCCCGGCCCTTGCATGTCGTGGGCCACCGTTTCGGCCATGTGCTCCAATTGTTGGAGACGGCATTCGAGTCGTCGCTCCTTTTGATACACGGCATCGTACAGCCGTGCGTTGGAGATGGCGATCGCGGCTTCGTTCGCAAAGCCCCTCGCCAACGACACGTTCCAGGCCTCGTCGGACACTTCCCGGTCCTGCAAGAGCGTGAGCACCCCGAAGGACTTGCCTTGGGCCAGCAGGGGCACGGCCAACATACTCCGTCCGATCAGGTTCCGGCGCCGGACCTCCACCCGTTGATCGCGATGCAAGTTTTCCCCCACCGCCGGCTGTCTCGTTTCGAACGCTTGGACCGACACCGGAAATTCCTCCCATAACATGACGGTGTTGTGGAGTCGGTCGTGCCATTGGCCCGAGGCCGCCTCGACGATCCAGCAGCCCATTGGGTCGTTCCGGAGCATCACCAGGCAGACGTCGACGTGGAGGAGCTCCACGGCGCCATCGGTGATCCGCCGCAAGACTCCGTGGAGACCGTCCGCCCCGATCGAGTTGATCTCGTGGCTGATGGCGTTGAGCGCTTCCCGCTCCCGCAGATCCGTCCGGATCCGTTCCGCCATATCGTCGAACGCCTGGGTCAGCCGCTGAATCTCATCGGGCGGCACGCCCGCGGCGCCGGCCGGCGCGGCTCGGCGAAGCTTGAGCGTCTCGCTCAGCCGTTCGACGGCCCCCTGCAACGCCGCAATGGGATTGGTGATCGACCGCGACAGGAGCCTGGTGTGCAGGCTGGCCAAGGCCAAGGCCGCCCCCACCACCAGCATCAAGACCCAATACATGCGGCGCACCAGGTCGGCTTCGCTCAGATCGAACGTGTTCCGCTGCCGCTGAAGCGCATCTTCGATCTTCCGCAGATCGTCCCTGACCGTATCCGAGAGAACCAGGCCTTGCCCGGACCGCACGTACTGCAAGGCCGCCTCACGCCGATTCGAGCGGATCTGCGCGATGAGGGCATGCTTCGACCGCAGGAGCGCTTCCAGCCGGTCGCTGGCGCTGCGGAGTTGGGCCGTCAGGCCCGGCGCGTCGGGCACGTCCTGGACCAGACTCGTGAGGCGGGCGACCGTCGGCTTGACCTTCGGTTCGGCCTCCTCCAACGGCTTGAGAAATTCCTCCTGGCCGGTCAGCAGATACCCGCGGAAGGAGTCTTCGATATCCACGGCCAGCCGACGGAGAATCTGCACCTGCTCGCGCGCCAACACGATCTGCTGGTGCTGACGTTGGAAGGTTTGGAGTTGGCCGATGAGATAGACGGGCACCACGAGCGCGAACACCAGCGGGACGAAGACGACGATGAGCAGCGTCCAGACTTTCTGCTGAACGCGGAGCTTGGTCCACCATCCTCGGTCCACGCCGGTCATCGCTCACGCTCCCACAGGACGAACGACATACTGAGAACACAGTATGCAAATTTTTGGCAACCGCGTCAATCAATGACCGTGAGGAGCCGGGCCCCTAATCCTGCGAGAGATAAGGGATAGGAGCATGAGGACGCCTCTGTAACCGGGTCACAGAGGTCGCGATGTGACGGTTGGGGCGGCGCCGTTCGTGCGGGACCGCCGAAGCCGTCAGTCCGCTCTCGCTGTGACTTGCCGTCGTTTTCGGGGGAGACGTCAAATAGTTTTTGACCCCGTCTCCATAAATGATTGAAGATGTACTCATAGCAGAGTAAATAACAGCCACTGGAGGAGGATCTTATGAATCGCTCCGCGGGCCTGAACGCTGCCATCTTGCTCACATTGCTTGGTCTAGGCCTCATTGCGTCTGATGGATATGCAGAACAGAAGAAGAACAAGGAAGAGCTTGTCAAAGTCATTCTGGCCACAATTAGAGGCTTTCGCTTTGTGTACGTCGAGTACGTCATGGACCGAGTGGAGAGGGCGGGCATTTATCCCAAAGAGGACTGGGTCCGGGACCCTCATGCCATCATGCTCCCGATCCAGCTTGTGAAAGCCGCTGGCGTCGAAGTGAAGAAAGAGATAGCAGACCTGGAGATTGGCCTGATCTCTCTCTCCCCGATCAACCCGGACAATGCTCCGAAAACCACACGCGAAGAGGATACCCTGAGGGCCATGGTGGCCAATCCGAAACAGACCGTCCTGACGTTCGGCGATGGAGCGCAATTCAAAGGGTTGGAGGCAGACTTTGCGATCGAGCAAGAATGCGCCGACTGCCACAACCACCACCCCCAAAGTCCGAAGAAAGACTTTAAGAAAGGGGATCTCATGGGAGCGATTGTCGTCAGGGTGAACGAATGAGCCCCGGACATAGCAGCCGATGTTGAAGACAGGTTCGATGCAACCGTGTCTCGTCGTCTCGAACTAGTCATGAGGAAGGTTCTGGCGAATGCGATTTAACAGACTTGCTTCCATTACGTTCAGCGCTCTGGTCGCGACGATCGCAAGTGTTACCGGCTTCGCAACCGCCCACAGCGAGGAAGGGCACCGGGCACCGTCTATTCATCCGGAGAAACCTCATCATGGCAAGTGGGGCTACATCGACAAGAGCGGCAAGATGATGATCCCGCCCCAGTTCGATGTCGCCGGCCCCTTCTTCGAAGGACTGGCCCGAGTAAGGATCGAACATGCATGGGGGTTCATCGACAAGACGGGGAAGATGGCCGTCGCGCCTCAGTATGACGAAGCCGATCGTTTTTCCGATGGAGTGGCAGCCGTTAGAATCGGTGCCAAATGGGGCTACATCGACAAGCGTGGAACGATGGTGATCCCGCCGAAGTTTCAGGCGGCCGATCACTTTTCCGAGGGTGTCGCTCGGGTGCGAGACGGAGGTCAATACGGGTATATCGACACCACCGGGGCCTTTGTAATTCCGGAAAAATATGCCGTGGCGTATCCATTTTCCGATGGCTTGGCCAGGGTCACGGTAGAGGGGAAATCAGGCTACATCGACAAGGCCGGCGCTTTTGCCATTCAACCGGAATTTTACCAAGCGTTTCCATTTTTCGATGGACTCGCACGCTTTGGAGTCAACAAAAAGTGGGGGTATATCGACAAGACCGGCGCCGTGGTCATTGAAGCAAAATTCTCGGCGGCAGATCGTTTTTCTGAAGGCATGGCTGCTGTGAGTAAAGGTGGCCGGTGGGGGTACATTGATAAGACAGGGAATCTTGTCATCCCGTACCAGTTTCACTATGCGTTGCCCTTCTTCAACAACCTGGCGGCCATCGAGATGCACGAGAAGTGGGGGTACATCAACAAGGCCGGAGAAACCGTCATCGCGCCACAGTTTTCCCGTGCGCTGCCCTTTTCGGATGGGCTGGCCCAAGTCCAAAGCGGACTTCATTGGGGCTATATCGACCAAACCGGCGCGGTGGTAGTCTCGGCGCAGTTCGAGGCAAGTGAACATTTCTCTGAAGGACTCGCCGCAATCAGGCTGGGCAGCGCACCTTAACAGGGCAGACTCGGCAGGTCGTTACTTCGTGCGGCCATCCGTCTCCTGTGGCCACGGTCCCTTCCCCCCAATGTCCGTCTCGGAGCACCGGGTCCCATTCAACCGGATGGTCCACACGAAAGACTTTCCGCTCCGCAACTGGCTGGATGTTATGGGAGACCGGACCGCCGATTGCGAAGTTTGAGCGTTGCACGATTTCGTCGCTGGTCGGCTCCCTGATTTCAATGCCACCGTTACCCGGAAAATCCCGACGATGTTGGTGACGCCGGAAGCCAATGGCCAGAACCAACGGCAGGCTCTCGTGGCCGCTGGGTTGGCCGCCCTGGTGGCGGGATTGTTAGGCTGGTTCTCCCCGCCTCTGTGGCTCCTGCTGGGACTGAGTCCGTGCAGTTACCGGTTGGTGCGGCGGCGGTATCTCCGGCGGGTGGCGGTATCGCAGCAGCCGTTTCCTGCGGACCGGGAACAGATTCTTCGCGGGCACGTCGCGTTCTTCGAAGCCCTAGACGAGGCGGGGAAGGCGCGGTTTCGGCAGCTGGTGCAGATCTTTCTCGACGAAGTCCAAATCACAGGCATTCGCACGGAGGTCGATGAGACGATTCGGGTGCTGGTGGCGGCCAGTGCGGCGATCCCCATCTTCGGCTTCCACGATTGGGAGTACCATCGGCTGCGTGAGGTGCTGATCTACCCGGACTCGTTCGACGACGCCTACCGGAGCACGGGCGGGTCCGATGCAAATATTCTTGGAATGGTCGGCCTGCACCATTTGAGCGGGGTGATGATTCTCTCCAAGCCGGCCCTCTTGGCAGGATTTGCCCATCCATCAGGCAAGCACAATGTGGGGGTGCATGAGTTTGCGCACCTGGTCGAGAAGGAAGCGAGCGAGTATGGGCTCCCGTCCGAGGTGCCCTGGATGGTGGTCCGGCAGTGGGTCCGGTACGTCGCCCGGGAACTGGCTCGGCCGTCGAGGCATCGCGCCCACGTCGCCCCCTATGCCTACACGAACGAACACGAATTCTTCGCGGTGTTGGCCGAGTATTTCTTCACGTCGCCCGAGCTGTTGAAGCGTCGTGATCCCGTCTTGTACGCCATGCTGCGGGATATGTTTCACCAAAACACGGCGTCGCTGCTCCCGTTGGTACCCCCGCGTCGCCAGGGTGTCGGGCGCAACGCGCCCTGTCCCTGCGGCAGCGGCAAGAAATACAAGGCCTGCTGTGGTCGTGGGGGAGACAAAGCGCGGATAGCAGGGCTCGATCGAGAGAGATGAGGGCGCGTTACGTGCCAGAAAGTTCTCCGTTCCGACTGTCCCAGATCGGGGAAGTTTACGCAACGGCAAAGGAGTAAGGAGCATGAGCAAACGAAAATCCATGTATGGAATCGACATCGAAGAAGGCAGCGGGAACGTCTATGCCGATCTTGGCCTGCGCGATCCTGACGTCATGCTGATGAAGGCCCAGCTCGTCATGAAAATTGACGAGATCATCAAACGCAGGGGCCTGACTCAAACGCAAGCGGGGCAACTCCTCGGCTTGTCTCAACCCAAAGTGTCCGCGCTCTTAAAAGGAAACTTCCGTGGCATCTCGGAACGGCACTTGATGGATTGCCTCACTCGACTCGGACGCGATGTGCAGGTGGTCGTGAAACCGGCACCTCGCCACCGCCATACCGGCAAGCTTTCGGTTGTGTTTGCGTAAACGACCAGATATGGGCCGTTGAGGCTACAGACGCCGCACACCGCAACCATCCGCAACCCAGGCGCAACCTGCCCGGTACGTCTGGACACCACGCGTGTCGAAACCCTCGGAGTTACCGGAGGATACGGAGAGGAAGTTTGGGGTGAGTGACGGGTTTCGAAGCGAAATATCTTACGTGCAACGATCCCGTATTCACCATCTTTACAATACGTTAACCGACTGCGACCGCCCCTACTTGTGCCGGCTGTGCCAATTCTGTGCTTCCCGGTTCCTTGATCCGTTCCAACACCTCGACTCCGGCCCGGAGACTCTCGGAATAATGGTGGGCATAACGCATGACCATCGAGGTGGTCTTCCACCGTCCGAGCTTTTGGACCGCATAGAGATCGACTCCAGCCTGCACCATCCGGGTGGCAAAGGTATGGCGTAGATCATGGAACCGAAACCGCTCCACCCCTGCCCGTTTGCGCGCCAGAAAGAAGGCCCGCAGCAGGTTACTGGAACTTCTCCGCGTGCCTATCGAGTTGGGAAACACATAGACGCTATGTTGTTGCCAGAGCTTGGCTTGCTCTTTGAGCACCTCCAGCACGATCCCATTCACCGGAAGCGTATCGCGGCATCCGTTTTTCTGTTCCAGCAGCACAATGGTTCGGCGGAACAGATCCACTTGCGGCCACTGCAGGTTCAGAATCTCGCCTTGCCGCAAGCCCGTGTGAATGGCGAACAGGATGATCGGCCGCAGCCAGGGCACTGACGCCGCCAGGAGGCGTTTCTCCTCATCCAGCGACAACCACCGCTCGATCGTGTTGCGGACCCGTTCCCGAGAAATCTTTTTGACCGGATTATCCCGCACCCACTCCCATTCTCTCTGAGCCAAGGTAAACATATGACTCAGCAACCCGAGATCATGGTTCACCGTCTTGGGCGAGGCGCCCTGGCTCCGCCGCTGCGCTTTATACGCCGCGATGACCTTGGGTGTCAGTTCCGCCAAGGTGCGGTCTCCAAAGAACTGGACCAGATGTTTCCCAAGCCCTTGGTCCCGACGGTACGTGCAGGCCGCCTTATTGGGCGCTGAATACTCCCGCAAATAGCGCTCCAGCATCTCGCGAAAGGTCCGCTCTTCCTCCGGCAGGCGATCGAACCACTTCCCCTGGGCGATGTCGCCCCGGACCTTGTGGTAGATCCGCTCGGCCAATCGTCGGTCCTGCGTTTCCGCAGACCGCCGCATGACGATTCCCTGATAGGTAAACCGCATCCACCAGACCTGGCCTCTTTTGTAGAGTCCCACAGGTTATGCTCCTTTCTCTTCTGCATCGGTCTGGTCTCCCGACCGCAAACTATAAACCTGTCGTTTGGCCCTGGCAATCACAGCGTCAATATCTGATCCCCCTCCCCTCGATGGCCGCATCACAGGCCTTGTCCGCATCCCTCGAAAGGACTCGACCCAACCGTTGATCTCGTCCTGTCTGAATCGAATGAGCCCGTGGACTTTGAAGAACGGGATCTTCGCCTCAGCAACCCAGGCATAGAGGGTCGAGCGCTTCACCTGAAGCTGCCTCGCGACGTCTTGAATCGTGAGCAATGTCACGCCTGAAACCGGGGGAGTCTTGCGACACCCCCGTGCCCCCACGAAGCACCCGCGTGTCCGCCGGCGTCCAAGCTGACATCCCAGCGGGTGCGGGACGAGGCTGACGAGCAGCGGCCCACGCCTTCCCGGTCCCCTCCCTGCAGGCCCCCTCCCATCCAGTCCTGGGCGCTGCGAGAGCCCCGCCCGATGGACCCTTCACGCCCACACCCCCGGAGTTTGTGCGGGGTGGGGCGAAACAATGTTTTTTTGTGAGGGGAGGGGTTCATGGCTCAGCCTGTGTCGGTCAACGATTCATCGCCGGTGTCCTTGTCCTATCGCGTGCCCCGCTACCGGATCAGCCTGGTTCGTGAGGCAGGGTATCCCGCACCGTCCCGCGTGATCACCGATTCCCGCAGCGCCGCCACCGCGCTGCGCCCCTTGTTCGACGGCTTGGACCGGGAACAATTCGCGGTCTGTTGCCTGGATGCCAAACACGCCATCATCGGCGTCAATATTGTCTCGACCGGCTCGCTCACCATCACCGTGGTCCACCCCCGCGAAGCCTTCAAGGCGGCCATTCTGATGAACGCTTGTGCCCTGATTGGCGCCCACAACCACCCTTCCGGCGATGCCACCCCGAGCCCCGAGGATCGTGTCCTGACCACACGCTTCCGCGATGCCGGTGAACTGTTGGGGATCATGCTCTTGGACCATCTGATCCTCGGCGAGGAGCAGGTCTACAGCTTCGCCGATCAAGGCTGGCCGGTGTAACCGAGGCACACCACACCATTCATCTTCACCGAAAGGAGCCTCTCGATGGCGACCACGCTTTCCCACCACTTAACTCCCAGGCCTCGCGCCTGCAGCGACTGCGGCCAACCCGCAGGCCCGCTGACTTCCGTCTTCGACCCCAGCACCAGGGCCGAGCTGGCTCTGTGCCCGCCTTGTATGATGGCCTTTGCCCACCGTCAACGTTTCCATCAGGGCTGCTGCGATTAGCGGCCCTCAAGCCGGGGAGGGAGGTCCCTCTCCGGCTCCCTGCTTTCAATTCAACAGTCGCATGATCCATTTGACCCCGGAGACAACCACGGCCAGGGCAATGGCCACCGCGCCCCAGGCTACGAGATCGCCCACCAAGGTCTGTCCGATCGCATTGATGGCCGTCGCGGTCATGGTCCCTCCCCTCGGTTTGGGAGACAGAGCAGGAGGCTGCAGTCCTCCCGCTCCATCCACCGGTGCCTTGGTTAGCGCACCAGCCCCCGCACGCGCCGGAACGCGTAGATGGCCAGGGCCACGCCAATCAAGGCCGTGGCCCACAGCAACAGGTCCGACTTGACCGTGGCCACGTCGGACGACACGGGGAAGATGGAGGTCGCTTGCGCCCACGTCAGCGCCGGCACGACCAGCGCCACCGTCAGACTCAGCACGACCGCCTGGACCCACGGCAGAAGCCGTTGCATACGGCACCTCCTGGTGAATGGTGGACTCGCCCACCCGCGCCCCTGGACACCCCCAGGGGAGGGCACCTCCCCTCACTGAGGAGGCATGAGCATCTTGATGATCGAACTCACCGCAAAGCCACCCAGCCAACAGACCGCCGTCCAAAAGGCCAAGGCGTTAATGGCCGCCGCGTCCATAGACCACTCCCTCTCCCACGAGTGCGGGCAAGGCCCCCTCCTGTACTTCGGAAACCGCAATCCCATACCGGCCCACAATCTGCGCGGCCGTCAACGTCTCTCCGGTGGAGAGCAGATAGCGCCAGACCCGTTGCTCTGCGGGGCCGTCCACGACCCCGAAGGTGCCGGTGATTGTGACGGTCGGGCGAGCGGACGGAGGTGTGCCTCCGGCATCGGCCGTCTGCTCTGATACTGGGGCGATCGCGGCAGGCGGCAAGAGTAGCGCCGGGAGCCGAGGGACCGGCTTGTCGTGCAGGGCGGCCTTGGTTGGGAGTCCGGCCACCGGCTTGGCCGCGTCCAAGCTAGTCCAAGGCTTCCAGATGAAGAGCCCACAGGCAAGCAGGCCCGCCGCCAGGCTGACCGCGACCCGTGCGTTTTTCCAGACCGTATGCGCCCGCTTCTCTTCTCGAATCGCCGCCGCCGCATAACTGGAGTAGTAGGCGTAGACCTTCGGCGCGTAGGAGAAGGTAAAGGTGCGGATGGTCTCCTGGTCCTCCGGGTTCCCCCGCACCTTGGCTTGCGAATGCCGCTGCAGGCCCACCAACGCCAGCCGGCGGAACTTGATCGTGGCCTCGACCAACCGCGTCACCCCGCAACTCATCTGCTTGTAGTCCTGGCAGCAGACCAACACATCCACGCCGTAATGGCGGTGGGTCTCCAGCCAGCGCAGGAGCGACTTGTCCACCCGCTCCAAGGACCGGAAGACCGTCTGCGCCTCGTCGATCACGACGAGTGATCGCGGCTCCACCTTCTGGTGCATGGTCAGCACATCCATCGGATCGCCCCAGACCGTGATCTGCTGCTGCAAGTCCGCCAAGGGGATGCCGGTGAACAGGGCCAGCCGGTCCAGGTAGATGCCGTCCACGTAGAGATAGATGCGCCGGCCCTGGCGGACCGCAGGCAAGAACTTCTCTGCCACCGCGTAGTAGCTCTTGCCGGAGCCGGGCACGCCTTCATAGAGTTCGATCATCAGGGCCGCCTTGTGAGGGTCTGCACCAACAGCCAGAGCATGCAGGCTTCCAGGAGCGCGAAACTGGCCAGCAACGGGTCCATGGCCTCATCGCTCCGACGCTCGAGCGAGCTGTTTCGCCGCTTGAGCTTCCGACCGGGCCGCGCCCAGGAGATCTTCTCCGTCATCCACCAGCGTTTGCGCGGCGGGCGGCAACCCGTCATAGAGGGTGCCGGCGACGCCATCGGCGGCCAAAAAGGCCGAGACCGGCCCATAGGCCCAGAGCAGGACCACTCCCAACGGCTGTTTCGTGACTGGGTCCGCCCATACGCTGCGATGCACGGCGCCGTACACGCCATTGGGTGGGAAGGGCATGCCGTCGAGGAGCTGCTCAAAAATGTGCTTGGTCTTGTTCATTAGGACCCCCATCGGACAAATGGAATAGTTTGTAAGGTGAACCGCGTGATCATCGCCCCGGCGATGATCGCCAGGGCCTGTGACATGCCCGTCGCCCCCAGGACCCAGGCGTATTCATCGGGGATCACAGGGAGCGTTAGCCCCGCCGTGCCGAGTCCGGCGATCGTGCTATCGGCGACGCTCAGGAGCGAATCCCAGGCCCCGAGATAGAGATCCTGGAGCGAGAAGAAGAAATCTTGGAGCCAACACAAAATCAGATTGAGAATTCCGGCGGCGGCTTCCATCCGTCACCCTCCCACAAAGATGATGCGATAGGCCGCGAGGGACGCCACGGCAATCACGAGCGTCCGTAGGGCCGTGAAGGCCCAGGCCCATTGGTTGAAGTCCACGTATTGCGTGCCGAACATCGCGCTCGGCAGCGTGATCACGGGCAGGGTGGTCGGCCACGTCAGGGTTTTCAGCAGATTTACCGCCCCAATCAAGCCGGACGAGTTCCAGAGCGCTTGATGTTGGGCCAGGACCGTCCCCAGCGTCCGCTGGTCATGGCCGGCGGGGGCCATACAGGACGTGGTCGCCGTGGTGGTCTTGGTCTGCGTGGTACTGCCGTCCGGGTTCGTAACCGTCGTGGTGGTGGTTTGGCTCTGCTGGGTTGTGGGGGAGGTCGTCTGCGTGCCGGCCGGCGGGGGGACATTCTGGGCGACGACAATATCGGTCGGGGCCACCTGTGATGCCGGTTTCACCGAGGTCTGCATCTGCGTGGCCCCGGAGGGGCCGGGTGCGACCGGGACCGTCTGCACTTGGGCGGCGGTATCCGGTGTGGCTCCCAATCCCAGCGGCTTGCTATTGCTCTCGATTGAATTGGGATTCGACGCGGAGAGACTTGTGAGATAGGTCGTGGCGTCCTGTTTCGACGGCGTGGAACTGGTCTGCGTTGAGGGCGTGACCCCACCGGAGACCACACAGACATAGACGTTGACCGGCGTCCCATCATCCAGTTGCGCCACCACCGGCCCTGTGCGGGCCGAGGCTGGGTTCAGGGCCGGGACCGCATTGGCGGGAAACGGTCCGATCACATAGGAATAGCCGTACCCGCAGAGATTGTCGAAAAAGCTGCCGCTGCTCTGCACCGTCGCCCAATGGTTCATATTGGCATTCGACAACCCAGGTCCGACGGTAACGGGGCTCCCACTCCCGGATGTGATGGACCACAAGGCTTGGCCCAGGTGCGGCGCAATGGTCTGCGCAAGGGACTGCATCTTGGCATCCGAGTAGAAGGTCTGGTACAGCGCAACCCCGGCCATGACACCCAGGGCGGCCCAGCCCACCGGGCCAGCGACAGCGCGGATGGCGATGGAGGCCGGCGAGGCGGCCGAGGCCGCCTCCGCCACGGCGCTGACCACCGCCGGTTTCGTGGCGGCTTGATAGGCGATCCATTCGGCTTGGGCCACGACGCGGGCGTAGGCTTGCGGGGAGACGAGGGCCAGGGCCTCCTTCGGCCAGACGCAGAACAAGACCAACAAGAGCCAAGTCAGGCCGAGATAGGAACTGAGTGCCAAGGCCGCACGGATCATAGTTTTCCCGCCAACAAGCCGGACAAAAAGGCCAAGAGGAGCACTACGGTCACGACGAATGCTGGGTCCATCGCATCCCCCTAGGCGAGGCTCCACCATCGGGGCCCCGCCGCCTGCACGTCTTACCGGACTGGCTCAACCGCCATGAGGTCGAAGAAGGTCATCCCCAGCTTCGGTACCGGCCGGACCTCCACCGTGACCTTGACCGGCTTCTGCTTGAGCGCCTGGCAGGTCTGGAGCAAGCCGGCCGAGCCTTCCGGGATGTTCAACTTCATCGCCCCCGGCTCCTGGCCTTCCAGGTAGACCTCCACGCTCCGGTAGAGCTTCTCCTTGCCCTTCCGCTCGCTCGTCCCCAACAACAGCCCTTCCCCATACAGCTTCACGGAACACCTCCTCGGTGAGTGCACACATGGTCGCCACTTGTGAGCCGCACATGTCGCGGGCGACCACAACGACATGCTCGGAACAGGTCCACACCGACGCCAAACACTGCAAACAGACCACCAACACGGCTTCTTCTGCTCCACAGCGCACACAGCCCCCGGTGAAGCCGCCGGGCCAGGGCAGGGGCACGACACAGCGAGTCCGCATGGCTACCCTCCCGGCTCCGGCCCAGGCCGGCCGTGTCGGAGGACCCATTCCAGCCCGGCTTCCGTCAGCCACGTGGTCCCGCCGCAGTTGGTGCATACCGGCTGTTCCTGATCGTCCCCGGCTTCGCCTTCCACGCCCCGGAGGATGCCGTAGGAGCGGATGCGCCGTTTGCCTTCCAGGTATTCGTACAGTTCCACGACGCGCGACCCGGGCAGCTTCTTGAGGTCCGACATGTACTTGATGACTTCGGCCACCGCTGCCCGAGCCCCGCCGGCCGCGCAGACGAACACGGAGCCTTCGCCCACCAACTTGCGCCAGATCGCCCGCAATTCGGCGAACACCAGATAAGGACCGAGGTAGAGCATGTGGACATGCACGTTGCCGTGGCGGGGGCCGAACTCCAATCCGCAGACCGCCCCCGTCACGCACTCCTTCTTGCCCGGCTCCCGTTTCGCCTCATGCCACCGCCGCCCGGCGGCATCCCGCCAGAGATAGCTCTTCCAAAGACGAGGGAGGGCCTTCGTGATCCGCTCCACGGCCTCCCGAAACCGTCCGTTGGTCTGCACGGTCAGGGTGATCTCCTTGGCCCGATGGCCGCCGGTGGCCGGATGCCCTTTCATCAGGTTGATCACGCGGTACCGAATGCGCTTGGCCCGTCGAGCTGAACAGTCGGGGCAGACCCGTGTTTCGCACCATTGCGCGATCGTCCGTCCGGTCCCGCAATGCCCACAGGAGAGCTTGCAGGAGGTTCCACACCGGTTGAAACGTTCGGCCGTCATCGCCTTCCCGGCGTTCAGCAACGCCCCATAAACGGCCGTCCGCCAGGATTCGTGGGTATTGTCTTGAAAGGCCATTACTAGAACCTATCTCAAAATCGGTTGCCGAGTGCGGCTGCGCGTTTCATGAGGCGCATGAGACATAACCGAATTGCTGTTTTCCTGGGAAACGGCCCTCAAAGATCTCAACTTGCCCGACCGACTTTCATCAAAATGGCGCTTTTTCAATTTTGAGATAGGTTCTAGTACTCCGGGACCGAATTAGTTGTAGTCTGAAGAATCTGAGCACAAGGGGGATCAGGCACACTCCCCGGCAGACTCATGAATTGCGTCCCGCTCATGCTTGTCCCCCTGGACGGCGGACCTGGGCACCCCTGGATGGCCGACCCTTGAGGGATTCGGGGACGCCGCGCGGTCGGCTCTCGCCGATCCGCGCGCCATTCCCCGGAGCGGACTGTTGCTCCTGACGAGCCCGCTGCTGCATCGCCTCACGAACATGCTGCAGGTCAAATCTGACCATGGCCCCGATGCGTTCACCGGGAATCCCGCCCTTCCAGAAATGCCGCATCACCGTATTCACCGAGACCCCAATTCCATTGCCAGCTCTTTCGCCGTCAGCAGGCCCATGCGACCTCTCACGTTCGATCGTGGGTCCGTTGTACACTTACGACTAATTTCTTTCAATAACTTCTTCACACCAACAAACACCTTGTCACACCAACAGACACCAGGTAGAATGGAATCCATGGCGGGCAAGAAGACGAAAATGATCCCGGCGTTGCACGTGGACGAGGACCTCCACGGCGCGATCAAGCAGGCGGCGGATCGGGGTGGGCGGCGGATGATCGACCATGTGCGCTACGTGCTGGAGATGTGGCACGGGCTGCGCCAGCCGGAGAACCTCCCGCAGCATCTTGGCCGGTTGGTCGAGTCAGCTCAGCCGCAGGGGCAAAAAAAAAGCCCTCGGGCGCTGGACAAGACTGGCTAACGGGCCTCGGAACGGCGTCCTCCCGTGGACCGTCCTTGGTCCATCAGAACGCCGACCTCGTCAACCTCATTCCCTACCATCTGATCCTCAATTCGGCCGGCGTCGGCCTGTACGGTCTGGACACTAAAGGCAATGCCACCTTTTTCAATCCAGCGGCTGGGAAGATGCTGGGCTGGACACCGGCGGAGATCCTCGGCCGGCACATGCACCGGCTGTTGCATCACTCCAAGGAAGACGGTAGCCCCTACCCGGAACAGGACTGCCCGATCTATGCCGCGTTGAAGGATGGATCGGTTCATGCGATCTATCACGAGGTCTTCTGGGCGAAAGCGGGCAAACCGTTTCCGGTCGAATACCTCAGCACGCCCATCCGCAAGCGGGGCGAGATCGTCGGCGCAGTCGTGACGTTTACCGATCGGCTGAAATGCGAAGTGGCCAGGGAAGCGCTCCGGGTGTTCGCCGAGAACCCACGGGCGGCGACCGAGTTTTCCGAGTGGTGTATGCAGCGGAAGGCCCAGAAGGAGCGAGGGGGGTCATAGGACGAAAGGCTTCTCGAATCACCTTGCAATTCACGTCGTGAATGATTATCATTCACGACGTGAATACTTTGTCACGCCCCGTCCCGCGCTATCTCACCCAGGAAGTCGTCCAGGCACTGACGGCGTTTCCAGTTGTCGTCTTGACCGGAGCCAGACAGACCGGCAAAAGCACCCTCATCCGCGAGCTCTTACCGGAACCGGACAGGGACTACCGCACGCTGGATGACATGGAGGTGCTCGAACGGGCTCAGCGAGAGCCGGACGCCCTCGTCAGCTCCAGGCAGCCGATCACCATTGACGAAATCCAGCGAAGTCCGGACCTGCTGCTGGCTATCAAGCGGGCCGTCGATCGCGACCGCAAGCCGGGACGATTCCTGTTATCCGGTTCTGCCAACCTCGCTTTGTTCGGTAAAGTGTCGGAGACCCTGGCCGGCCGCGCGGTCTACTTGACGCTCTATCCCTTCACTGCGGCCGAACGAGCGGGCTTGGGAACGGTCGGCCAGTGGGACAAGGTCTTCGACGATCCGTCCCAATTTGAAGGGACCCATCCTGCCTTTGCACGGGGAGGAGAAGGGTTCCTCCAGAGCGGATTTCCCCCTGCCGCGCTCATGAAGACTCATGCGCTCCAGAGAACCTGGCTGGACGGGTATGTGCGGACCTATTTGGAGCGGGACCTCCAGACACTCTCCTCCATCGAGAACCTGGTGGATTTCCGACGGCTCATGCGGGTGGCCGCCCTCCGTTCAGGATCGCTGATCAACCAGAGTCAGATCGGCCGTGACGCCGGGCTTGCCCAGCCCACGGCGCACCGGTATCTGAACTTGTTGGAGGCTTCGTACCTCCTCCATCGCCTGCCGGCCTATGCGGTGAATCGGACCAAGCGCGTGATCAAGGCCCCGCGCCTGTTTTTCTGTGATACCGGGCTGGCTGCCTACCTGGCTGGGATCGAAACCCTGGCTGATTTGGACAAAGCAGGCCTGACCGGAGCGTTCCTGGAGACTCTGATCTTTAGCGACTTGCTGGCTTGGCGCGAGACGCTGACACCCAGACCGGAGATTCTCTACTGGAGAACGGTCTCAGGAGCCGAAGTGGATTTCGTGATCGAGCGAGCCGGGAAGGTGGTGCCGATGGAAGTCAAGGCCAGCGGTCGGCCGCGAGCGACCGACATCCAGCATCTTCGCCTCTTTCTTGCCGAATACGGAAAGGCCGCACCACATGCGATCCTACTCCATACGGGCCAACGGTGTGAGCAACTGGCAGAACGAATGTGGGCGGTGCCATTGTCGGTGGCTCTTGGACTATCAAAAGGCTGAGCCCTGAGTACTGGAGGAAGGCCCATGAAATCAACGAATGGCAAGGCCGAGACTAAAGCCTTTGTGCAGAATGTCGGGCGGGCGCTGCGGCGAGCCGCGAAAGTGGCCCGCAAAACGGCGCAGGCTTACCATACGCCCCTCTATATTTGGCGAAACGGCAAAGTCGTGGCGACGAAGCCGTAATGCACGTCGCCTATGGTGAACGATCCGATAGCCGGCCCGCCGGTGGGCACACGGGACATCCTGGCTATCCAACGGTAGATCGAGACGATCCTTCGAATGCTCGATAGAGTCTGGCTGCTCGTTCGCCTGCTAAAACGAGCGTGTCCCGCAGACAGCTCACAGCCTCTCACTGACACTCTGACATTGGCCTCGTAACAGGGACGATTTTGAGCTAAAACAGACGAACAGTATACAATAGAACGACTCAGACACCCTACGGGGACAGGCAGCTGAAACTCGTGGACTGGGATCGCAATTTCTCCAATTCCCAGTCAGAAGTATAAGTCTGCAGAGAGGGGGCTCCGGAAATTCGGACAGTACGGGGCAGCCGTTAAGGCGCAGGTGGCCTTGGCGGCCATCAAAGGCGACAAGACGCTCGCCGAATTGGCTGAGCAATTCAGCGTCCATCCCACGCAGGTCACCGAGTGGAAACAGCAATTGCTGGCACGGGCGGCGGACGTGTTTGGCGGGTCCAAACCACCATCGGACATGCCGGATCTCAAGACGCTTCACGCGAAGATCGGGCAACTGGCGCTGGAGAACGATTTTTTAGAAGGGGCGCTCACCAAGGCGGGCTTGCTGAGCGCAACGCGATGATGGACCGAACCCACGCGCTGCCCGTGGTGCGGCAAGGCCAATTGCTCGGCGTGGCGCGCGCGACGGCGTACTACCAACCGACGCCGGTATCGGCGGCAGAGCTGGCGCTGATGCGGCGGCTCGACGAACGGCATCTGCGATATCCGTTTGCCGGTGCCCGGATGCTGCGCGATTTGCTTCGGCACGAGGGCCACGCCATGGGGCGGCGGCATGTGGCCCCCCTGATGCGCCGCATGGGACTGACGGCGGTGTCTCGCAAGCCATCCCTGAGCCGCCGACATCCGGCTCATCGGATCTACCCCTATCTCCTGCGCAATCTGGCCATCGTTCGCCCGAACCATGTCTGGGCGGCGGATATCACCTACATTCCCATGCGTCGGGGCTTCGTGTATCTCTTCGCCGTCCTCGACGGGGCCAGTCGTCGGGTGCTGGCGTGGCGGCTGTCCAACACGCTGACCACGGACTTCTGTCTCGAGGCCGTGCGGGAGGCGATCACCCGGTATGGCCGACCGGAGATGTTCAACACGGATCAAGGCTGTCAGTTCACCAGCCAGGAGTTCACGGGGCTCCTGCCCCATCACGGCATCCAGATCAGCATGGACGGGAAAGGCTGCTGGCGGGACAACGTATTCGTGGAACGACTCCGGAAAAGCCTCAAATACGAGGAGGTGTATTGGCACGCCTATGAGACCATCAGTGCCGCGCACCAGGGCCTGGAACGCTATCTGACGTTCTACAATCAGACCCGGCCGCATCAGGCGCTTGACGGACGCACGCCCGATCGCGTGTACTGGGAGAATAGGCCCGCACAGCCTTCCGCTGCGTAGGCCCTAACCGCCAGGCGCCACTTATGAACTGGCAGAACCTGTCCAAACAAACGGAGCCTCCTCTCAGGAAGAAGTGAGATGAAAATCCTCGTCATAGAAGACGACGCACGAACAGCATCATTCATTCTCAAAGGGCTACGTCAAGCCGGGTTTGTCGTGGAGCATGCTCGCGATGGCCGCGACGCGATGCATGACGTGCTGACAAGCTCATACGACGCTGCAATTATCGATATTATGTTGCCTTCCTTGGATGGCTTAGCGCTGATTCGTGAGCTTCGGAGCAAGAAGGTCACAATGCCGGTGCTTATTCTCAGCGCAAAAGCCTCATTAGATGATCGAGTGAAGGGGCTTCAACAAGGAGGAGATGATTACTTGGCCAAACCTTTTGCTTTTGTCGAGCTTCTGGCCCGACTCCAGGCTCTCCTCCGTAGGAATGCCGTCTTGTCCGAACCCGTGCACTTGGTATTTGACGACCTTTCCCTGGATCTTCTCAGTCGAAAGGTTTCACGTGGGGGTCGTGTCATTGAGTTAAAGCCCGGTGAATTTTCCCTACTTGAGTACCTGATGCGGAATGCAGGTCGGGTTGTCTCGAAAACGATGATCATGGAACAGGTTTGGAACTACAATTTTGATCCGGAAACGAACGTGGTCGAAGCGAGAATATGTCGATTGCGCGAGAAAATTGATCGTGGAGCCGAGCGCAAATTAATCCATACGATTCGCGGAATCGGGTATGTACTCCGAGAAGACAATGGATAAAGTCTTTCGATCACTGACCTTGCGGCTGGCATTCTGGTATGCACTGGTCTTCGTCGTCTCTTCATCTGCAATGTTCTTTGGCGTGTACCTCATGCTGGCGAGAGGCGTGCAAGAGCGAATTGAGCGAATGCTCCTCTCTGAAGCTGTGGAACTCCAAAGTCTGTACCACTCTCGCGGAGTGGGGAAGATCGGGGCGGAATTTGATCGAGAGGCAGAGATTGATGGAACCCACCGGATATTTTTCAGATTACTGGCGTCCGATGGCAAGGAACTTGTCGCCTCCGATATGCGGACCTGGCAAGATGTCAGCATCAGTCGTTCTGCCCTCGCACAGCTCGCAACACAGGATGCTGTATTTGAGTCGGAAGCGGTGCTCGGACAGCGGCATAACGCTCGGGTGCTCTATGCGAAGGCGGGGAAAGAGCATGTTCTGCAAATTGGTTATCTGCCGCTAGATGATGAGCGATTCTTGAAAGAGTATCGCCGCGGCACCACACTGATGCTTCTCGTCGGATTGATTGTCGTAGGTTCGCTCGGATGGTTAATAGTCAAACGGGCAATGGCTAGAGTTGAAGGGGTCACGGAGACCGCGATGAGCATCAGCCAAGGGGACTTCACCCGTCGCGTGGCCGTCACCAACAAGGGAGATGAGATCGACCGTCTTGCCATAATGTTTAACACCATGCTGGATCGGACGCACACACTCATCACGGATTTGAAAGAAGTGACCAGCAATATAGCTCACGACCTTCGCAGCCCACTCACCCGCATTCGGGGTATCGCCGAAACGACGTTAAGCGGGGAAGAGACCATTGCCCCTTACCGCGAAATGGCCGCCATTGTCGTCGAGGAAAGTGATCGGCTTGTCGGAATCATCAATACCATGCTGCAGATCGCCGAAGCAGACTCAGGAATTGCCTCAGTGGCCATCACGAATGTCGATCTCGCCCGGCTCGTCCATGACGCTCACACCGTCTTCCATCCGATTGCAGAAGATAAGGGTATTACTCTTGAAATGGCCGTGCCAGCAATACCGTTGATCATTGTCGGAGAGAGCGCACAACTGCAGCGCGTGGTTGCGAATCTATTGGATAACGCATTGAAATGGACTCCCGCAGGAGGGACCATTTATCTTTCGGCACAAGGTGATGTGTTTCACGCCAAACTCTCTGTTGTTGATACGGGGCTTGGAATAGCTGAGGAGGATCTTCCTCACATCTTTGATCGGTTCTACCGCGGAGACCGAAGCCGGTCTACACCAGGTAACGGGCTTGGTCTCAGCCTTGCTCAGGCGTTTGTCCGGGCGCATGGAGGAACTATTACAGCCGAATCCCTTCCTGGAAAGGGCAGCACATTTATCGTCCGCCTCCCTCGGCCATCCTCTCCACATTCTCTTTGCATTGTTAAAAAATAACCTTCTGGTCATGTTGTGGTTAACTTTCTCCTGTACCTTTTAGCAGAGGGTACAAGGAGGGAGGGATGATGAAAGGTAATAGGCATCTCAACAGGGGAGTTGAGAATAGAGCCGAGAAGAAAGAGCCGATATCCTGAAGCTAAACCGGTAGGGGTTGATCGCTCCTGCCCTATAAGGAGGTCCTCGTGACAATCACTGGAAAGATGGCGACCGGATTGGTGCTACTTGTTGGGTCAGTTCTCGTGTTCAGCGGGCCTGCCTGGAGCGACGGGAAAGGCAAGAAAAAGGACGAAACCAAGGAAGCGGTGGAGATGTCCAAGACCGCTAAGGTCACGATCGAGCAGGCGATCAAGACTGCCCAGGAGAAGGTAGCCGGCAAAGTCATCGAAGCCGAACTGGATCGCGAACACGACAGAACCGTCTGGGAAGTGGAGATCGTCGGCGCCGACGACAAGGTGATGGAAATGCACATCGACGCAGACAGCGGCGCGGTGATCGACACAGAAGAGAAGGGAGCCGAGAAAAAGGAACACAAGGATAAGAAAGGGAAAGACAAGAAAGACTAGCCGTGAGACCGGCGCGGGCCAATCCCGCAATCGGGATCAACCCGCGCCGGCCTTGACGCCACACCAAAGCTGGACAGATCAGAAAGCTCGCCCATGACGTGAGGGTGATCAGCTGAAAGCTGATCACCCCGAAAGAGATCCACTTCTAAGGGGGGGACAATTCGTGTCGTTCGAGGTGCCACGCCCGAAACTCAGCAAGCCGGTGACCAGCCCTTACTTGATCGTCGCTCAGCCAACGAAACCTGATCAGCCTTCTGCTTAACCTAGAACCTATCTCAAAATGCCCCCGGCGTCACTTGGATTGATGTCAGCTGCACAGCGAGCAGGAGAGTGATGGCAAATTCCCAGCAAATCGGTCAATCTTACTTGCTCAATCGAACGATGCCGACGACCATAGGGCAATGCGTCCTTTGAA
>JAGWTI010000057.1 GCA_028876065.1 Nitrospirota bacterium
GGGCTGCCCGTCGAGGAGATGGACACGACCGTGGCCTTCATCCAAGCCCTCATTCCCCTCGGCCTGCAGGCCGTCGCCGAGACGCTGCCGGATGGTGCCGGGCGTCCTCCGGTCGGAGTGGAGCGCATGCTGCGCATTCATTTTCTGCAACATTGGTTCAATCTGTCCGACCCGGCGGTGGAGGAGGCGCTGTACGACTCGCGGGCCCTGCGCCAGTTTGTCGGGATCGATCTGGGGCGGGAACCGGCGCCCGATGAGACGACGATCTGCAAATTTCGGCACCTGCTGGAAACGCACCAGTTGGGCGAACAGCTCTTTGTGCTGATCCGTGCGTATCTGGCCGAGCAGGGGGTGACGATCAGCCGGGGGACCATCATGGACGCCACCATCATCCAGGCCCCCAGTTCGACCAAGAATCGCCGGAAGGAACGGGATCCGGACATGCATCAGACGAAGAAGGGCAACCAGTGGTACTTCGGCATGAAGGCGCATCTCGGCGTGGACAGCCGGACCAAGCTGATCCATTCGGTGGCCGCCACGGCGGCGAATGTGCATGACAGCCAAGTGTTGCCGGCCCTGCTTCATGGGAAGGAGACGCGGGTGTGGGGCGATGCTGCCTACAGCGGGCAACGCGACGTGATCCGGCAACACGCCCCCGGTGCCAAGAGCTTCATCCAGACTAAAGCCCATCGCCATCGGCCCCTGAGTGAGGCGGAGCGCGCCCGCAATCGAACGAAGTCGAAAGTCCGCGCGAAAGTCGAACATGTGTTCTTGGTGATCAAGCGGATCTTTGGGTGGGCCAAAGTGCGGTACCGCGGGCTAGCGAAGAATATCCACTGGCTATTCATCAGCTGCGGATTGGCGAATCTGTATGTGGCTCGCCGGCACATCGTGACGGGGACGTAGGGGGCGTGTGATTAAACGGCGGGAACGGGTCGCCTGAAGGCAGGCGCACCCCGACAAGGCACTCCTATACACCCGTGTGCCTCTCTTGGGTGCGCTTGTTGACCAGCTCATGGAAAGATTTCTCAGTGTGAACTCCCATAATCAGAGGTTCCCTAGCAGTTTGTTGACGAACTGACATTTTTGAAGAGTTGCTGCGTCGAATTCACCGGGTGATTTCTCTGATCATGGTCCTGTGTGTTGATCATGGGGATTGTCCCTCACTCATCCCGCTCTTTCGATCTCCCGCTCCTCGCACACCCCTGTCGTCGTGGGATCACCCGCTAGGCTGGCGCTGGGAGCAAGGTCGCCAGCCGCTTCAAATTGAGCAGCCACCCGATCAGATGGCCTCGTCTCTGACCTGCAGCAGCCCACGTCGGCGAAAGCGGCGGAACCCGTGCCAACATTTCGCCTCTCCCCACAGCTCTTCGATCTTCTTGCGCGCCCGCTGCGCCAGACGGTACCCCACCGTCTGGCCCAGCCGTCTCACCCGCTGATGCACGGCCTCCCATCCCGTGGTTTTGGCCGCAATGTGCGGGCTGACCCGTCGCTTGAAGAGGGCCGTCAGGAACGGCTTGGCAAAATACCCCTTGTCTGCACCCACCGTCTGAATCCGGAGATCGTGCTTCTCATGGAACGTATCGATCAAGGCACGCCCGCCTTCCATCTCCGATGCCAGGCCCCGAAACGTCTCCACATTGATGCCCACCAAGAGCCGATGACGATTCTCCATCAGTCCGTTCACCGTATAGCCCACCATCGCCGCGGTCCCATTCCCTTTGTTCGCCAGTTTGGCGTCGGGATCGGTCGTCGAGACATGCGTCTGGTTCGAGCGGGGTTCCCCACGAAACGTGACCGTGGGATTGCCCGGGTCCTGAGCCGGCGTCTGATCCAGCGACCGGATCCGCTTCTTATAGTCCTCCGGCTTCAGGACCACCTCGATCGGCACGAAGCTCTTGTGCGATGCATTCGCCTGCACAAGCGTCCCATCCAGCGTCGCATGTGGCGAGGCCAGCTTCTGCTTGATGGCCAGGGCGACCGTCTCATCAAACAGCTGTTCGAGGAGCCCGCTCTCCGTAAACCGCCGCTTCCGGTTCTGCGAGAACGTGGAGTGATCCCACGGATCCGTATCCAAATCCAACCCTACGAACCACCGGAGGACCAGGTTCCCGGTCAGCTCGCGCACCAAGGCTCGCTCGGAGGTCACGCCCAGGAGATACCCGCCCAGGAGAGCCAGAAACAGTTGCTCCGGGGGAATCGACGGGCGGCCGGTGTCCGCATACAGCGGCTCGCAGAGCGTTCGGATCCGGTCCGTGTCGATCAATGGTCGGATCTTCTGCATGGGGTGATCCGCGGTCACAAACTGCTCCAGATTGATGTGGTAGAACATCGACGGTTGCGGATTGGATGTGCCCATCATCGGTGTAACCCTCCTGATGAGCGTCTCTTCTATCATAAACTCGTCGCGACTCAGAGGGGTTTGTCAACAGCCTGCTAGATTGGCATGACGCCGGCGGCATCAATTTCAACGGCGGCGGATTGCTTGATCAGGTGCACCGAGATTACCAGTCGATACCGCCTCTCTTTTCGAAGGAGAACTCCCCTGACACCTTCTAGGGGGCCACGGATGACCTTCACCGCCATGCCTTCCTGCAAATATGGGTGGGCATCGTAGGCAAGTGTGCTGTCCATGAGTTTTTTGAGGGCGTCGATTTCCTCATCCGGGATAGGCTCAGGGGAAGTACCACTGCCGACGATCTGCACAACGCCGGGGACCTTGAGCACAGCCAATCTGTCCTGCCAAAAGAACTGGGCGAAGCAATAGCCAGGGAACAAGGGCAATTCGATAACCTTTTTGCGGTCCTTCCACTGGCTGATCCGCCCCAACGTGGGAAGCAATCGCTCGATACCTTGATTGGCAAGCCAATCGCGAACATGCTTCTCATGTCGCGATCGTGTCCGTAAGGCATACCACCGTGCACGATTTTCTGCATCGAACACAGCTTCGCCCTCTCACTTACAGTGACCTCATCAACGCTCAAACTATCAAACGAGCTTCCGGCCGATCGCCCGTTAGAAAACCACCCGCCCGCTCATCAGCTTCAGTGCGGTCTTGGATGAACCTTGAGGAACTGCCTGTTACATACGAACACGTTGCGGATGGGTGGGACTTGCTCTTAGGACCTGAACCATGTGACTTCTCGACTTGTTCAGAGTGCAGGGGCTTTCGTACCATAAGGACAAGTCGTTTTCCAAGCCTCGTGACCAACTCAAAAACCTGTTTCCTACAAGATCAAAAACCACAGGTACCTTTTCGCATGCGACGCGAACGAAGTCAAGAAAATTTTTGCTCAGATTTCTCTACCCCCCCTAAAAAAACAACCAGTTATACCGTTTTCCAAGGTATGGTGAGGTTAATCCTCATAGTGCAAGATACTGAACGTGTCCCTTCTTCATCATCTTCACTCGCCTACGCAAGACCCAGCGGCTGCCAGGCCTTCGCAGCCAAGGCTACTCCTGCCTTCGCGAAGCCCGCTCCAGCGGGCGAAGGAAGGTCGGCGGAGTATGTTAACGCCGTGGAACTTCACCATGTCGTACCCTTGGATCGCATGAACGGCGGATCGCCGTGGTCCAGCCGATAGAGTTGGAGAGGGTCTACCGTCTCCGCTGCAGAGACCACCTGGGTGCCCCCATCCGCGGCGGGCCGGAACAGGTCCAGGGCATGGCTATAGTGATATCCGCAGCCGGCCGGGGCCAGTTTGGCCTTCAGTTCCTCCGGACGCTCCCAGTGGGCGGTCAGGAGGGCGGTGCGGGCCGGGTTGCGCCGGCTGAACATGAAGGACAGATGATCCGGATACCAGTCTGCCCCTCCGGTCGCATAGGACACGAATAAACGGGCCTTGGCCGCCATGGCGAGGTCCGCCAGGTAGCCGTTGGTCAGGTAGCCGTTTTCTCCCACCTCCAGCCATCGCCCCGGGTGGGAGAGGCAGGCATGGGCGGCATAGGAACGGAGTTCCAGCAGCTGCTGCTGGGAGGCGCAGACTGTGGCGATCGGCCCGTACGTCCGGACCAGTCCGTCGATCACCCCCTCCTGCAGCGCCGAGCGGCCGTTGTTCGTCGGCCCGCTATCCACGTGAATGAGGGTATTCCGTCCCCGATCCGCGATCAGGTAGCAATTGCGGGGCATTTCCAGATCGCAGGGGTCTTCCCCGAAGAAGGGCACGGACACGACGGCCCCCCCTTCGAAACTCCAGGTCTCCCCATGCGCCAGTTCGATGACCTGGACAAAGCCCAGCTCCCGCAGCAAGGCCAGGTAATCGAAGTGGAGCGCCCGGCGGTTCCTCCGGCTGGGAATGATGACCGGGATATCTTTCGGAAGATGCAGGAGGGTCCGAGGGTCCACATGGTCGTCGTGGTCATGCGAGAGGAACAGGGCGGCGGGACGGGGCAGCAGCGAGGTCCAGAGCGACGGCACCGGAGACTCGGCGAACCAGGGCATCAACCAGGGATCGAAGAGCAGGAACTGGTCTTGCGTCCGGTAGAGCAGCGATGCATGGCCCAGATGGACCAAGTCCCGATCTCCCGTGGCCGTCAGCCACTGGTCCCGCACCTGGGCCTTGTCCGTCCCGACCAGACAATCCTGGGCCTTGAGCGCATCCAGGAGACGCATGAGGTGTCGTTCCATCTCACGCCCGGAGGCCATGACCACCGTCTTCACTTCGGCAACCCGATAGGTGCCGTCCAGGAACCCGAGCAGCTTGCCGATCGCCGGCGCAATGGGCCGGTCGAACGGGACCGGCATGGCCTGCCGCTTCACCGCATTAAAGATCCGCAACCCCGTATAGGTCATGGTCGCCGATTTCGTCTGGTCCAGCGGGAACTCCCATTGGAACGTGCCGTCGGGCCGGCGCCCGCAGCGGATGTGGGCGCTCAGGTGCGGGCGCGAGGCGACGAGTTCCGCATAGGCATCTTCCAACCTCACGCGCAGGGAGGGATCGTCCAGCGACGCCCGGCGGGAAAACACATCGCTGATCGCGGTTTCGATCGCGCTCAGCAGCAGGCTGTGGGCCTCCTGCAAGCTGGCCACCACTTCGGGCGCCACCCCCCCGATAAAGGGAAAGGGGCCGGGAGGCTCCGCGCTTTCCAGTTGGACCCAAGCCCAGGGCGCCAAGCCGAGATACTGGTCGCCGCGCAGGCTGTTCCAGAGGTTGCTCATCGTCCCCGTTCGGCAAACCCTTGATGTCTAGTTGTCCCGATCCTTGGCACCGGCCCCGTCCGCGCTGATCGTCGGCTCATAGAGGATTTGAACCGTATTCCCATCTGGGTCGGCGATATAACATGAATAGCTTCCATCGCGGTGACGCCGCGGGCGATGGACGATCGGGATGCCGTCTTGCTCCACGCGCTGAAAGAGCCGGTCCACCGTCTCCGGACTGTCCACCACGATCCCGAGGTGATCCAGGAGCTGGCCTTGCGGCGCCTGGTACTGAGACACCTCCCCCGGCGGAATTTGGTGCAAGGCCAGGTTGTCGCGTCCGGAACTCAAATAGAGGTTGTCCGGGTCCGGCGCCCAGACGATGCGCATCCCGAACAGCCCCTCGTAGAAGGCGCGCGAGCGGGACAAGTCTTTCACCCGCAAAGCCAGGTGCCAGAGCCCTTTGATGCCCGATGCTCCCATGCACAAATCTCCGCTCTCTTCTCAGAAGGGTTCAGCAGCTAATAGTAGGCATGGGATTCGGTCAGGTCAATCCGAAATTTCCGAAATTCCACCTGGCCGATTTTGTCCAGAAGCTTGGACAGGGGGGTATGCGACTGTCGATTCGGGGAAAGTGGCTGTGGTACCATCGGGTTGATTCGCGGGCTGATTCTGAAGGACCGCTAACAAGAGGAGCGTCATGCCATCCATGAAACAGGCCGTCACACTTGCACTCATCCTCGTGGCTCTCGGCTTCGGCAACCCGGCATCGGCCGAACCGCCGGCGGCGCCTCCGCCGGGCAGAGAGAAGCCTATCGCCGACATCGTCGGCAAGGACGGAGCTCCGATGGTCCTGGTGTCGGCCGGTCCTTTCCCCATGGGCGTGCCCAAGGGCGACCGGGACGGAGGGCGGGACGAGTACCCGCGCCACGAGGTCTCACTCGACGCCTACTACATCGACAAGTTCGAGGTGACCAACGGGCGGTACCTGGAGTTCATCAAGGCCACCGGCCACCGGCCGCCCCAGCACCCCAAGGACCCCAAGCGAAACCTGTGGCAAGGCTCGCTGATGCCGGAATCGGTCAGCGACCGGCCGGTGATCAACGTGGACTGGTACGACGCCGAGGCCTACTGTACATGGGCAGGGAAGCGTCTACCCACGGAAGCCGAATGGGAAAAGGCCGCCCACGGGACCGAGTCGCGCCGCTTTCCGTGGGGCAACGTCGAGCCCACCCACAAGCACCTGAACTTCAACCAGCGCTGGCAGGGGGAAAAGACCCTTATGCCGGTCGGCAGTTACGAGGCCGGCAAGAGCCCCTTCGGCGCCTATGACATGGCCGGAAATGTCTGGGAATGGGTCGCCGACTGGTACGACCCCGCCTATTATGAAAAGAGCCCTCCGCTCAATCCCCAAGGTCCGGAAACCGGAACGTACAAAGTGATCCGGAGTTCCGGCTGGCAGGTCGAGACCCCGATGGTTCGGATCTTCACCCGCGTGAAAAGCGATCCGCTGATCCGCAACGAATCGACCGGCTTCCGCTGCGCCACGGACGGATCATCACAAAAATAGCACTGATAGTATCGCATGCCACGCCGGTCCGCTAAACGTCGGGGCGTGCATCGGCCTTGATTTTCATGTCGAAATCGTCTATCTCTATAGACACAAGCATGCGCCAACGCACACGCGTAGAGAGTAACCATTCGACAAGCCAGCCTCTAGGAGCGCGCGAAGCCGTAACACAGGTCTCCGAACCCACCTGGCGGCGCTCACCTGAGTAGACATTGGGAGCAAGACGTGAGGCGAGCCGTCGTTTTGTTATGCGCTATTGTTCTGGCCGGATGCGCAACCGTCGCACCGGCCACCCTCTCCACGCTTCCTCATTATCGGGTCGGAGACTGCTATCGCCACCCCACGGCAAATCAGCGCGAAATAGTCGGGCAGATTCAGATGGTCAAGGACTCACAATATTACATATCCGCCTTGGCTGAAGGTTCAGACAAGTACTCTTATTCCGACTGGATTCCTATTGCGCGATTGGAGCAAATCAGCGCTCCGACCCCCTGCCCATCAGGAACGCCCTACCCAATTCCCCTCGATGTCCAGCCCATTGAGCGGAAGGAGCCGAAGAAATAACCGGGAGTCATGGGCATTGCCGTTTTCCCAACCATGCCCGTACAGGCCCATCGCCTTGGCGGGGCCAGATCTCAACAGCAACGGCAATTGGCGCTGAATTCTTCCAGCGCCCTTCAGCTCGCTCATCGGTTCGTATAGCAGACAACGAAGTCGCGCCGGCTCGGCGACAGGTTGTCCTCATGTACGCAACGAGGCACCCAGTCGATGTGTGGAATCTGCGGAGTCGTCAACTTCGACGGCAGACCGGTTGTCCCGGAAATTCTGCGCACGATGGTCAGGGCCATGGCCCATCGGGGTCCAGATGGGGCAGGCGAGTTTTTGTACGCCAGCAACGAATCGTCGAGACCGGCCGTGGGTCTTGGCCATCGCCGCCTGGCCGTCATCGATCTGAGCCCCACCGCACGTCAACCCATGACCAACGAAGACCACTCGTTGGCGATCGTCTTCAATGGAGAAATCTACAACTTCCGAGAACTTCGGGGACGACTCCTGGCCAACGGCCATTCGTTCTCCTCCAATTCGGACACTGAAGTGGTGCTTCGGCTCTACGAAGAAATGGGACCGACCTGCGTCAACGAGCTGGACGGCATGTTCGCCTTCGCTGTCTGGGACACACGACGGCAACGGTTGCTTCTTGCCAGGGACCGCGCCGGGAAAAAACCGCTCTACTACACCAGCGTTGGAACCACGTTCGCATTTGCGTCAGAAGTCAAAGCCCTCCTGCACCATCCCTCCGTCTCCGGGGAGTTCATGATCGAGGCATTGCCGCACTACTTCTCCTTCGGGTATCCTCCGCCGGGCCGCACGTTTTACCGAGGCATCGACCAACTTCCACCTGCCCACACGTTGATTGTGAATGCCGAGGGACACCTGTCGTCGGAGCGCTACTGGGACTTGGATTTCGCCGAGAAGCCCAGCCGCGCCGTTTCGATTCAAGATGCGGCTACGCAAGTTCGATCGCTCGTCACCGAAGCGGTGCGCAAGCGACTCGTGGCTGATGTACCGCTCGGCGCTTTCCTCAGCGGTGGGATCGATTCCAGCATTGTGGTAGGCCTCATGAGTCACCTGCTCGGCCGGCCAGTGCAAACCTTCAGCATCGGGTTTGCTGGGGATCAGGACTTCGATGAAACACCCTATGCGAGGCAGGTCGCGGACTATTTCCGCACAGACCACACCGAGTGCCTCATCGCCCCCCAAGCCATTGAATCGATCGAGTCGCTCGTGTGGCACTATGACGGACCGTTCGGAGACCCCTCCGCGCTTCCTACCTATGTGCTCGCCCAGTTCACAAGACCCCACGTTACCGTGACGTTGAATGGCGACGGAGGCGACGAGCTCTTTGCGGGCTACCTCCGGTTTTATGCCTGCCTTGCGGCTGAACACATCCCTCCCCCGCTCTCTCGGCTCTGCCATCTTGCCATGAGGTCGTTCCCTGAGCCTCAGCAATATCACCACTGGCTTCGGCGCGCCCAACGATTTTTTGCCGGAGCGTCGAGTCCATTGGTCGCACGGATGCAACGATGGGTGTCCATCTTTGATCATGATCTCCACCGGCTCCTTCGTCCGGAAGTGTTTGATGGGATCGCAACGAACGATCTTGGCTACCCACCTGAAATGCTTGCCAGCACGGCCTCATTTACTCCGTTGTCAAAAATGCTCTACATCAACTTCATGACCTATCTCCCCGATGATTTGCTTGTCAAAACGGATCGCGTGACGATGGCTCACGGCCTTGAAAGCCGTTCGCCGTTTCTTGACCACCGGCTAGCCGAGTACCTCGCCGGCCTTCCCGATCAGTATAAGCTCCGCCGGGGAACGACGAAGTACCTCCTCAAAACAGCCTTCGCCGATCTACTGCCTGCTACAATTCTTCGGCGGGGCAAGAAAGGATTTGGCGTCCCGTTGGGAGCGTGGTTTCGTGGCGAGCTTCGGGAGTACCTCCAAGACCTCCTCCTCTCTCCGCACGCTCTCTCCCGCCAATATCTCCAGACGCCGTATGTGGCAGATCTTGTTCGAGAACATACGGAAGGGGTGCGTGACCACGGCCAGCGTTTATGGGCCGTCTTGACCTTTGAGACCTGGCTGCGATTAGCACAGCGCGGGCAAGGGCTCAGTTAGGTCCACGCGATTAAATCCTTGCTCCACAAGGTAGCGTTCCATGTCCCACAAAGTCAGCCCAGCTTCATGCGCGGCTTTTGGCTGCGAGCTTCCCATGTGCAAGCCCCTGCCACATCGAGTCGGCGGGATCGTTTTTCAGGGGCGCGTGCAACCGTCTCATCGTACACAGCGGTCCCGCTGCCGAGACTGAACCCCTTGCTGCCTTGCCCTCGCCCGGCAATCCCACTATAGTTTGACGGCGATGGCACCGGCCGACTCCGACCTCCTCCGCCTTCTCGCGACGCTCCCCGCGAACGCCGTCTATACGCTCGCCCCGAAAGCATCCGTCATTCGCGGATTCGACTATTACCGGCGCGGCCGGCTGGAGGGCTACGAATGGAGCCCCGACCGTTCAACTTTGACGGCCTATGTGCGGGGCGTACGGCTCTATGCCGTCGCCTGCGCGGCGGACGCGGATGGGCTGACCTTTTCGTGCGACTGCCCGGCTTGGATGCCGGAGTGGCAATGCAAGCACGTGGTGTGTGCTTTCCTGACGACCGCCAATCTCCTGTCGCCGGCGGCGTTCGCCTTTCCCGGCTCGGCCCGGTTCCTCCGCGACAAGCTCCGCGAGAGTCTTCTGGCCGACCGTCCCCGCGCGTGGCCCAAGCCCCGAGCCAAAGCCCTTGCGCCGCGCTTCGAGATCGTCATCGACGCTCGGTCCGCCTACCCGTTGCTCGCGGTCCGAAAGAACGGCCAGCCGCTCCATTCCCCCGTGGGCGTCCCCGCCGAACTCGCGGGGCTCATCACCAGCAGCGTTTATGCGTATGGATCGCCGTGGGATGCCTTGCCGGCGTTCTTGAGGAGTTATGGGCGTGCCTATCCCCTCGTCCTGGAGACGACCCGCGGACCCGTCCCGCTCGCCTGGGACCCGGCCGCTCGAGTCCGGGCCAACACGCAACTGCATGTCGTGGGCGATCGCGTGGAAGTCCGCGCCGTGTGTCTCGTCAATGGGGCGGCGCGCGAGCGCATCCACCATGTCCGGGGGCTTGTGGCCGACCTGGACGCCAAGACGCTTGTCCGCATCAAGGACCAGGAGACGAGGGGCTGGGCCCTGTATTGCGCGTTACGCCAGCTCTTCCATGACGGCGTTCCAGGATATTCCGGATATGGCGAAGCGGAGGTCTTCGGGGCGGAGACCGTCGCGGAAGGCGGCATGGGAGCCGTTGCCCTGCCGGGACAACCGGTGTGGGATACGGGCCATTGGTGGAACGACGGCTCGGCGTTTCACGTGCCCTTGACCACGTTTCAGTCCGTCCAGATCACACTGGCCGCCGCAAAGGCCAAGGCGGCGCTGGAGGACCTGATTCTCAGGGCGGAGAACAAGGAATGGCCGCTCCACGTGAGCCATAGCGTTGAAGGCGCGCCGGCCCCATCCTACTCGGTGACGATCGACCCCGATGACGATAGGTCCCACGCCGAGGCCCCGCCGTGCCTCCTCAAGGCGGCATGGCGACTCGGTACGTTCAGTGCTCCTCCCGCTGCCCCGGCGTTCGGACTCTTGACATACCTGGATGGGAACCGCATCCCGGCGCCGTTGCGGGCGCTGAAGAGACGGGGCCCTCTGATCCAGGCCTTCTTCAAGGCGCTGGACGCGGACACGAAAGTCGACCGGGACCGCATCATCGATGATACCCTGTCCGGCGAGGCGTTCGGGAGGCGTCACGTCCGGACCGAGGCCCGGCGAATCGTCAGGCACTTCGTTGCCGCGGCGGTCAGGCCTGAGCTGTGCCTCTACGTCGATCGCGGCCGCTGGGCGCTCGCATCGATCGAGAAACGCCGGCAGGCTCTCCTCTACCGCATCCCCTTCGACTTGTTTGGGACTCACCCGTTCCGCAGCATGCGGCGTCATGACGCAATGGCGCTCCCGAGCGATGTGCTGCATGACGGGTTGCCCGAGTTGCAGGCCAGGCTGGAGCAGGCCGGGATCGCGCTGTACTACAATGGCAAGCCGGTGGTGCGGTCGCGCTGGGCCTGCTCGCTTGAGGCGCGGCGGGAAACAGGGATCGACTGGTTCGAGCTCAGGCCGGAGATTCGCTGCGAGGGCGTCGTCGTGGAAGAGACGGTCTGGGAGGAGGTTTCGCGCCGGGGCGGGGTGTTGGAAACCGAGCGCTGCATTCAGGTGCTGGATGCCAATACCTGGGCGATCCTGCGGTCGCTCTCGGACATCCGCCGATCGGCCGCTGCGCAGGCCGCCGGCCGGCAGGGCTTCGTCCGCGTGCCGAGACTGCATATCCTCGATTGGCTCGCGCTGCGGGAGCAGGGCGTGACGGTCAGGCTCCCGGCCGAGGATCACGCGATGCTGGACCGGCTGACGCGGTTCGAACGGATCGAGACACCGGCGGTGCCGCGCGGCCTCAACGCCACCCTCCGCCCCTACCAACTGAACGGGTACGCCTGGCTGGCGTTTCTCTATCAGCACCGGCTCGGCGCGTGTCTGGCCGACGACATGGGGCTCGGGAAAACCCTCCAGGCGATCAGCCTGCTGGGCGGGATCACGGAAGGCCTGGTGCCGGCCCCGGGGCGCGTCAGCGCCCCACACCTGATCGTGGTGCCGCCAAGCCTGCTGTTCAACTGGGAACATGAGTTGGCTCGCTTTTATCCCAAGCTGAAGGTCCGCTGCTATACCGGGAGCGCGCGGCACGCCGCGCTCGACGACGGCGACGTCGTCCTGACCACCTACGGACTCGTCCGGCGGGACATCGAACGGTTGGCGAACGTCCCGTTTCACGTGATCGTGTTCGACGAGGCGCAGGCGGTCAAAAACCTCTCTGCGGACACCACGGGGGCGGTCCGCCGGCTGAACGGCGCATTCAAATTGGCGATGACCGGCACGCCGCTGGAGAATCACCTCGGCGAGTACTACTCGCTGATCGACCTGTGTCTGCCCGGCCTGCTGGGCGACTATGACCGGTTCAAGCCGCTCATCAAACTGGACCGGTCGCCGGAGCTGGAGCGCATCCTGCGGCGGACCAAGCCCTTCGTGCTGCGACGCACCAAAGAGGCAGTGCTGCAGGATCTCCCACCCAAGACCGAGACGGACCTGTATCTGGATCTGACGGACCGCCAGAAGGCGCTCTACCAGCAGACCGTCGCGCAGGCGAGACAGACGGTTGACGGCGCGTACCGGAGCAACACCGCCGCCCAGGCCAGGATCATCGCGCTGGCAGCCATCTTGAAGCTCCGCCAGGTGTGCCTCTCCCCCGTCTTGCTGACCAAGCAGCCGGAGGACATTTCGCCAAAGATCGCCTTTCTCCTCGATCAGCTCCGCGAGCTGGCCGAAGAAGGCCACAGCGCGCTCGTCTTCTCCCAGTTCACCTCGTTTCTGGACCTGGTGGAGGACGCCGTCAAGAGCCACGGCCTGACCTACGCCAGACTCGACGGTCGGACCGCCACCGGCCGACGCAAGCGCCTCGTGCAGCGGTTCCAGGCGGAAGACGGCCCCTCCGTTTTTCTGCTCAGTCTGAAGGCCGGAGGACAGGGGCTCAACCTGACCAGGGCCACGTATGTGTTCCACCTCGATCCCTGGTGGAACCCCGCCGTGGAACACCAAGCGTCCGACCGGGCCCACCGCATTGGCCAGAAACGGGCGGTCTCCATCACGCGGATTCTGATGCGCCACACGATCGAGGAGAAGATGATGCAGCTGAAGCGCAAGAAACAGGCGCTCTACGACGCGGTGCTGGGAAGCGCGACGCACCGACCGACTGGCTCGATCCTCTCCAAGTCCGATTTCGATTTCCTCCTGGGAGGATGGTAGCGGGTCGGTGCCGCCGGGCCATGTCCCACCGACGCAGGACGTTCCTTCACGGTACGAATCTCGCCGTCTCGGGTCCCCTGAGGCAAGACCAACCTGATGACTCTACGCTCGGGAGATCGGGAGAGTGGGCTTGAGACGACCGAACGCGAGCCATCCGAGTTCAAACGGTGTGCCGGCTCCGCTGTTCTCACGTTGGATCGAGTCCTCTCAATACGGTTTTTGATCACCGTCGAACCCACCTACATCAACTTGACAAGACACGTCAGCATCGCGACTCCGCGACCACGATCACGGGCTCGGCGGCTCTATGTGTGCCCCCCAGCTTCGCTCCCACGAGCTGGCGCTCATTTCTTTCGTTCCGTCAACACCAAAGCCCGTCGATCAGCGAGATGGCGATGAGCGTCAAGATCGTAAGGGAAAACATCCCGCCAACCTGGGGCCACCCGTTTCATCACATCCGCCCAAGCCCCCGTGGCCATCATGACCGATCGTAAGCCGAGTCTTCCATGAACAGCTACCAGACATGGATGCCGTGCTTGAACACCCCGTCTCGTGATGACGGAACCCGACGGCGGAACCCATGGTACCAATGTCTCGATGACGGGAGCCACAAGAAGCTAGAGAATACACACATTGCCATTGCACAATCGCCTTGTAATTATGCAATGGTAATGATATATTGATTAGATGGAGCTGCATCCTCGTCGCCTCCTCCCGATACTGCAAGCACGACTGGCCCGCTGGCCCGTCACTGTGCTCACGGGTGCCCGACAGACCGGCAAGACCACGTTGGTACGTGAGCTCTTGCCCGCGATGGAGACCACGGCGCCCGCGTACTTGTCGCTTGATGACCCCGACGAGCGGCTCCGTTTGGCGCAGGACCCCGTGCGGCGGCTCGATTACGGCACGCGGCTCGTGATTCTGGATGAGGTGCAAAAACAGCCAGCCCTGCTGGACGTCGTGAAATTCCTCGCCGACCGCAAGCGTGGGCATCGTTTTTTGCTCCTCGGCTCTTCCCAAATCCGCTTGCTCCACCACGTGCGGGAGACACTGGCAGGCCGGGCCACATTGCTCGATCTTTGGCCGCTCGGGCTTGTGGAACGGGTGACAGGTCCCGAGGCCCCGCCCTGTGGACTGGATCGGATCTGGCAGGAAGGGGAAGCGGCCCTCCACCGCATGACCACGGCCGGAGTTCCCACTGAGCACATCCGGACGTGGCGGACTCATGCCGAGGAGAGTCTCCGCTGGGGAGGCTATCCGGCTCTGGCGCTGTTGCCCGAAGCGGAGCGGCCCGTGTGGTTCCGTGACTTTCGGAAAACCTATCTCGAGCGCGATCTCGCCGACCTCGGACGCGTCGCGGACTTAGACCAATTTGCCCTCGCACAAAACCTGCTGGCTGCACGGACCGGGCAGTTGCTGTCCTATAGCGAAGTGTCTCGGGATCTCGGGGTGGTTGTCAACACCGTGAAGCGCTACTTGCGTTTTCTTGAGATTTCCTATCAAGTGGTCCTGCTACGCCCCTGGGGGCCATCGGTCGGCACACGACTCGTCAAGAGCCCGAAGGTCTATTGGACAGATCCAGGCCTCGCCCGCCTTCTGGCCGAGCGGCCCAATCTTGATGATGGCCCCTTCTTTGAAACCTATCTCTGCGATGAGTTGGTCCGGTGGATGTCCTGGCAAGTCGAACCGGCCGCCCTGCAATTCTATCGCACGGCGGCCGGACGGGAAGTGGACTTTGTGCTGCACGCAGGCCGAGGCCTCGTAGCCATGGAGGCGAAGGCCAGCCAGCGAGCCCACGCCACCGATGCCCGCGCACTCACGGAGATCGTCACCGCGTGGCGAAGTCCGGGGCTCCATCCAGATGCCTGGCGGATCGGACTCGTGGTCACCCGCGGGCGCGAGATCGAACCATTGGCACCACATGTCTGGGCAATTCCTGACTGGCGATTGTTCGGACCATCCCCGGACGAGTCGTAAGAAATCCAGAAGCGCATCAGGCGGCAACAACGGCTGTCCTCCGACAAAACTGGACCAATTTCGGGGGACGATGCTACCGAGAGAAGCCGGTCAATAGTGCACAATCGGGGCTTCAAGCAAGATTTCATCATCGAGACCGATCAAGAAAGGCTGCCCCTTATCTACCGACAGGTCACGCCGACACGGTTTGCCCGCGTTCTGGAACGAGCCGCCGAGCAGTTTTCCTCACCTGACCCGCCCCACTGCCTTGTACGGCCGCTCCGCATGGCGCACACCCACGCCTCGCCTGATCTTCAGCACAGCGCACTCCACTGAACGGCACTCAATCCGGGGGTTGTCCCGGTCGTTACACGCCAGTGTTGTGGAGAACGGGCCACCACCTGGTGAACATTGGACAGCATAGCCGCTGAGCCCCCACGACCTGCGTTGCACGAGCCATCCGCATAGATCCATCTCACGGACCGACAGGAGGATGATGCCCCACACCGATATCCACGCTCACGACGACAGCGATCACAACAGAATCGAACTCACTGACAAGTTGGCTGACGCCTGCAGGTCCTCTGAACGCACGAGGACCTCTGGGTTGGTTTCGATTCAGCGTCAGAGACGGTTGGCTGTTGAGACTGGAGGGCGGGCACCGAACACGGTCTCTCTCATCAAGGGTGTCGCAATGTGCGCGCTCGCCCAACGGCTCCTCGCCCAGGCTCGTGGCACGGATGTGCGGCCTCTGGTGCATTGAACCTAATGTCGGTGGGGACGGTGCTGCGACCCCTCTGGGAGCTGGCCGTTCGGGCCACCGTGTCGAACGGCTCCCGGCTGGACCGTGACGGAACGGGCGGTGTGACCTGGAAGGGGTGGGATGAACCAAGTTCGGATTGCCATAGGCAACGGAGGACAACCATGACAATGCACGCGTCGCACAGCTCTGCCCGCAGTCAGGGGAGAGGCCGAGGCGGGTCGCGACCAACCCATGGTCGCTGCTTGGCGCTCGCGCTGCTGCTCACCGGCTGTGTGTCGATCCCGATTCACGAGAGTCCGGGGACCGAGGAGCGGCGAGCCAGGACCGTACGGCCCGACGGATCTCCGATGGCAACCTTGACACCCCACCCGGACCGCGAAGGGTGGCCCCTGACGCTCAAGCAGACCTTTCGTCGGCCGGTCGAGGTCATCCGGACGGTCCGCACATGGTACCGATACGTGTACCTGAATCCTCTCACCGTTCCAGTAGGGTTCATCGGGTGCACGGGAGGATTGTCCGGCCTTGCGCTGACAACCATCGTGGCGCCCTTCACGCCGACCGAGAAGCGGCAACACATGATCGCCCTCGCGCTGGACAGTTGCCTCATGGCCATGATGGTAAACCAATCCGATGCCAAGTATAAGAACACCCAGTCCGTGCTGGACCGGGAGGAAGAGACCGAGACCCGCCCGTTCGCGGACGGGCAGGTGACGTTGGAATGGCACGGCCCACGCCCCCTAGCCATTTCCTATCTATTGACATCCGATGGCCGCGCAGTCATCCGCCTGCACCACCTCGCCCCGCCATCCGGCATGCCGGATGGCCGCTCGACATGGCGGCGGCTTCTCCCATCGAACTGGTGCTCTGGCAGGAGCATCGCCGCACTGCCCACTGGCCGGTCCGGGTGTCCCCGGAGGCTCTCCGGACCACGATCCGTCACGAGCTACACACCATGGTTCCTCTCACACGGTGTCCGGCCCACCTCATCGACGCGTGTCCACGTCGAAGCCCCCACCGTCGGCCAGCGCAGCCTGGAAGCCCGCTTCATTCGGATACTGTTGGATCATGGGCTGTCGGTGGTCACGCCCGAAGAGGACCACTTACTGTTACAGCGCGAGATTCACTCCGCTCTGCAAGGCCTCGTCGACGACCAGACTGCCGTGGGCCCTGGACACTGGCTGGCCCCCAACATCTTGGTGATCGCACGGATTGACCATGCGCCCCATGGAGTCAGCGTGACGGTTGAAGTGCTCAATGTCCGCGATCGGGAAGTACTCGCCAAGGTAACCATTCCAGCCGGGCCAACAGAGGAAGCCGTAGCGTGGGACGTGGCTCTCCTGCGGACCACGGAAGCCATCCGCTCCCTGCCCACCCCTAAACACTCGGACAGAAGATCCCTCGTACGCTGAACCTATGGCTGTCACCCCACAAAGAAAACGTGAACCCCTTCCGATCGAACCGCCCCATCAGCAAGACTGTCAGGCACGGGTCTTCCAGGCAGTTGTGGTTCACCTGTGGAGCCCCACGGCTTCAGCCTACTCCGCCGATCTTCCTTCGTCCGCCGGAGCGGGCTTCGCGAGGGCAGGAGCAGCCTTGGCTGCGAAGGCCGGGCAACCGTGGCGTCCTGCGGAGGCGGGTGAAGAGCAGAACCGGAGCGCCTGGTGGGCCTGCGGCCAGACGTATATCGACACATCCGGAAAGGCCGACAGGTGAGGCACCTTTTTCAAGCGATAGCATCGTCCAACCTGGTGGAAGCCAAAAACCCTGGACTCCGGATTCTCAATCACATAGGATTCGTCGTGATCGAGCCCGAGGCGATCGACCGACGGTTCAACCAAGCCTGGCAAGGTCGGCTTATGATCGTCCACCGTTTGAAGTGTCACTGGAACGTCGGCGACTCCTTCTATGTGGCGGACCCGGATGGTAACACCGTCCGGATCCTCTCCGAGCTTACGATCAGCAAGTTGCAGTGAAACCTTCGCCAGGAGACAGAGGTGGAGCACGCGGAAATTCTCATTTGCGGAGGCGGCATCATTGGGCTGACGCTCGCACGGGAACTGGTTTCGCGCGGCGCGGACAACATCCTCATCCTTGAAAAGGAAGAGGAGATTGGCAGACATGCATCCGGCCGAAACAGCGGAGTGCTCCACGCGGGCATCTACTACCCGGCTGGGAGTCTAAAGGCTCGGCTGTGCCTGCGTGGCAACCGGCTCATGAAAGCCTATTGCCTCTCCAGGGGGCTGCCGCTGCAGGAGACAGGGAAAGTCGTGGTCGCCAGGCACGAGGGGGAGCTTCCTGTCCTGCACAAACTGCACGCGACGGCGTCCGGCAACGGCGCAACAGTCGAGTTGATCGATGAGCGGCAACTGGATGCCTGCGAGCCGCTCGCCCGAACACACCAGATGGCCTTGCGCTCAGCCGACACCGCCATCGTGGACCCGAAGGCAATCTTGCGGTGCCTCGTCCACGATCTTTTGGAGACAGGCCGCGTGCGGCTTCTCACGGGTACCGCTTTCATCGGTCTCAAGCAGACCAGAACCGCTGAGACGAGCCGTGGGCCGGTTCGGTTCCGATCCTTCATCAACGCTGCCGGGGCATACAGCGATACGATTGCGCATTGCTTTGGCCTGGCACGGCAGTTCCGGCTGATCCCTTTCAAGGGGACCTATCGGGAGCTGCGGTCGGGAAAGGCCTCGCTGGTCAAGGGCAACATCTATCCGGTGCCAGACCTCCGCAACCCCTTTCTCGGTGTGCATTTCACCCGAAGCATCCACGATCATGTGTATGTCGGCCCGACCGCCATCCCAGCGTTCGGGCGTGAAAACTACCGGCTCTTGGAAAAGCTGACCGGCGAGTCGCTCAGGATCTTGTTCGACGATGCGCGGCTATTTTTTCTAAACCAGCAATTTAGGACGGTCGCGCTTACCGAGCCCCGGAAGTATCTCGCTCGGTACTTCTTCGAAGACGCAAAGAGTTTGGTAAAAGCCCTCAGTCCGGATGACCTCGGGCCTTGTGAAAAGGTCGGGATCAGGCCCCAACTCGTGGACTGGGAAAAGAAAGAACTGGTGATGGACTTCTTGGTGCTGAAGGAGCAAGAGAGCCTGCACATCCTGAATGCGATCTCTCCCGCGTTTACCAGCTCAATGGCTTTCGCCGAGTATGTGGCAAGCGAATACTTGGGGACACCGCTGAGCAGCTGAGGATCTGGCATGTTTCGGCGGTGCCCAGGCGGCACCCATCTTATGAGCGTTCCGTATGCGTCATGCCGGGACTTCGTTGTGATCGGACACGCTACCGGAAACGGCGCTGGCCCGCACTGAGCCAGGTCCCGCCCAAACTTGTCAGCCTGGTGATTACGTATTTCTGAGATATATCGAGGGTGCGGCGCAGGCGAATCTGCCCTGCCCTGGCCGTCGCTCTACGCAGCGACGGCCGCTAGAGCCTTTTCCCCAAGTGCCTGCGCCCACCTCCGACCTGGAGCCTCCCACATAGGCCTCCTCGACTCACACCTCGCCTGATAGCCGCTCCCGACCTGTCCACACCATGGCCCGCCTGAGTTTTTGCAGGCAGGCCCGCGCGGTCTCGCACCTCCCGATCCAAGCAGCCGGAGCCCTCACAACTCCCCTTGGACCAAATAACAACAGTGACTAAACGACTATTGGTTCGCTGCCCCAGCTGGTAGAGTCCCACGCCCGGAAGGGCGTGGGACTCTACCTCCGCATGGCGTTAACATCTCCTTCCTGAGCGGCCCAATGGAGGCGGTGGCCCTAGATTTCTCCAATTCCTCTCTGATTTCTTGTTCCGGATAGTGTAGATAGCAAGTTACTGAGCCGACCACCAAATAGTGCGTAGTTTGTCCCGCAGCCGAGGTCTTGTCAAGAGGGGTGTAAATGGAATCAGGCGGCGGCCTCCTTCGGCGTGACCGGTTGCTGAACGCCATCGACAAACGGGATATTGGCATAGACCAGGGGCAGCAGCTCCGGGGCGTTCAGCCGCCGGAAGGTGCGCTCGGCGACTTGGAGCAGCTTTCAGATCAACGCCGTGGCGGACTCGACGCGCTTGTACCGCTTGCCAGCCGTCGTCCGCAGCCGCACGGCGGCAAAGGGCGACTCGACCACGTTGGTGGTGCGCACATGCCGCCAGTGGTCTTGCGGGAACTGGTAGAACGTGACGAGCCGCTCCCAGTCCTGGTGTACGCGCTCGACAGCCTTCGGGGCCCGCATGCATAGCATACTACGCACTATTTAGTGAACCGATCAGTAACTTGTCCGGTTTATGTAGCCCATGATCTGTCCGGTGTTTCCTTTCCTCTTCATTGATCATCGACGCGCTCGGCGAAGCGTGTGCGGTGGCCGTGTCATCGAGGAGGTCTCCCGCAGCACGCCCTCGGCACTATACCGCGCCAGACACCGGGGGCCATGGAACACGGCCAAGGTGCCATCGGGATACGCATGCACCCGCACCGTGACCTTCACGTAATGGAACCGGTGCGGGTCCTGGGGGAGCTGCAAACTCCGGCCCTGATACCGCACGGTATTGTCGTTGGCCACGACCCGCTCCTCTTGCACGCACAGCATCTCGGCGAGCGGGGTGCCGATCCACGGGACGAAGGCGGTCCCGGTTTCGGCGGCCGGCACGGCAACGCGCCGGTTGTGGGCGGGGAGAAACCGTTCGGCCAGGTACCGGTTGGCCGCCGCCATCTCCGTGAGCCCGGCGAGGGCCAGCTCGTGGGGCAGCCGGTCTTGCAGGGTGCGGAAAACACGCTCCGATCGGCCCCGCGCTTGCGGCGAATAGGCGGGCATGAGCGTGATTCCCAACTGCTGCAAGGCGCGGTAAACCTGCGTCAGCCGGGTCTTGTCGACCCGCCCCCCGCTGCGTCGGTATGCCAATAGTGCGCGCCTCGGTCGGTATAGAGGGAGCTGAAGAGCCCCTTGCGCTCCATGACCTCCTGCAGGCCCCGGAAGCGGCTCAGGGTGCCTTCTTCCTCGACAAAGAAGGCCGAATAGAGCTCGGTGGTGGCATCATCCAGCGTCACAATCAAATCCCACTGACAACCCGGCACCCACTCATGGGTCGAGCCGTCTTGGTGGCGCATCATGCCCGGCAGCGGTTTGCGCGGCCGCTTCTTGCGGTGCGCCTCACGCCGGGGGGCGTGGGCCACCTGGCCGGCGGCCTGCAGGGCCTGCTTCGTCCAGGTATAGGACCGCCGGCCGCCATGCTCCGCATGCCAATGCTCATGGAAGTGCTTGACGGTCCAGTCCGTGTACTGGGTCTGATACAAGGTCACCATCCGCAGGGCTTCATCCACCGGGACCGCCCGGCCTGAGGCTCGGCCGAGCCGCCGATCCTGCAGCCCTGCGACGCCCTCCGCTTCATACCGGTCGCTCCACCGACGAAACGTCCGCTCCGTCACCCCCAGCATCGCCGCCGCCTCCACCATCGTCACCTCTCGCCGTTGTCGGCGTTCGTACAGCACTTCAAATCGCATCTGTCTCACCTCCTGTAGGACGGTCGCCCGTGTCATAGTGGCCCTCCTTGAGGGCGCACCTTAAACCGGACAGATCACGTGCTACTAAAACCGGACAGATGATGTGCTATCTACATTCTTGTTCGGTGACGTCAAGCTGCTTGTGTAAAAGCGCGACGGGTGTGCTGGCACCACTCCAAGTTAAACCGGTTGAAGATCGAGAAGATAATCCGCTCGACGCTCTGCACGTTCACGAAACACACCATCGGCCGGGTCCGCCGCCGGACCTCCACGAAACAGCGTTCGATGAGGTTGGTCGTCCGGACCTTCCGCCACAGGTGCCGCGGGCACTGGAAGAAGGCCAGCAGCTCGGGGAGATCCCGCAGCAGGCGCGCCACCATGGTGGGGTAGAGCGCCCGCCATCGCTGGGCGAACTGTCGGGCAGAGGCCTCGGCCTCCCGTCGGCTGTGCGCGCGATAGATGGCGTGCGCGTCCGCCTTGACGGCCGCGTGATCGCGGCGCCGGACGGCCCCCAGCAGGTTGCGCAGCTTGTGTACCCAGCAGCGCTGGTGGGCGACCCGCGGATACACCGTCTGCAAGGCCGCCGCCAGGCCGGGACAGCCATCCGTCACGATCAGGGCGAGCTGCCGGCCGTCTAGACCCCGCCGATACAAATCGTGCAGTAGCCCCTCCCAGGCCGCCTGGCTCTCGCCCTGGCTCCGGGTAAACGCCAGGAGCTGCCGGGTCCCATCAGGCCGCACCCCATAGGCCACCAAGAGCTGCACGCGGTGGCGTCCACTGGGCCGCCGCACCCGCAGACTGACCCCGTCCAGGAACAGGTACGCCCAGGCCTCGCCCAGCGGCGCCGCGTGAAACTGGGCGACCGCCTGGTCCAAGTCCCGCGTCAGCCGCGAGACGGTCTGGGCGCTGACCGTCTCCTCCGTCACCAGCGCCACCACCCGGCCGACGGCCCGCGTGCTGAGGCCCCGCAACAACGCCTCCCGAATCAAGAGCAGCACCTCCCCAGCCCGCCGTTGCAAGCGCCCGAGTCCCGCCGGCAGGAACGCCCGCTGTCGGGTCCGGGCCACGCGGACCCGCAGCGTCCCCAGGCGCGTCACAAAGTCCCGTTCATAGAATCCGTTGCGGGTGTCCGCCCGGTGGGGACTCCGCTCATACTCCCGCACGCCCAGGTATTGATCGCGGGCTTCGAGGGACAGGCGCCCCAGGAAGTCCGCCCAGGTCTGTCGGGTCTGCTGCGTCAGATCGCCCCAGAACTGCTCCCGCAGCTCGGTGCGGAAATGTTGAAACTGCTCGGTCCACGGTGCTAGCGTTGCCATGGGTGTAAGCCTCCTTCAGTGGAGAATGGGTTTGCCTTCGACAGCGACCCAGCTTACACCCGTCTTGTTTTTACACAGAGAAGATTACATCACCCGCGGGGTTCGCTTGACCCCTCCGGTCACTTCGGTTAGCCTGCGCGCATGCGCATGGCCTACGGGTCGTTTCAACTGAGCGCCGCATGAAGGTCGTCGGCCTCATGTCCGGCACCTCCGGCGACGGCGTCGACGCC